>NZ_JBYSZW010000040.1:0-70031 GCF_058787575.1 Cupriavidus sp. FW305-3-2-15-C-LB2
GTCCGGGTGGGCGCCATGGCTCGGGGGTCTCCTGTGGTGTCGGGAAAAAGCATACGGGCGGCGCACGGTTTCCCGCAATCGATGATTTTTTCAAATATCCTTGCGTAAAACGCAAACCAGCCCCCGGAGCCGCCCATGCTGTCGCATCGCCTGCAGGAAACCTCGCTGCGCTATTTCCTGGAGGTGATACGCAGCGGCTCGCTGACCGAGGCGGCGCAGCGGCTGAATGTCACCGTGTCGGCCGTGAGCCGCCAGGTCGGCGCGCTCGAAGCGTTGCTCGGCGTGCCGCTGTTCGACCGCCGGCCGCGTGGTATGGTGGCGAGTGCCGCCGGGGAGTTGCTGGCAGCTTATGCGCTGCGCGGCGCGCTGGAAGCCGATCGGGTGGTGTCAGAGATTGCCGCGCTGCAGGGCCTGCGCCGGGGCCGGGTGCGGGTGGCCAGCTCGGCGGGGTTTGCGATCGAGTTCCTGCCGCGCATCATTGCCGAATTCCGCCAGCGCTATCCGGGCCTGCAGTTCCATGTGCGCGTGGCGTCGCCGGCCGAGGTCACCGGCATCGTGCTGCATGGCGATGCGGACATCGGCATCACCTACAGCCGCGCCGCGGAGCAGGGCATCCGCGTGGAGCACCGGCAGCCCGCGCCGGTGATCGCCATCATGCGGCCGGACCATCCGCTGGCGCGCTTTCGCAGCGTCACGCTGGCGCAGATGCAGCCTTATCCCCTGGCGCTGCCGGAGGGCGACAACACCGTGCGCCAGCTGTTCGACATCGCTTGCGGCGAACGCGGGGTGGTGTTCGAGCCGGTGCTGGTGACCAACCACTTCGAGACCCTGACCAGCTTCGTGCTGCACGGTGGCGGGCTGTCGATCTCCGGCGCCGTCACCGTGGGCGACAGGTTGCGCCGCGGTGAACTGCACGCCGCCTCGATCCGGGAGCGCGGCATGCGCAGCCGCGCGGTCGAACTGCAGACGCTGGCCGGCCGCACATTGCCTGAGGGTGTGCGTGCGTTCCTGGGGTTTATCCGCGAACGGCTGGCGGCGGAGGTTGGCGTGGCGGGCGCCTAGGCCGATCTCGGCCTGGGGCCCCCGCCACCGTTGGCGTTATCCGCGCCAGGTGCTGCCGGTCACATCGCTGGTGCTGCGGGCTTCGGGGGCCTCGCGGCGCACGCGGATGTCGTTGTTGACTTCCTTGACGCCGTAGGTGCCGTCGGCCAGGTCTTCGATATAGAACTTCTGGCCGCGGTCGCGCACGGTGCCGGTCAATGACACCACGCCTTCGCTGACGTCGACGCTGACGTCGCTGACGTCAACGCCGCGAGCGTAGCTGAGCTGCTCGCAGATCTGGTCGCGGATGCGCTCGTCGCTGCGCTGGTAGCCGCGCGGGCCGGTGCGGCGTTCGGAGCTGCCGAACCAGTCGCCCACGGCTTCGCCGATGCGGCGGCCCAGGTTGTAGAGCACGCCATGCGAGCCTTCGCGCTCGTCATCGGGGCTGTCGGTTTCCCAGCCGCGGCGCTGCGCATATTCCCGGTAGCCCGGGCTGTGGCGCCGGATTTCATAGCGCTGCTTCTCTTCCCAGTCCTCGTGCGGGTCGACCCAGTAGCGGGTGTCACTGCGCAGGTCGCCGAAGTGGGTGTCATGGCCGCGCGTGCGCGGCGATTCACGCGGATCCCGTGCGCGTTCGGCGCTGCGGCGCCACTGGCGCTCGGCGTTGTCGTCGTCGCGTTGCCACGCCTGCGGGTCGCGCCATTCGCTGGCACGCTCCCAGCCATAGCCGCCGTTCAGGCCGTAGCGCAGGTTGCTGCCGTAACGCTCGCCGGACGGGTGTGCCGGGTACCTGCGGGCGCCGTACGCTTCGTTGAAATCCCGGTCCGGGCGGGCGGGGCCGCCGTAGCTGGTTTGGCCCGGGGCCATTTGCTGGCGCCGACGCCGCGCTTGCCAGCGCTCCTGTTCGGATTCAGGTTGCCAGTCATCGTCCTGCCATGCCTGGCGGCGTTGGCGCGCGTTGCGCGCATTGCGCTCATCGTAGTAGTAGCCCATGCTGTTTTCCTGACAGTGTGCGTGTGGCGCCATGTGCGGGCGCACATGCCGTGCGCGAACCGCTGGCGGGTAATCAGGAAGGGGCAAGATTCGTACCGTGTGGAGGGGGGTGCCCCGCGGACGGGGATTTGCGGCACTTTGGCGTGCGCTACCGTGCAACGGTTTCAGAGCTTGTAAGGGATGCAGGGCCGGACGGGCGTGCCGTGCCGCAGGATCCACATGGTGCGAGGCAGGGACGCCCAGACGCGCAGCCTGGGGCGAGGCGGCCATACTGCCGCCCGTCGCCGCCTTTGGCTGGTTTACTTCGTGCTGCTGGTCTTGGTCGACTTTGTCGATTTGGTCGACTTGGTGGTCGTGGCTGCCTTGGCGGGAGCGGCCGCGCTGCCGGCAGCTGCCGTGGTATTGGCCGCTGATTCGATCTTCGACTTGCTGAACGCGAAATAGCATTCGGTATTGCTGCTGTTGGCCATTTCCGAATCGCGCGTCGCCAGCACGCCGGTGACGTTGACCTTGTCCCCGGTCTGCAGGTTGCTGATCTTCTTCTGGTTGACCATCAGCGCGTCGCGCATCAGCGCCTTGCCGGTGCACTGCGGATTGACCGAGTCCTTGAAGTAGACGGCGATGGTGTCGTCCGACTTGCCCAGGCCATCCACCTTGGTGATGCGGGAGACCGTACCCGATACCAGGATTGCCTGCGAATCCCACTTCTTCTTCGCGGTGATTTCGTTCTTCTTCCAGTCCGACCAGATATCGCCCAGCGAAGCCGGCTTCGGATCCGCCAGCATGCGGAAGTCGCCGCTCAGCACGTCGCCGGTGCCGTCGAGCACGCCGCTGATGGAGGACATTGCGCCGTCCATCGATTCACATCCCGCCAGCAACCCGGCCAGCGCCAGCCCTACCACCAGTTTTCCCGTCTTCATTCTGTTTTTCTCCAGATCCGCCAGCCCCGTCGGCTGACGACGAGGCATTGTAGCGTACAGGTTGCAAAATTCGACAGAACTGGCAAAAGCGCTCTAATTTCGTGGAAAAGTGGGAAATATCCCCCAAACGGGGGCTGTGCTACTGGCCGAACGGCAGGGCCAGCAGTTCGGTGCGCAGGACCGCGTTGGCGCGCTCGCGCCCGGACTCGACCGGCTCGGCCGGCCAGGGCGAGGGATTGGCCACGCCGCCATGCTCGGCATCGAAGGCGGAATATTCACGGCCCCAGGCCAGCGAGCATTCGCCATGGCGGCTTTGCAGCAGGGCAGAGCGCGGCTTGCCGCCGCCGCCAGGGGTGAACTGCACGGCCGGCGATGCCAGCGGCGCAGCCAGGCCTTGCAGGTAGACGATCTTGGGCAGCGATGCCCAGTAGCGGGTATCGGCCTCGGCATTGGCCGCCCTGGACATCGCCCCCGCGGCAAGGCTGATCAGCGAGCCGGCAGCCCCGGCTGCGCCCAGTCCCTGCGCCAGGCCGGCATTGCCACTGTTGGCTCCCGACAACGCAGCATTCACCAGGCCCGAGGACAGCGCTCCCGCGGCATCGGCAATGGTCGCGGTGTTTTCCTTGAAGACGGCTTTGCCATCCAGGATGCCCTGGATTGGCCGCCCGCCCCGGGTCAGCGCGACGCGGTCGAGGTCGGCGGCAGTGCCTGAGGCCATCGGCTTCACCGCCGATGCATAGGCGATGCGCGGCGTGCGTCCTGCCGCGCCTTGCGGCAGGAAGCCGAGGATGCTCCTGGTGTCGCCCAGCGTGACTTTCTCCGGGCCGATGCCAAGCTCGAACACGCTCAGGTGCCGCGGCAGCGTGCCGCGCGGCTGGGCGTAGAACGGCTCCGGTGCGTGCCTGGCCGCGCGCGCCGCCAGCTCAGCCGCGCGCGCGCTGTCGCCGGCGCATTGCGAGGCCCAGGCCGCCAGCCAGGCCATCAGCGCAAAGCCGCCCTGATCACCGTCATAGCGCTCGTATTGCCCGAACGCGTTCTGGATGTCGGCCTGCAGGAAGGCTGCGCGGGCGTTCTGGTAGTCGCCGGCGCTGGCATAGAGCAGGCCGCGGTAGTAGAAGGTCATGGCCCGTTCGTACGGTTCGCCCTTCCAGTCCTTGACGCTTTCGGCGGACCACAGCGACTTGGCTTGCTGTGCGTTGGGGTCGTCGGCATAGATGCGCAGGATGCGCGCCGCGGCCATGTCGAAGGCGCGCCCGGCCAGGCGCGGCTGGCCGGCCTCGATCGCGGCCAGGCCCAGCAGGTTCAAGTTGAGCACGGCATTCCACTCGCCTTCCATGTACAGCGTATGCAGGATGCGCTGGAGTTCGGCGGCTTTGTCGGCAACGAAGCGGTCGGCTTCGGCCGCCAGCCGCTTCTCTTCGCCGTCGAACCAGGCCGCCGCCCCCGGCAGGGGCGCGGCCAGCGCCAGCGCGGCCAGTGCGGCGGCGGTGCGCCGCATCCCCCGGGCAGTCTTGCGGATCCGCATTGCCGGCCTCAGCGGTGCTGTGCCAGCGGCGCGGCGGTTTCACGCAGATCGGCCAGCTCCTGTTCGCCGGGCAGCTGGTAGCGCACGTTCATGGTGAAGCCGATCGCCTGGCCCGGCTCCAGCACCACCCGCTGGAACGTGAACTTCTGCACCTGGTCCAGCCGCTCGTGCCGCATCGCCACCTGCTCATCGGATTTCGAATAGTTGTCCATCGCCAGCGTCACCAGCGACAGGAACGGCAGCCCGCTCAGTACGCCCTTGACCATGGTCTGGTCGGTGTACTTGTTGGCGCTGCCCAGCTTGACCAGTTCCAGCTCGGCGGGCAGCAGGTCATAGACCGTCAGGTCGCCGCGGAAGGCCTTGTCGCCGCGGTTGAAGGCCAGGAAGTGGATGGTGCGGTTGAACTCGTCGGGGTCCTTGCTGTGCAGGTCCAGCAGGATCTCGCGGCGGATGAAGTCGCCGCGGTGCAGTTCGCCCTTGATGAATTCGATCCTGGGCACGTCCTTGCGGTTGACCGCCAGCTGCCGCTTGACTTCGGCCTGGGTCACCATGCCGTCTTCATACAGGGTGTAGACCAGCGGGGTCGAGGCCACCACGACCTTGCTGTTGCCGGGGGACACGGCCACGGTATCGCCCACGTTCAGGCTGGACAGGTCGGCCTTGCCGGCCATATCGGCGCGCACCTGGGGCGAGCTGTCGCCGCCGGTGCGGGTGGATTTCAGCGCCATCTGCGGGGCGGCGCAGCCGGCAAGGAGGACGGCGGCGAGGGTGGCCGCCAGCAAGGAAGGACGTGGCATGGAACAAGCTCCGGTCATGGCTGCAGAACGGGATGGATGTCAGGGGTGCCGGCAGGACCGGGCATAACGCATCGTCATGGGCGTGCTGGCCCGGGCAGCGCGGGGTAGAGCTGGCCCGGGCGGTAGGGCTGCTGCGCCCGCTGCGCGTCCAGGATTTCGAGCGCACCCGGCAATGAGCCGGCCATGACGGCGTGCTCGGCGTAGTCGAGCTGCGTGCGCGGCGGCAGCACCAGCGTGCGCCAGGCGCTGGGCGGCTCGGGGGCGGTGCCGCCTTGCTGCGGGCGGAAGCGGGTGCGTACCAGCAGCGCGACGTCGAATTCGGCGCAGTTGTAGAGGCCCGCACTGACGGAGCCAAGCCCGCTGGCGGTGCGTGCGATGCCAAGCTCGCGCACGCCGACCATGTCGGCCAGCTCCGGCGAGAGGAACGAGACGGGCAGGGCGGGGCGCTCATGCTGCTGCCGCCACGGCGTGCAGCCGCGATGGGCGGGGGGCGTGGTGGAGCAGCCAGCCAGCGCCAGCAGGCAGGCCGCCAGCGCGCCGGCGCGCCTACCGATAGACCACATCGTCGGCCGCGGCGCGCTGGAATTCATAGATGTTGCTCCAGACCAGCTCGCCCGATTCGACCTCGACCAGCTCGAAGGAGATCTGCATGTAGCGCTGCACCATGCCGGTGGCGGCGCTGCGGCTGTCGAGCGAGCCGATGCGCCCGGACAGGCTGTAGTCGGCACCGATGCGCGCGCGGGTCAGGCCCAGCGTGCCGGCATCGGTGGCGCCGCTGCGCTTGGCCTGGCGCTCGCGTTCGACCAGGGCAGTCTGCGCGCTGACGAACTGGATGCGGGATTGCGCGGCGCGGTTCAGGCTGACCCGCAGCCGGTCCACGATCAGTTGCCGGTCCAGCGGCTGTGAGCTGTCGTTGATGAAGTTGGCGCTGTCCAGGGCGATGCGCGGGCGCTTGCCATCCTTGCCCGGCGCAAAACGCGGCTGCGCCAGGATGTCGCGCATCATCTGGTCAGCCATGGCCACGATGTCGTGACCGTCCAGGCCGACGCCGGACACCGGGCCCTTGCGGCTGACGTCCAGCTCCATGGCGGCCACGCCGGCCGTGTTCGGTGCGGTGGCCAGGCAACCGGCCAGCAACGCCGCCAGCCCGCACGCGGCCATCCCGGCAGCCAGCCGCACCGCGGCCGTTGCCGGGATGGTGCCTGCGGGCTCCCCCCTTGCATGCCCGATTTCCCGTGCGGCCGGTGTGCCGGCTGTCTTATGTGTCACGGTGGTCTTCCCCGTATTCCCGCTTGTTTGCCTGTCTTGTTGCCCGCACTGCCGGCTGCGGCCGATTGGGCTGTTTTGCCGGATCATAGGGGCAGGTGGATTCAGGCGCCTCCCCAGAATATGGGATGGGAAACCGCGGCAGACTGTGCGATGGGTGGGGGCGGCGGCGTTTACCCTGAGGGAGGCCGCGCGGCCGTCCCTGGTGCGGACGGATATGTCAGAATCCGCCGTCGTGCCCGGCGCAACGGGCGGCACAACGGCATGGCTCGGGAAGAGACAGGCATGGCAAGCACAACTAGTGTCCTGATCGTGGAGGATGACCCGGCGGCGCTGAGCCGCCTGGTGCAGGCCGTCGAGATGCATGCGCCGGCCACCGTGGTGGCAGGCTGCACCGCCAGCGCGGCGGAGGCCCTGGCCTGGCTGGCGCAGCACCAGCCCGACGTGCTGCTGTGCGACCTCGGCCTGCCGGACGGCAGCGGCATCGACGTGATCCGCGCCGCGCGCGAACGTTATCCCGCCTGCGACTGCATGGTGGTCACGGTGTTCGGCGACGACCACCACGTGCTGGCCAGCATCGAGGCGGGCGCCATCGGCTACCTGCTCAAGGACGAAACCACGGACCGCATCGCCGCCTCCATCGGCGAACTGCGCGCGGGCGGCTCGCCGATGAGCCCGCTGATCGCGCGGCAGGTGGTGAACCGGCTGCGCGGCGCGCCGGCAGAGGCGGTTGCGCGCGATGCCGCGGCCACCGGCGCCGTGGTGCTGTCGGTGCGCGAGAACGAGATCCTGGACCTGATCTCGCGCGGCTATACCTATGCCGAGACTGCCCGCTATCTGGGGCTGAGCGTGCATACCGTGCAATCGCACATCAAGAACATCTACGGCAAGCTGGCAGTGCGCTCGCGCGGCGAGGCCGTGTTCGAGGCGGCCAAGCTGGGCCTGCTCAAGTCCTTGTGACCCCACCCCATGCTGCATCGGCCGCGCCACCTCCGGATCGTGCTTGCCGTGCTGCTGGCATGGGCCTGCCTGATGCTGTCCGGCGTGGCGGCAGCCGCGGGCACGATGGAACTGGCCGCGGCCACGCGCTCGGCCACGCTGACCGACGGCACGGTGCTGCCGGCGCGCCCGCTGACGCTGCCTGACTACTGGGACCGGGAGCAGCCGGGCAAGTCCGGCACGCTGGCCTACGAACTGCGCTTTGACCGCAACTGGCCCGCGGCTGACCCCGGGGGGCTGTTCGTGCCATGGGCCGGCGGCAGCTACGAGGTACGCGTCAATGGCGTGCTGATCGCCGCCGGCGGGCGCCTGGACGCACCCTCGTCGGCGCTGGCCAAGCGCCCCTACTACGTGGCCGTGCCGCCCGAGCTGGCGCGCGCGCACGGCAACCTGCTGCGCATCACCGTGGCGGCGCGCGCCTATGCGCGCTCGGGCCTGCTGCCGGTGACGGTGGGTCCGGCCGCTGAAGTGCGCGCGCAGTTCGAGCAGGCCTTCCGCCTGCGCGTGGTCGGCCCGCTGATTGCGGCGGTGCTCAGTGTCGTGCTGGGCGGCCTCGCGCTGCTGATCTGGTGGCGCCAGCGCGATCCGCTGTTCGGCCTGTACGGGCTGGCCGAGGTCGCCTGGAGCGTGCGCCTGCTCGACTACTTTGTCGATGACCTGGCGATTCCCGCGGAGCTGCGCAGCTATATCGTCGCCGCCGCGCGCGAGGTATTCCTGGGCGCCATCGCCCGCTTCTGCCTGCTGGTGATCCGCGTGCCGTGGCGCTGGCTGCACCGCACCCTCAACGCCTACCTGTGGCTGGCGCTGCCGGTGGTCGCGCCGCTGGCCGCGATGTCGAGCCACCCGATGGTCTTTCCGCTGAGCTGGCTGGTCAAGGTGGGCATCATCCTGACCGTGGCCGGCGCGATGGTATGGGGCGCATTGCGCCGGCCCAGCCGCGAGGCGACGCTGCTGGCCGCCACCGTGGGCGTGTCGGCGCTGCTGTTCCTGGCGGACTGGATCAAGGTCTGGCTGACCGGCGACTACTACTGGGTCCATTCCATGACCCGCTATGTGTCGGTGCCGTTCAGCGTGGTGATGGCGTGGATGCTGGTGGAGCGCTACACCAGCGCGGTGCAGAGCCTGCAGGACGCCAACCAGGTGCTGACCGAGCGCGTCGCGCAGCGCGAGGCGCAGCTGCGCGCGGCCTTCGCGCGCACGCAGAAGATCGCCGCCGAGGAGACCGCGCTGCGCGAGCGCGGCCGCATCCTGCGCGACATGCACGATGGCCTGGGCAGCCAGCTTGTCACCACGATCTCGATGCTGGAATCCGGCAAGGCCAGCTCCCCGGAAATCGCCGTGCAGGTCCGGCACGCCCTGGATTCGCTGAAGCTTTCCATCGACGCCATGCAGGACACCGGCGGCGACCTGGCGGCAGTGCTGGGCAACCTGCGCTACCGCCTGGGTCCGCGCATCGCCGATGGGGGTCTCGACATCCACTGGGAGGTCGAGCGCCTGCCCGCGCTGGCGCATTTCACCGCGCGCAAGGTGCAGGAGCTGCAATACCTGCTGCTCGAAGGCATCACCAACGTGCTGCAGCACGCACGGGCAACCGCCCTTACCGTGACCGCCCACGCGGACATGGACGCGCAGGTGATCCGGATCACGCTGGCCGACAACGGCCGCGGCTTCGACACCGGGGCCACGCGCGGCGGGCGCGGGCTGCGCAACATGCGGGTGCGCGCGGCGGCCATCGGCGGCCGCTTGCAGATCCGGTCGGCGCCGGGCAGTACGGCGCTGACGGTGGAGGTTCCGCTGGCGCCGGGAGACGGCGATGAGGCCGGCACGGACGGGGAGGGCATCGCGCCCGTCGCGTAGAGGCCCGGGCGGCCTGGGCGCGAAGGCTCTGCATGCCAGGCCGGGAGCTGGCGCTCAGCGCGCGCCACGCCGCGGCGTCAGCCGCACGGCCAGCGCAGCCAGCGCGGCGGCGCTCGCCAGCGCGGCCACGCCGGTCCAGCCGAAACGCGCCAGTGCCAGGCTGCCGAGCGCGGCGCCGACGGCCATGCCGGTGAACATGCAGACGAACAGCACGGCATTCAGGCGACTGCGCGCGCCCGGATCGATGCCATAGACGATGGTCTGGTGCGCGACCAAGGCGATCTGGACACCGAGGTCGAACCCGATGGCGCTGGCGCCGATCAGCCACAACTGCGCATGCGGCGATACCAGCGGGGTCAGCAGCATGGCGGCAAACGACAGCGCCGCCAGTGCCGCGCCCAGCCGGGTCACCCGCTCCGGCCCGCGGCGGTCGGCAAGGCGCCCGGCAAGCGGCGCGCCCAGCGCGCCGGCGGCGCCGGCCAGGCCGAACGCCCCCGCGGCCTCGCTGCCGAGATGGAATGGTGCGCCATGCAGCATCACTGCCAGCGTGGACCAGAACGCGCTGAAGCCCACCGACAGCAGCCCCTGCGCCAGGGCCGCGCGGCGCAAGGCGCCATGCTCGCGCCACAGGGCCGCCAGCGAGGCCAGCAGCGCACCATACGGCAGCATCGTGGTGGGCGTGAAGCGCGGCAACTGGCGCCGGGCAACCAGCGCGACCGCCGCGATGCTGGCCGCCGCAATCATGAACATGGTGCGCCAGCCGAAGTGCGCGGCGACGAAGCCGCTCACCACCCGCGACAGCAGGATGCCCAGCAGCAATCCGGTCATGACTGTCCCGACCACCTTGCCGCGCTGCGCCGCGGGCGCCAGCGCCGCTGCAGCGGGCACGATGTCCTGGGCCATGGTGGCGGCCAGGCCCACCACCAGGCTGGATACCAGCAAGGCGCCAATGCCGGGCGCCAGGCCCGCCAGCAGCAAGGCGCCGACCAGCGCCACTGCCTTGGCCACGATGATGCGGCGGCGGTCATAGCGGTCGCCCAGCGGCGCCAGCAGCAGGATGCCCAGCGCATAGCCGAGCTGCGTCAGGGTCGGGATGGCGCCGGTTGCCGAATCGGAGGCATGCAGGTCGGGTGCCATCACCCCGAGCATGGGCTGGCTGTAGTACAGCGAGGCGACTGACAGGCCCGCGCCGACGGCAAGCAGCAGCACCAGGCGTCCCGGCAGGGGCGGGCTGGCAATGGTGGCGGCGGATGGGGTGGCGGGAACAGAGGACATATCGAGGTTGCGAGATCCGCAGGCAGGTTTGGATGGCTCGAAGTGTTGTCCACGCGGGCCGATTCTGGTAGACGTGCGGGATGAACAATGGTTATACGAGATGCGTATGAAACGCCAGCCAGCATCGCAGCGAACCACCGCCATGCAGGGCAGGGCAGCCGCCCGCGGCGCCACCAGCGCCGACCGCATCGAGCTGTTGCAGACCTTTGAGCGCATCGTCGAGGCCGGCAGCCTTTCGATGGCGGCAGCGCAGCTGCAGACGACCCAGCCCACCGTCAGCCGGCGCCTGCAGACGCTGGAGCGGCTGCTCGGCGTGCGCCTGCTGCAGCGCTCCACGCATGCGATGAAGCTGACCGAGGACGGCGAGCGCTGCTATGAGCGTGCCAAGGAACTGGTGGCCGACTGGACCATGTTCGAGGCCGACGTGCGCGGGGTCGGGCATGCGCCGGCCGGCACGTTGCGCGTGGTGGTGCCGCACGCTTTCGGGCAGGAGCTGCTGGTCGGCCCGCTGGCCGGCTACCTGCAGCAGTACCCCGAAGTCTCGGTGGAATGGCTGCTGCATGACCGCACCCCGGATTTCATCGCCGAGGCCATCGATTGCGCGATCCATGTGGGCGAAGTGCATGAACCCGGCGTGGTGGCGGTGCGGCTCGCCGACGTGCCGCGCGCGGTCATTGCCGCACCGTCGCTGTTTGAGGGTAAGCCGCTGCCACGCCGGCCGGAAGACCTGGAGGACCTGCCATGGCTGGCGCTGCGCACCTTCTATCGCAATGAGGTCGTGCTGCAGAACACGCAGACGCTGGCGCGACAAGGCATCGCATTCCAGCCGCGCATGAGCACGGACAGCCTCTATGCGCTGCATTCGGCGACCCGGCTGGGGCTGGGCGTTGCCGTCGGCTCGGCCTGGATCTTTGCCGATGACATTGCCAGCGGCAGGCTGCTGCACCTGCTGCCGCAGTGGCAGGCCGATCCCTTGCCGATCTACCTGGTCTACCCCTATGCGCGCTTCTATCCGGCGAAGCTCAGGTTGTTTGTCGATGCCATGCGGCAAGCGATTCCCACGCCAGGTATGGTCGGGAGCCCGGGCCCGCGGCGGCGCGAGCGCGGCGAGCGGACCCGTCGCGCATGAGCTTGCTCAGGGAGGCGCCGAAGACGATGCCGTCAAGGGCACAAGGCCGGACAGGCCGCCGTCACCCCTTGCCCGATGCCCCACACGTCTTCGGTGCACGCGGGCAGGCAGCGGTGCCGACGCTGCCCGCAACCCGTGCTTTATGCCCCACTTCAGCGCGTTTTCTGCACTGGATTTGCGCATCATCAAGACCTTCGAAATTCGTGCTTCAGGCCTGCAAATCAAGGCCGATAGGAGGAAAACCAAGCCAAGTTCCGCGACTGCCATGACTCCCATTTTCCTTCCTGCCGAGCGCCTGATGGCGCGCCTGAATATCAACCGCAAGCTCGCGCTGATCGCCGTGCTGTTCCTGGTGCCCCTATGCGGCGCGATGTACGTGGTGCTGAGCGATGCGGCGCGATCGATCCGCACCACCGGCGATGAAATGCGGGGGCTTGCCGTGGTCGGGCATGCGCTCGACTTCATGCGCGAGACCCAGGTCCGGCGCGGCGCCGCCAATGCGGTGTTGTCGGGCAATACGGCCTTTCGCGCCACCTTCGACGCGGCCGACAACAAGGCCGCGGCCGGCCTGGCGGGGCTGACGCGCAGCATCGCGGAGAATCCTGCCTTTGAACTCGGGGCCGGGGCGCGCAAGCTGGAGCAGGACTGGCAGCATCTGCGCGGGCTTGGCCTGGACACCATGGCCGGGCCGCTGTTCGAGCGCCACAGCGCACTGGTGCGGCAGACGCAGGCGTTTATCGGCGACGTGGCTGAGCGCTCGCAACTGGCGCTGGACAGCGAAGCGGGCTCCTACTACCTGATCAACCTGCTGGTGGGCCCGATGCCGCGCCTGGCCGAACTGAGCGCGCTGGCGCGCGGCCGCGGGGCCGGCATCATCGCGCAGGGCGGCTATGCCGATGCCGCGCAGCAGGCGGGTCTGGGCGCGCTCGCCGAGCAAATCCACGAGGGGCTGGAAACGGTGCGGCGCGACATCGCGCGCGTCGGGAACGCGGCACCGGCGTACCGGCCGCGCATCGGCGCCGCGCTGGCGCGACTCGCCGCGATGGACAATTTCCATCGCACGCTCAAGGTCCGGATGCTGGGCGCGACCGGCATCGACATCGATGCCAAGGCTTACTTCGACGAGGCCACCGCCGCCATCGAAGGCGTGGCGGCCGCCAACAACGCGTTTGCCGAGGTCGCTGGCGCCATGCTGGCACAGCGTGTCGCGGCGCAGGAAAGGCAGTTCGTGTTGCTGGCGGGCATTGCGCTGGTGACCGTGGCCGCCGCGTTCTACCTGTTCATCGGCTTCAGCCGCGGCACGCGCGGCGACGTGCGGCAGGTGGCGGAGATGGTCGAACGCATCAACGCGGGCGACCTGACCCTGCGCATCGCGGTGCGCGGGCGCGATGAACTGAGCGAGATCAAGCGGCACCTGCTGTCGCTGGTGGACAGCTGGCGCGCGCTGATCGGCGACACCAAGGCCGGCGCACACAACGTGCTGGCGGCGGCGGGCGATATCGCGCAGGGCAATATCGACCTGTCGCAGCGCACCGAGGAGCAGGCCTCGTCGCTGGAGCAGACCGCGGCCAGCATGGAGCAGCTGACGGCCACCGTGCAGCAGAACGCCAGCAATGCCGGCCAGGCCAGCGAGCTGGCGCGCGAGGCGTCTGACGTGGCGCGCGCCGGCGGCGACGCGGTCGGGCGCATGCAGCAGACCATGCAGGAGATCGAGGCCGATTCGCGGCGCATCGTCGACATCATCGCGGTGATCGACGGCATTGCCTTCCAGACCAATATCCTGGCGCTGAATGCGGCGGTGGAGGCCGCGCGCGCGGGCGAGGCCGGCCGCGGCTTTGCGGTGGTGGCGACCGAAGTGCGCGGGCTGGCGCAGCGCGCCGGCAGCTCGGCCAAGGAGATCCGCACGCTGATCTCGCAATCGGCGCAGCGCGTGGCGTCGGGCAACACGCTGGCGCTGGACGTTGCCGCGACCATGGAGAACACCGTTGCCGCCATCGGCCGCGTGACGGCGATGATGGATGAGATCAGCCATGCCTCGCGCGAGCAGAGCAGCGGCATCGCCCAGGTCAACCAGGCGGTGACGCAGATGGACCAGGTCACGCAGCAGAACGCCGCGCTGGTGGAGGAGGCCGCCGCGGCGGCGCAGTCGCTGCAGGAACAGGCGCTGCATATGCAGCGGGCGGTGGCGGTGTTCCGGACCGAGGCGCAAGCCTAGTCCGCCTGCCAGTGCTCAGCGCCGGAAGATCCAGATCACGACCGACACCAGCACCGACACCAGGATGCAGGTCGTGATCGGAAAGTAGAAGCTGAACCCGTCCCGGACGATATGGATATCGCCGGGCAGCCGCCCAAGTGGCAGCTTCGACAGCCAGGGCCAGGCAGCGGCGGCTGCGATCAGCAGGCAGCCAAGGATGAGAAGCAGGCGTTGCATGATCGGATGGATTTGTTCGGGCCGGCGGCTTGTGGCGCCGCGTGTCCTGAGACATTGGACAGGCACGGCACCGCAGGATTGCATCGGCTCGGCGCACCGGGGCCAGGGACTATAGGTCGCGGGTTTCGGAATGTAAATTGAGAGTTGGCGCTGTTTGCATGAAATTTGGTTATACCGCCGAAATACCGCAAGGCTAGTCTGATAGTAAATTTCACGAACAGTTGGTTTTCTGATAGAAAGCACTGTGCCCTGATCCAGATGTTCAATCTGGTTCCAAAAAAATGGCGCGTTCCGGTGAAATCCACATGCTGGACGGCCAATTTCCCGCCGGGTTAACGCTAATTCTGAGTCGCAATGCCCGTTGCCTAAGATTCCGTTCAATTGGAGAACAGCAGTTCGCCATTAGAACAAAATCGCATGTCCGGCCTGCAGGATGGCTAGTGCGATTTCCAGGAAAACGGAGACAGCAGTGCAACATCCCACCCAAACGAAGGGCGGCGTCACGGACGTCCAGGCCCTGATCGACGGACAGCGATTCACTGGGTACCAGTGGCTCATTCTTGTGCTGTGCTTCCTGATCGTTGCCATTGACGGTTTCGATACCGCCGCAATCGGATATATCGCGCCGGCGCTGGTGCAGGACTGGGGGATCGAGAAAGCCGCCCTCGGGCCCGTCATGAGCGCGGCCCTGTTCGGTCTTGCTTTCGGTGCGATCTTCGCCGGTCCGCTGGCTGATCGGGTCGGCCGCAAGAAGGTGCTGGTGCTGTCCGTCTTCTTCTTTGGCGCCTGCAGTCTCGCCACCGCGTTTGCGCCCACGCTGGGCTGGCTCACGGTCTGGCGCTTCCTGACCGGCCTTGGCCTGGGCGCCGCCATGCCCAATGCCGTGACGCTGACATCAGAGTTCGCGCCGCAACGCCGCCGTGCCGTGCTCGTGAACACCATGTTCTGCGGCTTTCCGCTTGGTTCCGCGGCCGGCGGCTTTGTCGCCGCTGCGATGATCCCGCACTTCGGCTGGCACAGCGTGCTGCTGCTTGGCGGCATCGTGCCGCTTGCGCTCGCGCTGTTGCTGGTGGCGCTGCTGCCGGAGTCGGTGCGCTACATGGTCCTGCGCAACTATCCTGCCACCCAGATCCGCAACGTGCTGCGACGCGTGACTGGCGCAGACCTGTCCAGGGCCAACAACTTCATCATCGGCGAGCAGGCCCCTGCGACCCGATCCGCCATCGGCACCGTGCTGGCGCCCGGCTATCGCCTGGGCTCGGCGATGCTATGGTCCACTTACTTCATGGGCCTCGTCATCTTCTACCTGCTGACGAGCTGGATGCCGACGCTGATGAAGGACGCCGGTTTCTCGATCCAGCACGCGTCATTCCTGACGGCGCTGTTTCCGCTCGGTGGCGGCATCGGCACCATCGCGGCCGGCTGGTTCATGGACCGCTTCAATCCGAACAAGGTCATCGCCATCACCTATGCTGCAACCGGCGTACTGATCTACGCAGTGGGCCACGGCACCGGCAGCCAGGTGCTGCTGGGCGTACTGATCTTCCTCGCCGGTACGGCCATGAACGGCGCCCAGTCTTCGATGCCTTCGCTGGCCGCGGCCTTTTACCCGACGCAGGGCCGTGCTACCGGCGTTGCCTGGATGCTTGGCATCGGCCGCTTCGGCGGCATCACCGGCGCGCTGCTCGGTGCTGAACTGCTGCGCCTGCACCTGGGCTTCGACACGATTTTTACGCTGCTTACCGTGCCGGCATTCCTTGCCGCCGGTGCACTGCTGGTGAAGCATTTCAGCAGCCGGCCTGCGGGTGCCGCCGACTCAGTCAATGGCGGCGCAAGCGTCGCAAGTCACTGAGCGGAAGCAGGCTGGGCCGCGGCGCGAATGCAGTTCGCCAACGCCTCGGCCATCGGCGTGAGCGTGCGGTCGCCGTGCCGCAGCAGGCCGATCGGTTCCTCGGTGCCCTGCGTATCGATTGGCAGGAGTACCAGATCTTCCTCGGACACCGCGCGCCTGGTTGCGGAGAGCGGCGCTGCCCACACGCTGTCACTCTGCCGGGCCAGCAGGCGTCCGAGATAGGCATCCGAGGTTTCCACGCATCCGCCCGGCAGGGGCAGGCCGTGCCGGGCGAGCAGGCTTTCCGTGTTGTGGCGGGGAATCGAGCCCGCGGCCGGAATCACCAGCGGCCATGCCAGCGCGTCCACCAGTGTTGGCCGCGATACGGCGGCGAGGGGATGCCCGGGACGAACCGCCAGAGCCAGCGAGTCCTGGCCCAGGGACTCGAACCACAGGCTCTCCATGGCCACCGGGTCATCCATCCGGCCAATGACCAGGTCGAGCACATCCGCCTTGAGTTGGTCGATGAGGTTGCGGTTCATGCCGGTCTGCACGGCAAGGCCGACCTCGGGATGCGCGGCGCGGAAACGCAGCAGGGCGTCGGTCAGCACGGCCGGCACCACGCTCGGCAGCGCACCCAGCCGGATGCGCTCCTGCGGCAGCGCATCCGCGCCGGCCATGCTGTCCGCCGCGGCATCGATATCCGCGAGGATGCGCAGGGCGTGGCGCAGGAAGCGCGTGCCGGCGGTGGTCAGTTCGGTGCCGGCCCGCTGCCGCACCAGCAGGCGGGTGCCGGCCAGTTCCTCGAGCTCGCTCAGTGTCTTGGAGACGGCCGGCTGGGTCAGGCCCAGGCGTTCGGCCGCACGGCCCAGGTGCTGGGTCTGCGACACCGCCACGAAACAATAGAGGTGCCGCAGCCGCACGCGATTGCGGAAGATTTCGAGTGCGGGAGGGGCCTGCGGTTTCATGCCTAAAAGTTATCGTATTTCGATGTAATCTTAATTTACATGACTTTATGTGCTGTTTAAAGTCAAACCATTCCAATGACAAGGAGACTGCGCGATGACCCCACTTGCCCAGTACCGCCGTCCCTACTGGGACACCCAGCCCGAATACCGCTTCGATCCCTATGCCTCGACGCAGAAGCGCTCGCCGGACCAGCCGCTGATTGCGCTGCCGCAGTCGCTGTCTGAAGTGACCGGTCCCACCTTCGGCGCCGAGTTCGTCCGCGAAGGCGACAACGACCTCACCGCCGGCAACGGCGGCGAGCCCATCGGCGAGCGCATTCTCGTGACCGGCCGAGTGCTCGACGAGAACGGCCGGCCGGTGCCGAATGCGCTGGTCGAGGTCTGGCAGGCCAACGCCGCCGGCCGCTACCTGCACAAGCGCGACCAGCACGACGCCCCGCTCGACCCGCATTTCTCGGGCGAGGGCCGCGCCGTGACCGATGCCAACGGGCACTACCGGTTCAAGACCATCAAGCCCGGCGCCTATCCCTGGCGCAACCACCACAACGCCTGGCGGCCGCAGCACATCCACTTCTCGCTGTTCGGCAATGCCTACGCCACGCGCCTGGTGACGCAGATGTACTTCCCCGGCGATCCCCTGCTGCCGTTCGACCCGATCTTCAACTGCGTGCCGGACGAGAAAGCGCGCAACCGCCTGATCGCCGCCTTCGACTGGGAGACCACCCAGCCCGAATACGCGCTCGGCTACCGTTTCGATATCGTGCTGCGTGGCCGCGATGCCACGCCGATGGAGTAAGACCATGCTTTACGCCACCGCATCCCAGACCGTCGGCCCTTATCTCCATATCGGCCTGAGCGGCCTGAACTGCGCCGACCTGACCGCCAGCGCGCCGGAACTGTCAGGCCAGCGCATCGTGATCGAAGGCCGCGTGACCGACGGCGACGGCGAGCCCGTGCCGGACGGCATGGTCGAGATCTGGCAGGCCAACCCTGCCGGCCGCTACCGCCATCCTGAAGACACCCGCGAACTGCCGCTGGTGCCCGGCTTCACCGGCTTCGGCCGGGTGCCGACCGAGGCCGACGGCTCGTTCCGCTTTGTCACCGTCAAGCCGGGCGCCGTGCCGGGCCCGGACGGACGGCCGCAGGCGCCGCACATCATGGTGTCGGTGTTCATGCGCGGCCTGGTCAGGCATGTTGCCACGCGCATGTACTTCCCGGACGAAGCGGCGGCCAATGCCGCCGACGCCGTGCTGGCGCTGGTCCCCGCCGAGCGCCGCGGCACGCTGATTGCCAGCGATGCCGGCAACGGCACGCTGCGCTGGGACGTGGCGTTGCAGGGGCAGGCCGAGACAGTGTTCTTCGATATCTGAAGACCCCGCTGCCGGCAACAGACGCATAATCGGGTGACCGTCGATGTTACGGCCACTCACGCTCCTCACCGCCCCCAATGCCAACCGCTACGCGTCTCACCGATCCCATGTCCGGCAGCCCGGCCGTGCTGGACATTTTCTCCGACGCCGGCACGGTGCAGCGCATGCTTGCCGTGGAGGCCGCGCTCGCGCGCGCCGAAGCCGACAGCGGCGTGATCCCTGCCGCGGCCGCTGCCGTGATCTCCGACGTCTGCCGCGACCCCGGCATCATTGACCGCGACGCGCTTGCGCAAGCCGCGGTCGCCGCGGGCAATCTCGCCATTCCCTTCGTCAGGCAACTGACCGCCGCCGTGGCCGCGCGCGATGCCGAGGCGGCGCGCTTTGTCCACTGGGGCGCCACCAGCCAGGACATCATCGACACCGCACTGGTGCTCCAGGCCGGCGACGCGCTGCGCGCGCTGGATGCCGACCTGGTGCGCCTGGGCGCAGCCTGCGCCGCGCTGGCTTCGGCGCATCGGGCCACGCCGATGGTCGCGCGCACCTGGCTGCAGCATGCATTGCCGGCCAGCTTCGGCCTCAAGGCCGCGGGCTGGCTCGATGCGCTGCGCCGCGATCTCGGCCGTCTCGATGCCACCCGTGTCCAGGCCCGCGTGCTGCAGTTCGGCGGCGCCGCCGGCACGCTTGCCAGCCTGGGCAATGCGGCACCCGCGGTGACCGCCGCGCTGGCCCGCGAACTGGACCTGGCCGCGCCCGTGCTGCCGTGGCACGCGCATCGCGACCGCATGGTCGAGATCGCCACCACGCTGGGCATGATGACCGGCACGCTCGGCAAGATGGCGCGCGATATCTCGCTGATGATGCAGACCGAGGTGGCGGAAGTGGCCGAGCCTGCCGGCCCCGGCCGCGGCGGCTCCAGCACCATGCCGCACAAGCGCAACCCGGTCGGCTGCGCGGCGGTGCTGACGGCCGCGGTGCGCGTGCCGCCGCTGGTGGCGACGATGCTGGCGGGCATGGTGCAGGAACATGAACGCGCGCTGGGCGGCTGGCAGGCCGAATGGGACACACTGCCGCAGATCGTGACGCTGGCCGCCGGCGCGCTGCGCCAGATGGGCGAGGTCGTGGCGGGGCTGCAGGTCGATGCGGCGCGCATGCGCGCCAACCTCGGCCTCACCCATGGCCTGATCCTCGGCGAGGCGGCGATGCTTGAACTTGGCAGCCGGATCGGCCGGCTGCCGGCGCACCATCTGGTGGAACGCGCCTCGCAACGTGCGGTGGCCGACGGCACCAGCCTGCGTGACGCGCTGGCCAGTACGGTGCAATCCGACCCGGCCCATGCCGGCCTGCTCGATGACGCCGCGCTGGATCGCCTTGCCGACCCGGCCAACTACGCGGGCCAGTCAGCGGCCTTTGCCGACGCTGCCGTGCAGGCCTGGCAATCCGCACTGGCGGCACGCCAGTCCTGAGACTGCCCTGAGCCCGGAACTACCGCGATGCGCCGGCCACGCCGCCGGCCGCGCACCCAAGGAGACTGCATTGCCCTACCTCGACCACGCCGGCGCCCGGCTCTTCTACACCGTTGACGGCCCCGAGTCCGCGCCGGCCATCCTCTTCTCGAACTCGCTCGGCACCGACCACACCATGTGGGAGCCGCAGGCTGCCGCGCTGGCCGGTCGCTATCGCGTGGTGCGCTACGACACCCGCGGCCACGGCCGCTCGACCGCGCCGGGCGATGCCTTTACCGTGGCGCAGCTCGGGCAGGACGTCATCGCCATCCTGGATGCGCTGGGGATCGGGCAGGCGGTGTTCTGTGGCCTGTCGATGGGCGGGCTCACCGGGATGTGGCTGGGCATCCATGCGCCGCAGCGGTTCTCGCATATCGTGCTGGCCAATACCGCCGCGAAGATCGGCAATGCCGACGGCTGGAATACCCGCATCGAGACCGTACGGCGCGAAGGCATGGCCGTGATGGTCGCGCCTTCGGTCGAGCGCTGGTTCACGCCGGAGTTTGCCGCCACGGCCGAGCGCGCGCTGGACGGCCTGCGCGATGTGCTGGCCGGGCTCGCTCCGCGCGGCTATGCGGCCAGTTGCGCGGCCGTGCGCGACGCCGATTTCCGCGAGTCGGTCGCATCGATCCAGGTGCCGGTGCTGGTCATCGCCGGCAGCCAGGACCCGTCGACCCCTGCGCAGGAAGGCCGCGCGCTGGCCGACGCGATTCCCGGCGCCCGCTTTGTCGAACTGCCCGCCGCGCATATTTCCAGCTTCGAGCAGCCCGGCCGCTTCACGGCGGCGCTGCTCGATTTCGTGCGCGGCCGGCTGCCGGTGACCGACGACCATGGGCGCTACGACGCCGGCCTTGCCGTGCGGCGCGAGGTGCTGGGCAGCGCGCACGTGGACCGTTCGCTCGCGCGGCTGACCCCGCTCAACGAGGAATTCCAGCACCTCATCACGCGCTATGCCTGGGGTGAGATCTGGACGCGCGAAGGCCTGCCGCGGCATACGCGCAGCCTGCTGACGATCGCCATGATGGTGGCGCTGAACCGCGCCGAGGAGCTGAAGCTCCATCTGCGCGCCGCCGCCAACAACGGCGTGACGCGCGACGAGATCAAGGAGGTCTTGCTGCAGGCCGCGATCTATTGCGGCGTGCCGGCGGCGAACTCGGCATTTCATCTGGCCGAGGAGGTGTTAGCCGAAATCGACCAGGCAGGCTGAGCGGTCAGCCCGCCGCATCCGCGGGCGGTGGCATCGCAAATGCCGGCAGCCGCGCACGCCCCGACTGCCGGAACTCAGTCGGCGCCTGTCCTACCAGCCGTGCAAAGAAGCGCGAGAAGTAGGCCGCGTCAGCGAACCCGAGCGACAGGGCGATGTGCTTGACCTCCAGGTCGCTGAACAGCAGGTCGCGCTGCGCCTCGGCCAGTACGCGCGCGTGGATCATCTGCAGGGCCGACTGCCCGCAAGCCTGGCGGCACACGCGGTTGAGCTGCGTGGGTGTGATGCCGATGGCGCCTGCATAGTGCGTGATGTCCTTGTGCTCACGATAGTCGGATTCGAGCAACTGCTGGAATAGCCGGAAATGGCGCGCGGGCCGGCTGTCGCTGCGCGCCGCGGCCGGCGCGGCGGCATTGGCCAGCCGCGCGATGCCGATCAGCAGCAGCGTCAGCAATGCCGACAGCGACGCTCCGCGCCAGGCGGACACGGTTTCCATCTCGCCGCGAACCAGTGCCAGCGTATCGGCCAGCGCGTGGCCCCGGCGCACGCGGTCGTGGCGCGGATCGGCGAACAGCGGTAGCGCATCCGGCACACCTGCCAGCAGTGTGCGCAGGTGGCTGTCGGTCATGGTCACGACCATGCCGTCGGTGTCCGGCGTGAAGACAAAGCCGTGGATGTGCCGTGGCGGCATCGTCACCAGCGAGCCGCTGCGCAGCCGTTCGCGCCGCTCCTCCAGCAGGGCTTCGCCGGCGCCTGAGTGAATGTACAGAATTTGCAGGAAACGATCATGCCGATGGGGCTTGATCTCCCATCCGTGCAGGCGGCTGCGTGCGGCAATGGATTCGAAATGGAGCTGGTTTTCCAGCAGTTCCGAGGGATTGATGCCATACAGCGAGTACGTCGGGACAGGTTTCACGGTGGCTTAGGTGTTTACCATCGATGTTCCGATTGTCCTGCCATTGGTTCGATCTGTCCATTCCTTGGCGGGTCTGCGCCGACTATCTTTAGCGGCAGAAGACCGATACCCACAAGGAGACAAGACATGCGCACCCAGGTTGCCATCATCGGCGCCGGCCCGGCCGGCCTGCTGCTCGGCCAGTTGCTGACACGCGCCGGCATCGACAACATCATCATCGAACAACGCAGCCCCGAATACGTGCTTGGCCGCATCCGCGCGGGCATCCTGGAGAGCGTCACCGTCGACGCGCTGGAACGCGCCGGCGTGGCCGGGCGGCTGCATGCGGAAGGCCTGGTCCACCACGGTATCGCCCTGTCGTACGGCGGGCAGCGCCACCATATCGACCTGCATGCGCTGATCGGGCGCAGCGTCACGGTGTACGGGCAGACCGAGGTCACGCGCGACCTGATGGATGCGCGCCGCGCCGATGACACCCCCACCGTCTATGAAGCGCAGGAGGTGAGCGTGCACGGTTTCGACGGCAGCACGCCGTCGGTGCGCTATCGCAAGGATGGCGCCATGCACGAGGTGGCCTGCGACTACATCGCCGGCTGCGACGGTTTTCACGGCATCTGCCGCGAGAGCGTGCCGGTGGCGGCGCGGCAGGTGTTCGAGCGGGTCTATCCGTTTGGCTGGCTGGGGCTGTTGTCGGAGACGCCACCCGTTGCCGATGAGCTGGTCTATGCCAGCCATGAGCGCGGCTTCGCGCTGTGCAGCATGCGTTCGCGCCACCGCAGCCGCTACTACGTGCAGGTGGCGGCTAGCGAGCGCGTGGAAGACTGGTCAGACGAGCGCTTCTGGCAGGAGCTGCGTAGCCGGCTCGATCCGCAGACGGCAAGCGCGCTGGTGACCGGGCCCAGCATCGAGAAAAGCATTGCGCCGCTGCGCAGCTTTGTGTCCGAGCCGATGCGTTTTGGCCGGCTGTTCCTGGCGGGCGACGCGGCGCATATCGTGCCGCCTACCGGGGCCAAGGGGTTGAACCTGGCGGCCAGTGATGTGCTGGCGTTGTCAGAGGGCTTTGAGGCCCGTTACCGCCATGCCGATGCCAGCGGCCTCGATGGCTATTCCGCGCGTTGCCTGCAGCGTGTGTGGAAGGCCGAGCGTTTCTCGTGGTGGATGACCTCGCTGTTGCACCGGTTTCCGGATGCGGATGCGTTCTCGTTGCGGATGCAGCGGGCGGAGCTGGATTACCTGGTGGGGTCGGAGGCGGCGTCGCGGGTGCTGGCGGAGAATTATGTGGGGTTGCCATATTGAGCTGAGTGCACTGCGCGATTGCTGACAGCATCCGCATGCTGCGGGCTTGCTCCCCTCTCCCGCAAGCGGGAGAGGGGAGCACACAGTCGGCTCGCTGAAGCCCGGTAGAACCTGCCGACAGTCGACGCTACGCGGCCAGCGCGCCGGCGCCCGAGACCATCGCCTGCACTGCCTGCAGCGTGTCTCCGACCACCCCACCCACCAGCACCACGGCCGGGCTGGCCAGCCCCGCCGCGAGCGATTCGGCGAGCGTGCCGAGCGTGCCGGTCCAGCTGCGTGCCTGCTCGCTGCCGGCATGCATCACCACCGCCGCCGGCATGTCGCTGCGCATGCCCGCCGCCAGCAAGCCGTCGCGGATCGCCCCGAGCCGGCTCATGCCCATATAGATCACCAGCGTGGTGCCGCCACGCACCAGCGCTTGCCAGTCGGGCGAGCCGTGCGCGCTGGTATGGCCGGTCACGAAGGTCACGCCGTGGCAGTGCGCGCGGTGCGTCAGCGCAATCCCCAGTGCCTGCGCGGCGGCCATGCCGCTGCTGATGCCATTGACGATCTCGACGGCCACGCCGTGGCCGCGCAGGAAGGCGGCTTCTTCGCCGCCGCGCCCGAACAGCAGCGGATCGCCGCCCTTGACGCGCGCCACGCTGCGGCCGGCCAGCGCGTGCTGCAGCGTCAACTGCTGGATGCGTTCCTGGCTGACCGAGCAGCGCCCGCCGCGCTTGCCGACCCACTCAACATGGGTGCCGGGGCTGGCATAGCAGGACATCTCCGGCGCGATCAGGTCATCGACCAGCCAGACCTCGGCCGCGGCCAGCGCGCGCATGGCGCGTACCGTGACCAGGTCCGGGCTGCCCGGGCCGACGCCGACCAGCCAGACCTTGCCGGGTTTCAGGGGTGGATTCATCTCGGGCTCCTGCGATCGGGCATCACCACGCCGGCTCAGTGGCTGGTGCCGGCCGAGCGCGTGGTCTTGTTGAAGACGTTGTACTTGCCGATGGGCTTGTCCATCGGCAGGCGCCTGACCTCCTGCAAGGTGGCCGCGTCGTACACCACGATGGCGCCGTCGCGCTCCATCAGGCTGACCAGCGCGTAGCGCCCGTCGCGCGTGAATTCGACGTGGGCAGCGGTGCGCCCCGCGCTCGGCGTAACGCTGCCGACCACCCGCAGGCTTTGCTTGTCGATCACCTGCAGCGTGTCGCGCCTCGGGCTCATCATGGCGTCGGCCCAGGCGTAGGGGGTGTTTTCATGGCTGCGCAGGAAGAAGCCCGGACCGTTGGTCGGCACGGTGGCGACCGTGTGCCAGTCCTGCATGTCGATCACCGTGATGCGCCCTTGCCCGAGGTCGGGCGAGGCCATCACCTCACGTCCGTCGCGCTGCCAGGTGATGCCGCTGCCCAGGTGCGGCATGCCGCCAAGCGATAGCGCCGCGACCTTTCGACCCTGCTGCAGGTCGATCACCTGGCCGCCACCCTTGCGCGAGGCGCCCAGGATATGGCGATAGGGTTGGTCGAAGAAGAAGTCGTCGAGCACATCGTCCAGCACCACCACGCGAGGTGCCAGCGCCGGCAGCGGCGCACCGGCCGCATCGGCGTACGGAATCTCCCAGACCTCGGCGATATCCTTCAGCGCGGCAATAAAGCTGTGGCGCGGCGCGGCGTCGTAGACGGCGGAGACGCGCGAGGCCTCGTCATTGCGCCCCTTCACGTCGATCACCCGCGCCAGCGACAGGTCTTCGGCATTGAGCAGCACCAGCGTGCGCGGCAGCGTATTGCCGGCCAGCACCCAGCGGCCATCATCGCTGACGGCGATGTTGCGCGTGTTCACGCCGACCCGGATCTCCGCCACATAGGCCAGGTTCCACAGGTCGTACTTGCTGACCCAGCCATCGCGGCTGGCCAGGTAGACATAGCGGCCGTCGCGGCTGAACTTGGGGCCGCCGTGCAGCGCAAAACGGGTGGCAAAGCGATGGACTGGTGCCAGCCGGTCCCCGTCGAGCACGGTCATATGATGGCTGCCGGCCTCCACCACCACGAACAGGTTCTGCGGATCGGCGCCGAACAGCGGCCGCGCCGGCAGGCTGCCGGGGGCGTGGTGGACGATATGGCTGGCGCGGATGGCCTGCGCGTTCCATTGCGGCGTGGCTGCGGGTGCCGTGCGCAGCCAGCGCGCCAGGGCCTGCAAGTCGGGCTCGGCCAGCGTGCCGGCGAATGCCGGCATCTGCGTGGCGGCGCGGCCAGCGTGCAGCACCTGGTCAAGTTCGCTGGCGCGCAGGCGCTCCAGGCTTTCCGGCAGCAGCGCGGGGCCCATGGCGCCGAGGCGGTCCGCGCCATGGCAGGCGGCGCAGTGCTGGCTGTAGAGCGCCGCGGGGTCGGCGGCCATGGCGGCTTGCGTGGCGCAGGCAAAGGCCAGGCCGACCAGCCATCGGAGCACGGTCTTCATGCCGCCACCTCCGTGCCCGGCGCATGCGCGATCTCGGCATCGCTCAGGTAGCAGCCCGGGTCTTCCGCCCAGGCGTTGCCTGTCAGCGCAAAGGCGCGCACCCGGGTATTGCCGTTGCAGATGGCGCGATATGCGCAGCCTGCGCAACGCCCCTGCAGCGGACGCGGCGTGCTGGCCAGGCCCGCCATCAGCGGATCGGCGCGGCTGGCCCAGATCTCGCCGAACGGCCGCTCGCGCACATTGCCCACGGTCACGTGCCACCACATCGTGTCGGGATGGACATTGCCGAGGTTGTCGATATTGGCCACGCCGACCCCGGTGGCGTTGCCGCCCCAGTGTTCCAGCCGCTGGCGCATATCCACCAGGCGATGCGGCAAGCGCCTGGCGATCCAGTACAGCAGGTACACGCCATCCGCATCGTTGTTGCCGGTGACGAAGTCGCCCGCATGGCCCTGCTGCGTGCGCTGCCAGACGTGGTCGAACAGCCAGTCGAGCGCGGCGCGGGTGCGCGCATGGTGCGCGTCTTCGGCGCGATGGCTGCGTGCACGGCCAGCATAGTTGAAGTGCGACAGGTAGAACTTGTCGATGCCCTCATGCTCGGTCAGCGCCACCAGGTCGGGCAGTTGCGCCGCGTTGGCTTCGGTCAGCGTCATGCGCACGCCCACGCGCAGGCCGGCCGCACGCGCGGCGCGCAGGCCCGCCAGCGCCTGCGCAAAGGCGCCGTCGCTGCGGCGGAAGCGGTCGTGCGTGGCGGGCAGGCCGTCCAGGCTGACGCCGACGTAGTCGAAGCCCGCTGCCGCTAGCCGCGCGGCATGCCCCGCATCGAGCAGCGTGCCGTTGGACGACAGCGACAGGTGGAAGCCGAGTGCGCGCGCCCGTGAGGCAATCTCGTAGAGGTCCGGCCGCAGCAGCGGTTCGCCCCCGGACAGGATCAGCGCGGGCACGCGCGCATCGCGCAACTGGTCGAGCACGCGCAGCGCCTCGGCGGTATCCAGCTCGCCCTTGAAGTCCGTGTCGGCGGAGGTGGCATAGCAGTGCCGGCAGTTGAGGTTGCAGCGGCGGATCAGGTTCCAGATCACCACCGGGCCGGCGGGCTTGCGCGGCGGCGGCACCGGGCCGGCATCGCGCAGGGCTTCCATGAAGCGGGACAGGCGGAACATGGGCGGGGTTTCCTATTGGTCTGGGCCGGGCGGCGGCAGGCGCAGCCCGGTTTTCTTGAGGATGCGGGTGGACCACAGCACGTCGTGCGCGCGGCAGGCGTCGCCAAGCAGTGCCGCGATCGCGGCAACCTGCGGCGCGGCGTCCTGGCGGGAGCGCGCATGGACCATCGCGAACAGGTTGTAGGGCCAATGCGGCAAGTGGCGCGGACGGCGATAGCAATGGCTGACGAAGGGCAGGGCGCCGATGCGCTCGCCGAGCGTGTCGATGAACGCATCGTCCACGTCCCACACGGTCATGCCGTTGGCGCGCCAGCCCAGCCGGTAGTGGTTGGGAACGGCGCCGATACGGCGCAGCACGCCGCGCGCATGCATCGCGGCGAGCCGCGCCATCACTTCCTGTTCGGTCAGGCCGAGTGCGCCGGCCACTGCCGCGTAGGGCGCCGGCACCAACGGCAGTCCTGCTTGCGTGGCGCGGATCAGCGCCAGGTCGACGGGATCGACAGGCTCGGGCATCAGGCGGGCAGGTAGAGGTTGACGAAGAACTCGCGTTCCTTCGGGAACGGCAGGATCTCGACGCCGGCCGCCGCCGCGATGCGCGCGAGTACCGGCGCGACATCTTCCTGCCTCGCCACCGCCAGCACGAACCACAGGTTCAGGTGATGCGTGCGCGCGTAGTGGTGGGCGACCTCGGGGTGCGCGTTGATGGCAGCGATCACGGCGTCCATCCGCTCGGCGGGTGCATGGCAGGCGCACAGCACGAAGCTGCCGCCCGCGCGCTCGATCTGGTACAGCGGGCCGAAGCGTGTCAGCACGCCTGCGGCAAGCAGTGCGCGCAGCCGCTCCAGCAGTTCGGCCTCGGTGATGCCGAGCGCCGCCGCCGCTTCGGCATACGGATGCGGCACCAGGGGCAGGCCGCGCTGCAGCGCGTTGATGATGCGGCGGTCGAGCGGGTCGAGTGCGGCGATGGCACGGGTCATGCCGACACCTGCATGGCATAGCGTGTGCCGCGCTGCTTGTAGCAGCGCGTGCCGACCAGCACGGTCCCGGGCGCATGTTCCAGCCCGGCGGTGGCATGGATGCGCGCCAGCGCGGGCAGCAAGTCTTGCGCATTGCGCGCATGGACCATCGCAAACAGGTTGTAGGGCCAGTCGGGCAGCCGGCGCGCGCGGCGGTAGCACAGGGTCACGCGCGCCAGCCGCGCCAGCCGCATGCCGATGGCGTCCACGTGCGCGTCGGGCACATCCCACACGCACATGGCGTTGTGGCCGAAGCCGAAGCGCCCATGCTGCAGCACCACGCCCAGGCGCCGGATCACGCCCTGCGCGGACCAGCGCGTCAGCCGCTCCAGGACCTGAGGCATCGCCATCCGCGCTTGCGCTGCCAGTGCGTGGAACGGGCGTGGCGTCAGCGGCAGGCCGGCTTCCAGTGCGGCCACCAGGCGCCAGTCGTCATCGTCCAGGGCGACAGGCGCGGCGGGAGCGGCCGCGCTGGCAGCGCGGCGGGCGCGTGCGCTGCCCGGGCGCGCGAGCGGGAAGCCGAGGTCGATGTGATACTCGCGGGCCATGGGCAGGTCCAGCGGCGCCAGGCCGGTCATTTCCCCGATCGACGCCAGCGTGACATCGAGCATGCGGCGCTCGCGCGCGCCCGCGACGAACCACAGGTTGTACGGATGGCCGCTGCGCGCATAGTTGTGGCTGACCGCCGCGCAGGCACTGACGCGCGCCGCCACGCGGTCCAGCTGGGCCGGCGGCACGGACAGCGCCGCCAGCGTGCTGACGCCGATCACGTTGGGCGCGAACACCGCGCCGACGCGGCTGATGCGCCCGTTGCCCAGGTCGCGCGCCAGCAGGCTCAGCAGCGTGTGCTCACACAGGCCGAGCTTGCCGGCCAGCGCCTGGTAGGGCCGCGGCTGCAGCGGGAAATCGCGCTGCAGGGTGTCGTAGACGCTCAGTTCATCGTACATGGTGTCCCTTTACATGCCAAACCGTTGCGCGCGCACGGTGAAGAAGATGCCGCTGGGGCTGTCGGCGGGCAGCGTGGCAATTCGCGCCAGGCTGGCGGTGTCGTAGATCTCGACACGGTTGTCGTCGCGGCAGGACAGCCACAGGGACTCGCCCTTGGGCGTGAACTCCATGTGCAGCACGCCGCGGCAGGGATGCAGCGTGCGCACCACCTGGCGCGTGGCGGTGTCGATCACCTGCACCGTGTCGTTGTGGGGGAAGGCGAAGTTGACCCAGACCTGGCGCCCGTCGGGGCGTGCCATCACAAAGACCGGCTGGCCGGCCAGCGCCACGCGCGCGGCCTGCTGCCAGCCGTTGGCGGGATCGGCCACCAGCACCTCATGACGGCCGATCGCCGGCAGCCAGGCCAAGCCCTGGGCCATGGCCCAGCCGCGCAGGTGCGGCATCTTGTAGACCGGCAGCGGCGCGCTGCCGCGGCCGTAGCCGGACAGCACGCGGCGCGACTGCAGCGGCGCCTGCCACAGGTCGACCAGCGCCAGGCCGTCCTCACCGAACAGGCCGGCCAGGTACCAGCGGCCATCGGGCGTGACCAGTCCGTCGTACGGCTCGCGGCCGGCGGGCAGGCGTGTCACCTGCGGCTGACGCGGATCGCCGGCATCGATGATCCAGATTTCGCCGGATTCGAACAGGCTGGCGGCAAAGCGGCGGCCGGGCAGGTCGGCCAGGCCCACCACCTTGGAGCGGCGGCCGTCATTGCCGATGGCCGGCAGGTCAGCCAGCGGCTCAAGCGTCTGGGCATCGAACAGGCGGATGCCGCCGGGCGCGTAGTTCTGCGTGGCCACCACGCGGCCGTCCTGCGAGATCGCGCCGCCGATGCTGTTGCCCGCCTGCAGCACGCGGTGGGTGATGCGGGCGCTGAGCAGGTCCACGCGCGTCAGGCCGCCGTCGCGGCCGAAGACATAGGCGTAGCGTGTGTTGCGCGAGAACACCACGCTGGCATGGGACAAATCACCGAGTCCTTCCACGGTTGCCAGCCGGGTCATGCCGGTGGTCTCGACGATCTGCAGCCGTCCGGCGGCGCGCTCCACCACCACGCCCAGGTCGCCGGTGCCGCGCGCGGCGCTGGCACAACCGGCCACCAGCGCGGCGGCAACGGTGGCGCACAAGGCCGCGGCCAGGCCGCGGATCAGTTGCCTTGCGGCGAGGCGGCCGGTGGCTTGCCGGCCTGCAGTCGATCGATCAGCCATTGGGCTTCATCCTGCGTCATGAAGGGTTGCCAGGGCGGCATCGCGGTGCCGGGGCGGCCGTACAGCACGGTGGCGACCAGGCCCTCGGGCGGCTTGCCGGACAGTGCCTCGCGCGTCAGCGGCGGGCCCAGCCCGCCGCCAAGCGTCATGCCGTGGCAGGCGCCGCAGTCATCGCGCAGCCAGTGCGCAAGCTGCGCCTGCCGGGCAGCGGTGGGCTGGGCCGCCGCGCCGGGCGCTGCGCCCAGCAAGGCCGCTGCCAGCCCCGCCAGCGCAGCGCGCCGCCAGGCGATGTGATTACGCATGGTGGCGCCGGCTCAGTACACGTCGTGCTGCGTGTTATAGGCGTTGAACTTGCCGGTCGGGGTGATCAGGCGCTTGTCCTTGATCACGGTCTTGAGCGTGCGGGTCTTGTCGTCGACCACCACCAGCGCGGACTCGCCGTCCTTGGTGCCCCAGACCGAGAACCAGACCTCGTCGCCGGCCTTGTTGTACTCGGCCTGCACCACGCGCCTGGCGCCCGCGCCCTTCAGGCCGGCCCAGTCGGCGATCGGCAGCACCTTGTAGCCGGCTTCCAGGTTGCGCGTGTCGAACACCGCCACCGACTGGTTGAGCTTGGCGTCAGGGTTCAGCGGCGTGTCGACCCACAGGTTGGACGACTTCGGGTGGGTCTTGATGAAGAGTGAGCCGCCGCCCTGGCCCTTGATGGTCTGCACCACCTTCCACGCCTGCGCCGGGTGTCCGGCCGGGTCGGTGCCGATCAGGCTGATGGTCTCGTCGCCAAGGTGGCTGGTGGCCCAGACCGGGCCCAACTTCGGATGCATGAAGTTGGCGCCGCGCCCCGGATGCGGGGTCTTGCCCACGTCGATCAGCGCGGCCAGCTTGTCTTCCTTGGTGTCGACCACGGCAATCTTGTCGGACGCATTGGCGGCCACCAGGAAGTAGCGGCCGGTGGCGTCGAAGCCGCCGTCATGCAGGAACTTGGCCGAATCGATGGTGGTGGTCTTCAGGTTGGACAAGTCCGAGTAGTTGACCATCAGGATCTTGCCGGTCTCCTTGGCGTTGATCACGAACTCCGGATGGAAATGGCTGGCGACGATGGCCGCCACGCGCGGCTCGGGGTGGTATTCGTTGTCCACGGTCATGCCGCGCGTGGAGACCACCTTGAGCGGCTTGAGCGTGTCGCCTTCCATGATCACGTACTGCGGCGGCCAGTAGGAGCCGGCCACGGCGTACTTGTCTTCATAGCCCTTGTACTTGGAGGTCTCGACCGAGCGCGCCTCCATGCCGACCTTCACTTCCGCGACGATATCGGGCTTGGGCAGCCACAGGTCGATCAGGTCCAGCCGCGCGTCGCGGCCGATCACGTACAGGTAGCGCCCGGACGCCGACATGCGCGAGATATGCACCGCGTAGCCGGTCTTGACGATATTGATGATCTGCTTGCTGTCGCCGTCGATCAGCGCGACCTCGCCGGCATCGCGCAGCGTCACCGAGAAGAGGTTGTCCAGGTTGTACTGGTTCATCTTCTTTGTCGGACGCTGGGCCACCGGCAGGATGTCCTTGCGGCTTTTCTCGATATCGGCCAGCGAGTATTCGGGCGGGGTCGGCGGGTCGAGCTGGATATAGCGCGCCATCAGGTCGACTTCCGGGTCAGTAAGATCGCCCGAGGTGCCCCAGTTCGGCATGCCGGCGGGGCTGCCGTACTTGATGAAGGTCTTCAGGTACTCGGTGCCGCGTGCGCGGGTGATGTCCGGCGTCAGCGCCTTGCCGGTCGCGCCCTTGCGCAGCACGCCGTGACAGCCGGCGCAGCGCTCGAAGTAGATCTGCCGGGCGTGGTCGAACTCAGCGGCAGTGAGGGTGGGGATGGCGGCTTTCGGTTCCGCCTTCGGTTCTGCCTTGGTGGCTGCATGTGGCAGCCCGAGCCAGAGTGAGAGCGGCAATGCCGCGATTGCCGGGTACAGCCAGTTTTTTGCTTTCATGGGTGCCGTGGATCAGCGGTGAGGAAAGCTGTTTCGCGGTGCCCATGCCTGCGTGGCGGGCACCTGTCGTCGTGTGGAAATCATGCGGACACACTGACGACATGGAATTGACTGGCATCAAACGGTGGCGGCGGTGCGGGAACGAAGTGTGGGGTGGTGTTGATCCTTGTCGTTTGCAGCGGGGCAAGCGCGCCGCGGAGGCGACGCGCTTGCAGGGCAGGCTTCAGGTCGCGCCCAGGCGGTCGCGCGTGCGCCTGGCCACGTTCGTTGTCCACGGGAACGCGCTCCGGTATTGCTGGATGAACTGCTCGATCTCGCCGCGCTGCCGCAGCGACAGGCCGATCATGTCCAGCCCTTCGATAAACATGCGGCGGTGCCGTGCCGACAGCTCGAAGGCGTAGTCGCCGGAGGGCGTGCGCACGCGCATCGCCTCGACATCGATGCTGATGGTGTTGGCCGCGTCCGCATCCACGTCGTTCATCAACGGCCCGATCACCTCGCGTGGCAGCATCACCAGCAGCAGCCGGTTGTTCATCGCGTTCGAATAGAAGATCTCGCCGAAGCTCGGCGCAATCACGGCGCGGATGCCGAATTGCTGCAGGCCCCAGACGGCGTGCTCGCGGCTGGAGCCGCAGCCGAAGTTGGCGCCGCTCACCAGGATGCTGGCGCCGGCGTACTCGGGCCGGTTCAGCACGAAGCCAGGGCGCGGCGCGCCGCTGGCGTCGAAGCGGTGGTCGTAGAGAATGCCCTCGGCCAGCCCCGACTTGTCGATCCCGCGCAGGAACTGCTTGGGGATGATCTGGTCGGTATCGAGGTTCTCGAAGCGGATGGCGGCGCCTTTGCCGGCGATGCAGGTGGGTTCAGGCATGGGTGATCTCCAGCTTGCGGACGTCGGTGATGACGCCGGTGACGGCGGCCGCAGCGGCCATGGCCGGGCTCATCAGGTGGGTGATGGCACCGCGCCCCTGCCGGCCCTCGAAATTGCGGTTGGTGGTGGAAGCGCAGCGCACGCCGTCGGCGAGCACGTCGTCGTTCATGGCCAGGCACATCGAGCAACCCGGTTGTCGCCATTCAAAGCCGGCGGCGGTGAGGACTTCGGCCAGGCCCTCGCGCTCGGCCTGGGCCTTGACCGCGCCCGACCCGGGCACCACCATGGCCCTGACCCCCGCGGCCACCTTGCGGCCGCGCACCACGCTGGCGACCGCGCGCAGGTCCTCGATGCGGCCGTTGGTGCAGGAGCCGATGAAGACGTGCTGGATCGGCGTGCCTGCCAGCGCGGCGCCCGGTTGCAGGTGCGTGTACGCCAGCGCGCGCTCGACCGAGCGCTGCTCGGCCTCGTCGAGCTGGTCTTCCGGGAACGGGATCTGGCCGGAAACCGGCAGTACCTGGTCCGGGCTGGTGCCCCAGGTGACGTAGGGCTCGATCTCGCTTGCGTCGAACACGAAGTCCATGTCGAACACGGCGTCCGCATCGCTTTGGAGAGTCGCCCAGTAGCTGAGCGCGGCGTCGCGCTGCGGGCCTTCGATATCCACGGCGCGGCGCAGCACATAGTCCGTGGCGACCGCGTCCGGCGCGATCAGCGCGCCGCGCGCCGCGGCCTCCACAGTCATATTGCACAGCGTGAAGCGGGCCTCGATGCTCAGGTCGCGGATCGCCGATCCGCAGTACTCCACCACATAGCCGCGTGCACCTTGCGCGCCGATCGCGCCGATGATCCTGAGGATCAGGTCCTTGGCGGTGGTCCCGGCGGGCAGCTTGCCGTCCACGCGGATGCGCATGGTGCTGGCCATCCGGTAGACCAGCGTCTGGGTGGCCAGCACATGCTCGACCTCGGAGGTGCCGATGCCGAAGCCGAGCGCGCCGAGCGCACCGTAGGTGGTGGTATGGCTGTCGCCGCAGATCACCACCATGCCCGGCCGGATCATGCCGTGCTCGGGCGCGATCACATGCTCGATGCCCTGCAGCGTGTCGTTGGTGTCGAACAGCGGGATCGCGTGCCGCTCGCAGTTGGCACGCAGGTTGGTGGCCTGCAGCGCCGAGGCCGGATCCGCGATCACGCGGATCGCGGTGGGGTGCGTCGGGATGATATGGCTGACCACCGAGACGTTCTGTCCGGGCACCAGCACGCCGCGGTCCTGTTCATGCAGCCCGGCGAAGGCCTGCGGGCTGGTGTACTCGTTCATCAGGTGCAGGTCGCAGTACAACAGCACATTGTCGTCGTCGAGCCTGGCCACGGTATGGGAGTCGACCAGCTTCTGGTATAGCGTCTTGGGGGGCATGGCAACTGCCTTGTCTGTCGTTATTCCGCGGTGATGCCGCGCTGCCTGATCAGGTTGGCCCACACGGGCATCTCCTTTTCCAGGCGCTGGCGCGCGGCCTCGGGCGTGGTCGGGGTAGGCTCGAAGCCTTCCTTGAGCATGCGCTCACGGGTTGCCTGCGCGGCCAGCGCGGTGTTCAGCGCCGCGTTCAGCTTGTCGATCACGGGCCTGGGCGTGCCGGCCGGGGCAAACACCATGAACCAGGTCTCGAAGGCATAGCCGGGCAGGCCCGCCTCGGCCGCGGTCGGCACATTGGGCAACTGCGGCGCGCGCTTGCTGCCGGTGACGGCGAGCGCCTTGAGCTTGCCGCCCTGCACATGCTGCTGCGCGGCCGAGATCACCGGGAAGCTCATGTCGACCTGGCCCGCGATGGTGTCGACCAGGGCCGGGCCGCCGCCGCGGTACGGCACGTGGACGATGGAGACGTTGGCCACCGACTTGAACAGCTCGGCCGACATATGGAAGGTGCTGCCGTTGCCCGCGGACCCGTAGGTCAGCTTGCCCGGCGTGGCCCTGGCAGCGGCGATCAGTTCCTGCAGGTTCCTGGCGGGCACGTTGTTGTTGACCACCAGCACGTGCTGCGAACTGGCGACCATGCCGATCGGGGCCAGGTCCTTCAGCGTGTCATACGGCATGCGCGGGAACAGACCCGGGTTGATGGCCAGGGACACCGTCTGCAGGCCGATGGTGTAGCCGTCGGCGGCGGCCTTGGCCACGGCATCGACGCCGATATTGCCGCCGGCGCCGGCACGGTTCTCGACCACGATGGTGCCGCCCAGGCTCTTCGACCAGGCATCCGAGACCAGGCGGGCGGCGATGTCGGCACTGCCGCCCGGGGCGTACGGCACGACCAGACGCACCGGGCGCTGGGGATAGGACTGCGCCGCGGCCGTGCCGATCGACGCGGCACACAGCAGCAAGGCCGTGAGGTGGGCAACTTTCATGGGTGTCTCCTGGTTTAGGAATCGTTATGGAAACCATCGTATCATTCACCTATGGGCACATAATTCAAACTCAGTTACTTCTTTGTTTCCTGGTATTCACCAATGGATAACCTCTCGGACGTCGCGTTCTTTGCGTGCATCAACAAGCAGGGCAGCCTGACCGGCGCCGCGCAGGAGCTTGGCGTGACGCCGCCCGCCGTCAGCAAGCGGCTGGCGGGGCTGGAGGCACGGCTGCGCGTCCGGTTGCTGCACCGGACCACGCGCCGCATCAGCCTGACGCCGGAAGGGGAGAGCTATCTGGTGGAGGGAGCGCGGATCCTCGCGGAGATGGAGGCGCTGGAGCGATCGATCGCGGGCACCGGCAGCACCCCGCACGGCTTGCTGAAGATCGGCGCCACGCTCGGCTTCGGACGGCGGCATATCGCGCCGGCGCTGTCGGGGTTCTCGCGCCGCTGTCCGAATATCGAGGTCCAGCTCTACCTGACCGACCGGCCCCTGAACCTGGTCGAGCAGGGCCTGGACGCCATGATCCACTTTGGCGAGATGCCGGACGTGCGCCTGACGGCGCGCCTGCTGGCCAACAACCGCCGCCTGCTCTGTGCCGCGCCGTCCTACCTGGAAGCGCGGGGCGAGCCATCGAGCCCGCGCGAGCTGGCGCGGCACAACTGCATCTTCATCCGCGAAGCCGACGAGACCTTCGGCACCTGGCACCTGCGCCATGGCGCGCAGCAGGAGACCATCAAGGTCCGCGGCACCATGAGCACCAATGACGGGGAATCGGCGCTGGCCTGGGCGCTCGATGGCCAGGGCCTGATCGTGCGCTCCGAGTGGGATGTTGCGGAGCCCCTGCGCAGCGGCGCCCTGCGCCGGGTGCTGCCCCAATGGCAGTTCGCGCCCGCGGATATCCACCTGGTGTTCCCGGCGCGCAACCATCGCCCGGACAAGGTGCGGGCGCTGGTGGACTTCCTGCTGGAACACTTTGCCAGCCACCGTGCCTCCGGCGCGGGCAGCTCGGACAGCAGCTGGTAGCCATCTGGCGGCGATCCTGCGCGGCACCGGAGCCGCGCCACCCGATACTGGGGGGCGATTCCGGCGCCGCTAGCGTCCATCATGACCGGCAATATTAGAAGCCCGACGGACACACGCATGGAAACAGCCCCCACGCCCCAACCCGGACGCACGCTGCGTCACACCCGCCAGATCGAATGCCGCGGCTATCTGCGCGACGATGGCCTCTATGACATCGAGGCCGATATGGATGATATTTCCGCCGACGCCACCGAACTGCCCTTTGTCAGCGTGCCCGACGGGGGCTTCATTCACCAGATGCGCCTGTGCATGACGATCGGCGCGGACCTGGTGATCCGGCGCTTCGAGGCCCGCACCGAGACCGGACCGACGCCATACTGCGCGGAGATCAACGCCGCCTATCGGCAGCTCGAGGGCCTGCGCATCGGCGGCGGCTTCCGGCAGCAGGCCAGGGCGCGCCTGGGGGGCGCCAAGGGCTGTACCCACCTGACCGAGCTGCTGGGGCCGCTGGCCACCACCGCGATGCAGACCATCATGTCGGTGCAGCGCGAACAGTCGCCGTGGCATGCCAAGCTGGCGGGAGACGAGCCCGTACCCCGGCCCTGGATACTGGACACCTGCCACGCCTACCGCAACGACGGCGAGGCCGTGAACGTCATCTGGCCGTTGCACCGTCGCGCGAGCGACTGAACGCGGCGGCCGCGCTCGCCGCCCCCGCCTCGTCCTTCATGGCGAGGATGAAGCCCCCCACCTGTGCAATGTCGTCAAGGGCCATGCAAGGCAGTACCGAGTCCATGCGCGCGTCGGTGGCCAGTGCGACGATCGAAGGGTCGCCCGGGTAGTAGGGCGCGCGCCCGTGCGCCGGCCGGTAGACCTCGATGCGCGGAATCGCCTCGCGCCGGAAGCCTTCCACCAGCGTGATATCGGCCGGCCGCAGGCGCGCCACCTGCTCGGCCAGCGTCGGCTCGGCCTCGTCGGCCAGTTCGCGCACGATGGCGAAGCGATAGGGCGATGCCACCATCACCTCGGCCGCGCCGGCGCCGCGAAAGCGCGCGCTGTCCTTGCCCGGCGGCTCCAGTTCGAGCGGATGATGGCTGTGCTTGATCACGTTGACGGTCAGGCCCTGTGCGCGGAACCACGGCAGCAGTGCCGTGATCAGCGTGGTCTTGCCGCTGCCGGAGGTGCCGGTAATGCCAAGGATGAAGGGATGCATGGGGTCAGGGTTCGCAGGGTTCGCGGAGTTCAGTTTGGGCGGGCAGCGGGCACACCAGCGGCAGGAAGCTGTCGGCACGCTGCGAATAGGCCAGCAGCGCGCCGGCCTGCAGGTCGAAATACCAGCCGTGCAGCGTCAGCGTGCCGGCCTCCAGTGCGCGCCGCACGAACGGGAAAGTCTGCAGGTTGCGCAGCGACACCAGGATCGCCGCCTGTTCGCAGGCGCGCTGGCGCTCGGCGGCGCTGGCCGCGGCCAGGGCTTCCTCCACCTGCCTGCGCGCCGGTGCCGCGATGCGCACCCAGGCGCCGATGTAGTCGGGGTCTTCGCTTTCGTCGGGCGCATGGTCGCCGGCGTCGGCCGGCTGCGCCAGCAAGGCGCGGATGCCGCCGCAGCCGCCGTGGCCCATCACGATGATGCGGGCCACGCGCAGCTGCTGCACGGCAAACTGGATCGCCGCGCATACGCCGTGCAGGCTGCCTTCATGGCGGCCGGTGCACGGTGGCACCAGGTTGCCGATATTGCGCACGGTAAAGAGCTCGCCCGGATCGCAGCCCAGCAGCAGGCCAGGATCGACGCGTGAATCGCTGCAGCCGATCAGCAGCGTGGGCGGGCGCTGGCCGGTGCGCAGCGTGTCGAACAGCCCGGGCTCGTCGTCGAAATAGCGTTGCTGGAAGCGTTCGAAACCTTTGAGCAGTTGTTCGATGTGATGCATGGCGGCATCCAGGCGCTACTGCACCAGCGGGCTGTCGGCGCCCTCCAGCTCGATGCCTTCGATGCGCGCGCGCCCGATCAGCAGGCTGGCGTACTGCTTCCAGGCTCGGTCGCGCGCGGCACTGGCCAGGGCGCGGGCAATGTCGCCGCGCACCGCATCGAAGGGCAGGCGCGTGCCGGGGCAGCGTTCCAGTACGCGCACGATATGCAGGCCATAACGGGTTTCAAGCAAATGCGGCAGCACGCCGTCCTGCTGCGCCGCGAACAGCGCGCGCTCGAATTCCGGCGCGGTCTCGCCGCGGAACACGCGGCCAAGGCGGCCGCCGTTGGCGCCGCTCGGGCAGTTGGACAGCGCGCGGGCGTGCTCGGGAAAGGTGGAAGGATCGCCGCGCACCAGTGCCAGCGTCTGCGCGGCGATCTCGCGCAGCGCGTCCAGCGGCACGCGCGGCGTGACCTGGAACAGGATATGGTCGGCCTCGACCCATTCGCCGTCGCGAAAGCGCTCGGGGCGGCTGTCGTAGTGGCGGCGGCAGCTGGCTTCGTCGGGCTCGGGGATGCCGGCCTCGCGTTCCAGCAGGGCCAGCGCCAGGGCGTCGTCATCCAGTCCTTCGGCGGCAAGGCCGATGCGGTCGGCTTCGGTGCGCACCAGTTGGCGCAGGATGGCCGAGATGGTGGCCAGCCGCGCCGGGTTGGCGGCATCGTGATGGTGGTCCAGCTCGCGTTCGATATCGGCGTCGCGCAGTTCCACGCCGTTGACGGTGACAGGCATGCTGTTTCTCCTTGTCGGGTGGCGGCGCTCAGCGGCTGCGCACCAGTTGCCAGGCGCGGCCGAGATAGCCGACCGAGGCGAAGCCGCTCCACACATGCACCAGCCGCGTGAACGGGAAGATCGCGAACAGCGTGATGCCCATGAACAGGTGCGCCTTGAACAGCAGCGGCGCATCGGCGATATAGCTGGCGGCGTCGCCGCGCAGCGTGACGAGGTGCTGGGCCCAGGTCATCAGTTGCACCATCATGTGGCCGTCCATGTGGCTGGCGGATTCGAAGATGGTGGACAGGCCCAGCAGCAGCGTCACCAGCAGCCACAGCAGCAGCACCTTGTCGCCGGTGCGGGTCACGGCCGACACGCGAGCGTTGGTCAGGCGGCGGTGCAGCAGGATCAGCAGTCCGGCCAGGCACATGGTGCCCATCACGCCGCCCGCGGCCATTGCCACGGCCTGCTTGAAGCCGTGCGCGACACCCAGCGCATCCCACACCGCCACCGGCGTCAGCAGGCCGACCAGGTGGCCGAAGAACAGGCCGAGGATGCCGACGTGGAACAGGATGTTGCCGGTGCGCAGGTTGCCGCGGTACAGCACCTGCGAGCTGTCGGTCTTCCAGGTGTATTGCTCGCGCTCGAAGCGGGCCAGGCTGCCGAACAGGAAGATGGCGGCAGCGATGTACGGATAGATGCCGTAGAGGAATTGGTGGAGGGTTGCCATGGTGTTTGCTCTGTAGCTGCCTTTGAGGCAGGTTCGGTCGTCTCAATTGCCAACTGTGTTCCCCTCTCCCCTCAGCGGGAGAGGGGTAGGGGAGAGGGGTGGTTTAAGCACCGGCGCTTCGTGGAAGCTCCTGCCCTCTCCCCCGCCCCTCTCCCGCAAGCGGGAGAGGGGAGAACACCGCGGGTCCGCATGAGGAGTCAGCAGGCAGCCGGCATTGGCGCCCTGACACGCGGATCGCGCGGATAGAACTTCACCGCCTGCGGCCCGCCTTGCGGCGCCAGCAACGGCTCCACGCCATCAGCCCCCGGCCCGAAGGTCTCCAGCGCTTCATCCATATCTCGCACCGGCGGCTCCTGCTGCGGTTGCGGCTGCACGTCGGTCAGCGTGCGCAGCACCGCGAACACGCCGGCGTACGGGCTTTCGTTGCGCGCCAGGCGCTCGCCGATCGCGGCCAGCACGTGGATCGCGTCGCCCAGCAATTGCTCGGCGCGCGCTTCCTTGCCGTCGGCCACCAGCGCGCCGAGGAACTCCAGGAACAGCGGCACGTAGTCGGGCAGCTCGGACGCGGCGGGTTCAAAGCCTTCGCGCCGGTACTCGTCGATCAGGTCGACCATGGCCTGGCCGCGGTCGCGGCTTTCGCCGTGCACGTGCTCGAACAGGTGCAGCGAGTGCGCCGGGTTGCGGTCGAAGGTGGCGACGTAGTTCTCCTGCAGCGCGATCAGCGACTCGCTGTGCAGCAGGCCGGTCACGGGGGCCAGCAGCGCGCGCGCCTGCGGCCATTCGGCCAGCGCGGTGTCGATCTCGGGCAGGGCGTCGAGCAGTTCCTGCTCGGGATAGCCGAGCAGGGCGCTGAGGATGGGATAGAGGGGCATGTTGTTCTCCGTGCGGTTCGTGGCAGGCATCAGCTCATCACTGCCTTCTTGCGCGACTTGGGCATGTCGGCGAAGTGGACGCTGCCCTGTGGCTTCTTGCCGAACAGCGAGCCGTCCGAGGCGCCGCCCGAGCAGCCGTTGCCGAAGGTGAAGCCGCAGCTGGCCTTGTCGTTGAAGCTGTCCTCGACCATCTCCTTGTGCGAGGACGGGATCACGAAGCGGTCCTCGTAGTTGGCGATGGCCATGGTCTGGTACATGTCCTCGACCTGCGCGGGCGTCAGGCCCACCTGCTCCAGCACCCCCAGGTCCTGCACGCCGTCCACCACCTGCGAGCGCTTGTAGGCGCGCATCGCCAGCATGCGGTCCAGCGCGGACAGTACCGGCATCACGTCGCCCGCGGTCAGCAGGTTGGCCAGGTACTTCACCGGGATGCGCAGGCTCTTCACGTCCGGGATCACGCCGTTCATGCCCATGTGGCCGGCCTCGGCCGCGGACTGGATCGGCGACAGCGGCGGGACATACCAGACCATCGGCAGGGTGCGGTACTCCGGGTGCAGCGGGAAGGCGATCTTCCACTCGCATGCCATCTTGTAGACCGGCGACTTGCGCGCGGCATCGAGCCAGGTTTGCGGGATGCCCTGGCGCAGCGCCTCGGCCTGCACCGCCGGGTCGTGCGGATCGAGGAAGACGTCGAGCTGCGACTGGTACAGGTCGCGCTCATCGGCCACCGACGCCGCCTGCTCGATGCGGTCGGCGTCGTACAGCATCACGCCGAGGTAGCGGATGCGGCCGACGCAGGTCTCGGAGCAGACCGTGGGCTGGCCGGCCTCGATGCGCGGATAGCAGAACAGGCACTTCTCGGCCTTGCCGCTCTGCCAGTTGAAGTAGATCTTCTTGTACGGGCAGCCCGAGATGCACATGCGCCAGCCGCGGCACTTGTCCTGGTCGACCAGCACGATGCCGTCGTCCTCGCGCTTGTAGATCGAGCCCGACGGGCACGAGGCCACGCAGGCCGGGTTCAGGCAGTGCTCGCACAGGCGCGGCAGGTACATCATGAAGGTGTTCTCGAAGGTCGAGTACATCTCCTTCTGCACGTCGTCGAAGAGCTTGTCGCGACCGCGCGAGCTGAACTCGCCGCCGAGGTCGTCTTCCCAGTTCGGGCCCCACTCGATCTTCTCCATCTTGCGGCCCGTCAGCACCGAGACCGGGCGCGCGGTGGGCGGGGTCTGCACCAGCGGCGCCTTCTGCAGGTGCTCGTAGTCGTAGGTGAAGGGCTCGTAGTACTCGTCGATCTGCGGCAGGTTGGGGTTGGCGAACAGGTTCGCCAGGATCTTCAGCTTGCCGCCCTGGCGCGGCTCCAGCGTGCCGTCGGCGTTGCGCTTCCAGCCACCCTGCCACTTGTCCTGGTTCTCCCATTCCTTGGGGTAGCCGATGCCGGGCTTGGTCTCGACGTTGTTGAACCACGCGTACTCGACACCGTCGCGGCTGGTCCAGACGTTCTTGCAGGTCACGGAGCAGGTATGGCAGCCGATGCACTTGTCGAGGTTCAGCACCATGGCCACCTGGGCACGGATCTTCATTGCGAGGCTCCTTCCTTAGTCTTTTCCACGAGCGGCCCTTCCAGCCAGTCGACCCTCTTCATCTTGCGCAGGATCACGAACTCGTCGCGGTTGCTGCCCACGGTGCCGTAGTAGTTGAAGCCGTAGGCCAGCTGCGCGTAGCCGCCGATCATGTGAGTGGGCTTGGTCACGGCGCGCGTGACCGAGTTATGGATGCCGCCGCGCATGCCGCTGGTCTCGGCGCCGGGCACGTTCACGATTTTTTCCTGGGCGTGGTACATCAGACACATGCCCTTGGGCACGCGCTGCGACACCACCACGCGGGCGGTCAGCGTGCCGTTGACGTTGAACACTTCCACCCAATCGTTGTCGCGGATGCCGTTTGCCTTGGCCTCGGTTTCCGAGATCCACACGTGCGGGCCGCCGCGCGACAGCGTCAGCATGCGCAGGTTGTCCGAGTAGGTGGAGTGGATGCCCCACTTCTGGTGCGGCGTGATCCAGTTCAGCACCAGCTCCGGGTTGCCGTTGGGCTTCTTGCCCAGCATCGGCGCCACCGTCTTGGTGTCGATGGCCGGCTTGTACACGCACGCGCCTTCGCCGAAGTCCAGCATCCAGCGGTGGTCCTGCCAGAACTGCTGGCGGCCGGTCAGCGTGCGCCAGGGGATCAGCTCGTGCACGTTGGTGTAGCCGGCGTTGTAGCTGACCTCTTCCGATTCCAGGCCCGACCAGGTCGGCGCGGAGATGATCTTGCGCGGCTGCGCCTGCACGTCGCGGAAGCGGATCTTGTCGTGCTCGCGGCCTTCGGCCAGGTGGGTGTGGTCGCGGCCGGTGATCTTCGACAGCGCCTCCCATGCCTTGACGGCGACATGGCCGTTGGTCTCGGGCGCGAAGGTCAGGATCATCTCGGCGGCATCGATCGCGCTCTCCAGCCGCGGGCGGCCCTGGCTGACGCCGGGCTCCTTGACGGTGTGGCTGAGCTGGCCGATCTCCTTGACTTCATGCTGGGTGTTCCAGTTGATGCCCTTGCCGCCATTGCCGAGCTTGTCCAGCAGCGGCCCGATCGAGGTGAATTTCTTGTAGATGTCGGCGTAGTTGCGTTCGACCACGGTCATCGACGGCGCGGTCTTGCCGGGGACCAGATCGCACTCGCCGGCCTTCCAGTCCTTCGGTTCGAACGGCTGGCCGAGTTCGCCCGGGGTGTCGTGCAGCAGCGGCGTGCACACCAGGTCCTTGCGCGTGCCGAGATAGGGCCCGGCGATCTCGCTGAATTTCTTCGCGATGGCCTTGTAGATCTCCCAGTCGGTCTTGCTTTCCCACAGCGGCTGCACGGCTTCGGACAGCGGGTGGATGAACGGGTGCATGTCGGAGGTGTTGAGGTCGTTTTTCTCGTACCAGGTGGCGGTGGGCAGCACGATGTCGCCGTACAGGCAGGTGGTGCTCATGCGGAAATCCAGCACGGTCAGCAGGTCCAGCTTGCCTTCGGCGGCCGGGCGCACGTTGACTTCGCTTGGCTTGATCGCGTCGTTCTCGTCGCCGAACACGGCGTTCTGCGTGCCCAGCAGGTACTTCAGGAAGTACTCATGCCCCTTGCCCGAGCTGCCCAGGATGTTGGAGCGCCACACGAACATATTGCGCGGGAAGTTGGCCGGGTTGTCGGGATCGTCGCAGGCGAACTGCAGCTTGCCGGACTTCAGTTGCTCGACCGTGTAGGCGACCGGGTCCTGTCCGGCGCGCTCGGCCGCATCGACCACGTCGAGCGGATTGGTGCCCAGTTGCGGGGCCGACGGCAGCCAGCCCATCCGTTCGGACTTCGCGTTCAGGTCCAGCAGCGACAGGCCGTCATAGCGCTTGCGGTCGGCAGTCGGCGACAGGATCTCGTCGACGGCCAGCTTCTCGTGGCGCCACTGGCTGGTGTGGTTGTAGAAGAACGAAGTACCGTTCATCTGGCGCGGCGGGCGCGACCAGTCCAGGCCGAAGGCGAGCGGGGCCCAGCCGAACTGCGGGCGCAGCTTTTCCTGGCCGACGTAGTGGGCCCAGCCGCCGCCGCTCTTGCCGATGCAGCCGCACATCATCAGCAGGTTGATGATGCCGCGGTAGATCATGTCGTTGTGGTACCAGTGGTTGAGCGCGGCACCAACGATGACCATGCTCTTGCCTTGCGTGCGGTCGGCGTTGTCGGCGAATTCGCGCCCAACCTGCGTCACCAGGCGGGCCGGGACGGAGGTGTGCTTTTCCTGCCAGGCGGGGGTGTAGGGCACGTCATCGTCGTACGAGGCGGCGACGTTCGGCCCGCCGAGTCCCTGATCCACGCCGTAGTTGGCCATCTGCAGGTCATACACGGTCGCCACCAGCGCAGTGCTGCCATCGGCCAGCGTCAGCCGGCGTGCCGGCACGCGGCGGCGCAGCAGTTCATCGTGTTCGCCGCCGAAGTAGGGGAAGCCCACTTCCACCACCTCGTCTTCCTTGCCGAGCAGCGACAGGCGCGGCTCGACCGGGCGGCCGCTGCCGCCGTCCTTCATCTCCAGGTTCCAGCGGCCGACCTTCTCGCCGCCGTTGTGGGCGCCTTCGCCCCAGCGGAAGCCGATCGAGCCGTTGGGCGCGACGATCTCGCCGGTGGCGTCGTCGACCAGCAGGGTCTTCCACTCGGGATGGTTGGCTTCGCCGAGGTTATCGGCCAGGTGCGAGGCGCGCAGGAAGTGGTCGGGCACCAGCGTGCCCTGGTTGTCACGCAGCAGCACCAGCATCGGCATGTCGGTGTACTGCTTCACGTAATCGCGGAAGTAGGCGGACTTGCCGCTGGCGTGGAATTCCTTCAGCACGACGTGGCCCATGGCCATCGCCAGTGCGGCGTCGGTGCCTTGCTTCGGCGCCAGCCAGATGTCGCCGAACTTGACCATCTCGCCGAAGTCGGATGACACCGCCACGGTCTTGGTGCCCTTGTAGCGGACCTCGGTGTAGAAGTGCGCGTCGGGCGTGCGGGTCTGCGGCACGTTCGAGCCCCACACCATCAGGTAGGTGGAGTTGTACCAGTCGGCCGATTCCGGCACGTCGGTCTGCTCCCCCCACACTTGCGGGCTGGCCGGCGGCAGGTCGCAGTACCAGTCGTAGAACGACAGGCAGGCGCCGCCGAGCAGGCTCAGGTAGCGTGCGCCGGCGGCATACGACACCATCGACATGGCCGGGATCGGCGAGAAGCCGATCACGCGGTCCGGGCCGAATTTCTTCACGGTAAAGGCGTTGGCCGCGGCGATGATCTCGGTGGCGGTGTTCCAGTCGGCGCGCACGAAGCCGCCCTGGCCGCGCACGCTCTTGTAGCGCGCGGCCTTCTTCGGATCCTGGCTGATCGATTCCCACGCGGCGATCGGGTCCATGGTCTTGCGGGCCTCGCGCCACATCTCCATCAGGCGGCTGCGGATCATCGGGTACTTGACGCGCTGCGCGGAGTAGACGTACCAGCTGTACGAGGCCCCGCGCGGGCAGCCGCGCGGCTCATGGTTGGGCAGGTCCGGGCGCGTGCGCGGGTAGTCGGTCTGCTGGGTTTCCCACGTGATCAGGCCATTCTTCACGTAGACCTTCCACGAGCAGGAGCCGGTGCAGTTCACGCCGTGGGTCGAGCGCACGATCTTGTCGTGCTGCCAGCGGCTGCGATAGCCGTCTTCCCACTTGCGGTCTTCGTTCACCACCGCGCCGTGGCCATCCGCATAGGTGGACTTGACGCGCGACATGAACTTCAGTCGATCCAGGAAATGACTCATTGCTTTGTTCTCCGCGAGTGCTTTGCTGCGGGCGCTCCGGTGGTTTCAGGAGCTTTGCAGGGACACTCTCAGCTTATGGGGGAGGCGGGCGGCAGCCAATTCGCTGGTGGAACAGCCGCCGCATGGCGATCGGGCTAGGCGCCGGGCACGGGACTAGTTCGGAAGAACTAGCCCGGCCGGCGGGACTGGTGACAGGGTCAGCAGGGCATGGGCGCGTTGCGGCGCGCGTAGTGCCACCACGTCACCAGCACGCAGCTGAGGTAGAAGGCGATAAAGCAATACAGCGCGGCGTCGGCGGCGCCGGTCAACTCCAGCGAGGTGCCGAAGCTCTTGGGGATAAAGAAGCCGCCGTAGGCGCCGATCGCACCGGAGAAGCCCAGCACCGCGGCGGATTCCTTGCCGGCGTCCTGCAATGCCTGCTTCTGTGCCGCGTCGCCCTTGCCCGCGGCAGCGCGCTGGCGCTCGGTCAGGAAGATCACCGGAATCATGCGGAAGGTCGAACCGTTGCCGATGCCGGTCAGCGCGAACAACGCGATAAAGGCGGCCAGGAAGAATGTGAAGTTGCCGCCGGCGCCGTCATGCGGCAGCGCCGCCAGCACCGCGAACACCGCGGCGATCATGCCGACGAAGGTCCACAGCGTGACCCGCGCGCCGCCCAGCTTGTCGGAGATCCAGCCACCCACGGGACGCGTCAGCGCGCCTACCAGCGGCCCCAGGAAGGCATAAGCGGTGGGATTGACGCCGGGGAACTGCGACTTGGTCAGCAGCGCCAGCCCCGCCGAGAAGCCGATGAACGAACCGAAGGTGCCCACGTACAGCCAGCACATCAGCCAGTTGTGCTTGCGCTTGAAGATCACCGCCTGCTCGGCAAACGATGCCTTGGCATCCGCGATGTCATGCATGCCGAACCACGCCGCCAGTGCCGACACGATGATGAACGGCACCCAGACAAAGCCCGCGTTCTGCAGCCACAGGTCATGCGTGGCGCCGTTGGCCGTGTACTGCTGCGGCTCGCCGCCGAGCGCGCCGAACACTGCGATCGACACCACCAGCGGCGTGACGAACTGCACCACCGACACGCCGAGGTTGCCGATGCCCGCGTTCAGCCCGGTGGCCAGCCCCTTCTTCGCCTTGGGGAAGAAGAAGCTGATATTGGCCATTGAGGAGCTGAAGTTGGCGCCGCCCAGCCCGCACAGCAGCGCCAGCACCAGCAACGTCGGATAGCCGGTGGACGGGTCGCGCAGCGCGAAGCCCATGCCCAGCGCCGGGATCAGCAGCAGTGCGGTGGAGATCGCGGTGAAGCGCCGCCCGCCGAACACCGGCACCAGGAACGAATAGAAGATGCGCAGCGTGGCGCCGGACAGCGCCGGCAGCGCGGTCAGCCAGAACAGCTGGTTCTTGGTGAACTGGAAGCCGGCGCGGTCGAGGTTGACCGCGACCACGCTCCACAGCATCCAGACCACGAAGGCCAGCATCAGCGCCGGGATCGAGATCCACAGGTTGCGGTAGGCGATGCGCTCGCCCTGGCTTTTCCAGAAGACCTTATTCTCGGGCTCCCAGCGGGTCAGTACGGAAGAGGACATGACAGTGTGCCTTGGTTGTTGTGCGTAACGGGGCCGTCGCTCAGGCGGCCTGCGTGAGGCCGACGGCCTGTGCCTTGCGCTGGCGTTCAGCGCGCTGGCTGTAGTGCATCCACACCAGGCTCACGCACACGGTGCCGTACATCAGCATGAAGCAGCTGCTGCGCACGCCGGTCAGGTCGGCCAGCATGCCGAACAGCACCGGCAGCACGAAGCCGCCCAGCCCGCCAGCCAGGCCGACCACACCGGAAACCGCGCCGATGTTGTGCGTGAAGTCGTTGGAGATGAACTTGAATACCGAGGCCTTGCCGATGGCAAAGGCGATGCCGACCACGAACAGCAGGAAGGTGAAGACCGTGGGCGTCAGCGCGATGCGAAAACCCTGCGGGCCGCTGGTGGTCTGGACGATGAAATCGGTCTGCGGGTAGCTCAGCAGGAAGAAGCCGACCCAGCTCACCCACATCACCCACCAGGTGGTGCGGTGCGCGCCGTAGCGGTCGGAGATCCAGCCGCCGATGGCGCGCAGCACGCCGCCGGGCAGCGAGAAGCACGCGGCCAGGAAGGCGGCGGTCTTGATGTCGAAGCCGTATTCGCCGATGTAGTACTTGGTCATCCACAGCGACAGGCCGACATAGCCGCCGAACACCACCGAGTAGTACTGCGAGTAGCGCCACACGCGCGGGTCGCGCATCACGGCGAGCTGCTCGCGCCAGCCGACGCTGGACTTGACCAGGTGCGCCGGGTTGCTGCGCGAGAACACCCAGAACAGCAGCGCTGTGACCAGCATCGCCACCGAATACACGCGCGGCACCACGGTCCAGGTGCCGGCGGCCAGGATCATCGCCGGCGCGACGAACTTGGTCAGCGCCGCGCCCGAGTTGCCGGCGCCGAAGATGCCCATCGCCAGCCCCTGGCGCGAGCGCGGGAACCAGCGCGCCACATACGGCGTGCCGACCGAGAACGAGCCGCCCGCCAGGCCGACGAACAAGCCCAGCACCAGCAGCTGCCACAGCGTGTGCGCATACGAGATCAGCCAGATCGGGATCACGGTGGCCAGCATCAGCACGAAGAAGACGATGCGCCCGCCGTAGCGGTCGGTCCAGATGCCCAGCGGCACCCGGATCAGCGAGCCGCTGAGGACGGGCGTGGCGGCCAGCAGGCCGAATTCAGTGTCGCTCAGGCCAAGCTCCTGCTTGAGCGGGATGCCGAGGACCGCGAACAGCATCCAGACGGCAAAGCAGATGGTGAAGGCGAAAGTGCTGGACGCCAGCGTGATTGCGGCGCCGGGCGCAATGGGCTCCGGCGCGCGTGGGTGGGTGGCCATGGCCATGCTCCTGTGTCAACTTTGGCGGGGGTGATGCCAGAGTAGGGGCCGCCACTGGTGCTGCCTATTCGCCGGCCGTACAGCGCACGCGGGCGCGCAGCCTGCCTTTGGAGGTAGTTCTACCGGCGGAGGTCGCCGGCGCGGCGGCGGTGCTATCGTGCAGTCAGCGTGAATGGCATCCGTTTGCGCACCTGCGGCAGACCGTGCGCCGGATCAAGAAGCCGGCGCGCGCCGCACCACCCGATTCCCGTAGCCAGCCATGGACACCATTCCCATTCTTCCCGTGCGGCGCTCGCCACCGCCTGGCAAGGCGCCCGCCGGACCGCCGCCGCGCGGCTTTGCCTTGTTTGCACTGGGCTTCCGGCCGTTCTACCTGGGCGGGGCGGTGTTCGCCGCGCTGGCCATCGCGGCGTGGTCGGCGATGCTGGCGGGCGCCGCCGCAGTCGGCCCGGCGCCGGTGATGCCGGCGATGTTCTGGCACGCGCACGAGATGGTGTTCGGCTTTGCCGCGGCCATCGTGGTGGGCTTCCTGTTCACCGCGGGGCGGGCCTGGACCGGCCAGCCGACGCCCACTGGCGCCGCGCTTGCCGCGCTGTTCCTGCTGTGGCTGGCCGGGCGCGTGGGCATGTGGGTGGCGCCGGGAACGGCGGCCTTCGTGATCGAGGGCGCGTTCCTGCCGCTGGCCGCGCTGGCCTTCACGCGCACGCTGGCCCGCGCCGGCAACCGCCGCAACTATCCGCTGGCCCTGGCGCTGTGGCTGCTGGGCGCGGCCGATGTCGCCAGCCTGTGGCTGCAGGCGCGCGGCCATGACGCCGGTGCGATGCTGGCCTGCCGCGCGGGCGTGGCGCTGGTCACGCTGTTCGTGGTGGTGATCGGCGGGCGCGTCATCCCGATGTTCACGACCAACGCGATCCCGGGGTTCCGCCTGCGGCAATACCGGCAGGTGGAGCGCATGGTGGTGCCGGCCGCGGTGCTGGGACTGGCTGCGGGGGTGCTGCCCTTGCCGGTCTGGCTGGCGGCGGCGCTGTCATTGCTGGCCGCGGCGGTGCTGGCCGTGCGCGTGGCTGGCTGGCGCAGCCATGCGGTAGGCAACCGGCCGATCCTGTGGGTGCTGCACCTGGCCTATGCGTGGCTGCCGGTGGCGCTGCTGCTGCAGGCGCTGGGTGCGCTGGGGCTGGTGATGGCGGGGCTGGCGACGCATGCCTTCACTGTCGGCGTGCTTGGCGTGGCGATCATCGCCATGATCACGCGCACCGCACTGGGTCACACCGGCCGCATGCTGGTGGCCGGCCGCGCGGAAACCGCGGCGTACTGGCTGGTGGCCACGGCGGCGGTGTTGCGGGTGTTCGGGCCGATGGCCTGGCCGGGTGGCTACCTGCACTGGGTGTGGGGAGCCGGGGCGTGCTGGGTGACCGGGTTCGGCCTCTATGCGCTGGCGTATGCGCCGCGCCTGATTCGGCGGCGGGTCGATGGCAAGCCTGGCTGAGTGAGTGGAGTAGTCTGATTTCTGCGTCTTGCCCTACAGGCCGCTGTGGCGCCATGAAAGAATGGCCGCCATGTCGAAACGTCTCGCATCGCAGCGCAATGCCATGCCCGGCGCTGCCGAATATGCCGCTTGGCTGGGCCGTCTCAAGGAAGAAGTCCACCGTACTCGCCTTGCCGCGTCGCTTTCAGTAAACCGCGAACTGATCCTGCTCTACTGGAGGCTTGGGCGTTCGATTCTCCCGCAGCAGACAGCAGCAGGCTGGGGGACAAAGGTGATCGACAGGCTTGCGGGCGATTTGCGTCAATCGTTCCCCGAGATGGCTGGTTTTTCATCGCGAAGCCTGAAATACATGCGGACGTTCGCTGCAGCTTGGCCAGACGAGGCAATAGTGCAACAGGTTGTTGCACTATTGCCTCGACTACATTGTGCGAATGACGGAAACGCTGCCCGAAGATTTGCACGGGGCGCTGCCAACGTTAGAACAGCTGGAATCCTCGCCGGAGGATGAATGAGCATTACCGCGCGGGCGCCAACCAACGGGCCGATGACATGACGCTGCGACTTGTGGTCTAAGTTCCGCGAAACGTCAAATCGATTCCGGAATCGGCGCTACTTTCGCTGACCCCAGTTCCAGCCGCACACTGAATAGCGCCACCCCCAGCGCAGCCATCGGCGCCAGTGCCGCAACCCACGGCAATGCCGTCAGACCCGGTCCGTGATCGACCACCACGCCGCCCATCCACGCACCCAGGCCGTTGCCCAGGTTGAATGCCGCGATATTGAAGCTCGATGCCAGGTTCTGTCCCGCGCCCTGGGCGTGGCGCAGCACGCGCAGCTGCAGCGGCGAGACCGTGGCAAAGGCCGCGATGCCCAGGATGCCGACGAAGGCCACCACCAGCACCTGGCTGTGGATGGCCAGCGTCATCGCCGCCAGCACCAGCGTCAGCGTGGTCAGCGTGGCCAGCACCGCGCGCGTCGGGGTGCGGTCGGCAAAGCGGCCGCCGAGCACGTTGCCAAGGATCATGCCGGCGCCGAACAGCAGCAGGATCGGTGACACCGCCGCCTCGCCAAAGCCGGACACGCGCGTCAGCAGCGGCTGCACGTAGGTGATCACGGCAAAGATGCCCATCGACTGCAGCACCGTCATCAACAGGCCCAGCAGCACCTGCGGGCGGCCGATGGTGGCCAGTTCGTCGCGCAGGGCCACGGGGGCGCCGTGGTCCTGGCTCTTCTGCACCAGCAGCGCGATCACCGCCAGCGACAGCAGCCCGATCACGGTCATCGCCCAGAAGGTCGAGCGCCAGCCCAGGTGCAGGCCCAGCCAGGCGCCGGCGGGCATGCCCAGCAGCGTGGCCAGCGTCAGGCCGGAGAACATCACCGAGATCGCGGAGGCGCGGCGGTCCTCCGGCACCAGCCCGGTGGCCACCACCGCGCCGACGCCGAAGAAGGTGCCATGCGTGAGCGAGGTCAGCACGCGCGCGATCATCAGCGTGGTGTAGTCGGGCGCCAGCGCGCAGGCGGCATTGCCGACGGTGTAGATCACCATCAGCGCCAGCAGCACGGCCTTGCGCGGCATGCGCCGCGTCAGCAGGGTCAGCACCGGCGCGCCGGCGAAGACGCCCAGCGCGTAGCCGGACACCAGCATGCCGGCGGCGGCGATGGTCACCCGCAGGTCGGCGGCAACCTGAAGCAGCAGGCCCATGATCACGAATTCGGCGCAGCCGATGCCGAAGGAACCGGCGGTGAGCGCGTAGAGCGCAACCGGCAGCCGGCCGCGGGCGGATGCAGCGCCGGGTGTGGAGTTGGTGGAGACTGGGGGGGCCATGTTCGGGGGATGCGTCGGCAAAAGGAAGGAAGCCCGCAGTCTGTGCCTTTCCGTCTTCAGTAAAAACCGGCATGATCCATAATCAGTTTCAATGGAATCTTGAAAATCATGGACCGGATCGGCGATATCGGCCTGTTCCTGCGCGTGCTCGACCTGGGTTCGATCAGCGCCGCGGCACGCAGCCTGGACCTGTCGGTGGCGGTGGCCAGCCAGCGGCTGCAGCGGCTGGAGCGTGAACTGGGCGTGCGCCTGCTGCATCGCACCACGCGGCGGCTGCACGCCACCCCGGAAGGCGTGGTGCTGGCCGAGCAGGGGCGTGCGCTGGTGGACGACCTGGAAGCGCTGGGCACCTCGTTGCGGCAGGCCGGCACCGGGGTATCGGGCACGCTGCGGGTGACCACGTCGTCCTCGTTCGGGCGGCTCTATATCTCGCCGCTGTTGCCGGAATTCCTGGCGCTGCATCCCGGCCTGACGCTCAGCGTTAACCTGACCGACAACGTGCTGGACCTGGTCAGCGCGGGTTTCGACCTGGCCATCCGCATCGGTGCGCTGGACGATTCGACGCTGGTCGCGCGGCGGCTGGCCAATAACCGGCGGCTGCTGTGTGCCGCGCCGGCCTACCTGCGCCGGCGCGGCACGCCGCGCACCCCGCAGGACCTGGCGCGGCACGATTGCCTGGTGCTGGTGGGCAGCCAGGGCCGGCAGGATGTCTGGCGCCTGGGCGATGGCGCCGGCGGGGAGATTGCCGTGCGCGTGCGCGGCCGGATCGAGGCCAATACCGGCGAGCTGTTGTCCGATGCGGCGCTGGCGGGCTTTGGCATCGCCCTGCATTCCACCTGGCATGTCTGCGCCGACCTGCGCGCCGGGCGGCTGGTGCAGGTGCTGCCCGATTACCCGCTCGCCGACACCGGCATCTACGCCGTGATGCCGCAGCGGCGGCTGGTGCCCCCGCGCGTGCGCGCCTTTGTCGATTTCCTGGCCGGGTGCTTCGGCGACACCCCGCCGTGGGAGCAACCCCACGGCGGGTGAGCCGGCCTGCCCTACGCGGGTGGAGGCGCCGCCGCGCGCCGGTAGTCGCCCGGGGTCATGCCGGTCCAGCGGCGGAAGGCGCGGAAGAACGAGTTGGCATCGTCAAAGCCGAGCCGGAACGCGATTTCTCCGAGCGACATCGCGCCTCCGGCCAGGTAGCCGCCAGCCAGCTCGCGGCGCGCCTCTTCACACAGCGTGCGGAAACTCGTGCCCGCCGCCATCAGCCGGCGCTGCAGCGTGCGCTCGCTGATGTCCAGGTGGCGTGCCACCGCGGCCAGGCTGAGGGCGCGGTCGCCGGCCAGCGCCTGCAGGGCCGCGCGCACGTCGTCCAGCGACGCGGACGCCGGCCGCGCTTCGCGCGCGGCATGGCCCGCGCCCGCGCCGGCCGGTCCGCTGCGCACGCGGGCAGCCAGGCGCAAGGCCAGGTCGCGGCGGCCGAACACGATGGCGTCTTCGGGCTCGCCAAAGCGCACCGGGCAGTCGAATGCCTCGGTATAGCGCAGGTGCCAGTCCGGCTGGCCGATGCGCAGCGACACCCGCAGCGGATGCAGCGGCTTGCGCGTGAACTGGCGCCCGAAGGCCAGCAGCGAGCACAGCTCCATGTCGATGCGCGGTCGGGTGTCGGGCGCCTCGGGATCGCTCGGGCGGATACAGACCCAGGCTTCGTCGCCCTGGCGGCGCAGTTCGATGCGGTCGCCGGCGAGCAGCTTCTGGTAGCGCGCGATGCGCCGCAGCGCGGTGCCCAGCGACGGCCCGGCCATGGCCGTCAGGCCCGCCAGCCCGAGCAGGTCGGTCTGCATCCGGCTGCCCAGCCACAGGCCGATGGTTGGATCGCCGGTGGCACGGTAGACCGCGCAGAGCACGTGGCAGGCCTGTTGCGGGCCGGCCGCCGGCATGGCGGGCCTGAGGTCGCTGGGGTCGGAGTCGGTATCGGATTCCGGGGCAGGCGCGAGTCCCGATACGTCGTAGCCGCCGTCACGCAGTGCGTGCAGCAGGTCACGAGGCAACGGCCCGGCCTGGATAGGCTCTTGTTGTGTCATTGTCATTATCTGGCTGGCAAGTTGGCGCAAGTGCGCCAGTGCAGCCCCCGGTAACACTGAGATTACGCGGTGCCGGTGCCCCCTTCAAGGGAGTGCGGGGGGATGAAGTGTGGCCTGGGCAGCGCAACGGCGTGCTGGCGGCGGGGGTGCCGCACCGTTGCCGGGTTCCGGGGCGCCTGCAACCCGTTGCCTAAAATTTGGGCGCTCCGGTGGGTTGCCGCACAGACCGGGGCTTTCGGGGAATGTAGGGCCAGGATATCCACAGATTCTGTGGATATCACACGCAGGTTTTCAACATGGGTTTATGCGGCTGCCGCCAAGCGCCGGATGCAGGTATGCTGGTTGGTTTGAGGGCGCGGCGTGTTGCCTGGCCGCGCCGTCATCGTGTGGCATCCCTGTCGGATTTGCCGCCATCGTGCCGCCAACGTCCGCTGTTGGCCTAATCGTTCTACCTGCCCGCCGCCATGCGCCATGACCGGTCGTCCGCAGTCCTGCCTCGTCTTGCCTTGTTGCCGATGCTTGCCGCCGCCGTGGCGCTGTCCGGCTGCGTGGCGCAATACCGGGTGCCTGCCGGCGCCCCGGCCGCCAGCGTGCGGCTGCTGACCAGCACCGACGACAACACTTCGTTCACCGTGGTCGATCCGGCCAAATGCCCGGTGCCCGCGCGGCCGCTGGTGCTGGCGGGAACCGGCAGGCAGTTGTCTGCGATGGGACGGGACCGGAGCCTGGACATGGCCGGGCGCTCGCCCGAGCCGCCGGCGCGCACGCGCGAGCGGCTGGTGGAGGCGGGCCGGCGCATCTACGTGGCGGTGACCTCGGCCGCGGCGCCGCCGCTGCCCGAGCTGCGTTGCGCGGCGGGCGTGTCATTCGTGCCGGTTGCCGGCGGCCAGTATGAGATCCGCTACCAGCGGGACGAAACCGCGAGCCAGTGCTCGGCGCAGGTATTGCGCATGCAGCCGCTGGCCGGTGGCGGCGCGCGCCTGACGGCGGAGCCGACCCAGCAGGGCTTCAGGGCGCTGCGCAAGGAGTATGTCTGCCAGGCGCAGTGACGCGCCCGGCAGGCCGATGGCACCATCGATTGAAGCGGGCGCGTGAGACAGGCGCGCGCTGGCCGCGCTGGCGGCTTACTGCTCGATCAGGAAACGCTCCGGGCGCTTGCCCAGCCATGCCGGCGCGCGGCCGCGGCCCGACCAGGTCTTGCCGGTCTTGGGGTCCATGTACTTCGGCGGCAAGGCGGATGCGGGCTTCTTGGCACTCGAACCAGCCGGGCGGCCACGCTTGCGGCGCGGCAGGATGTCTTCGGCGGTCAGGCCGTATTCAGTCATCAGGTCCCGGATTTTGTCGATCACGCCGGCGACTTCCGTCGCACGCACTTCATTCAGCTTGGCTTCCAGCGCTTCCTTCTCAGCCAGGAGTTGCTTGTATGTCGCCATTTATATCCCCTTTCTGCAAATAGGCCGCTGCATGGTACTAGAAGTGTGGTGTCGGTTCACCTAAAAAAATTTTACAAAAAATAACGGAGATTGCACGGACTGATTGTTTGCCGGCCTGAATTGACGGTCGCACAGCCCACGATGCAGCCGGCATTGGGCTGGGCATCGCCCGTTTTGCCCGCATTTAAGGACAATGAAAATACGCACGCCCCAGGCCTTTAGCGCCTAGACTGCTTGTCTGCGCCCGGCGCAGCCCCCTCTGACACGACTACCGGAGCCCCTGATGAGCCAGCAGATTTTTGTCAATTTGCCCGTCCGTGACCTGCAAAAGTCGATTGCCTTCTTTACGCAGTTGGGTTTTTCCTTCAATCCGCAATTTACCGACGACACTGCCACCTGCATGATCGTCGGCGAAAACATTTTCGTGATGCTGCTGACCGAAGCCAAGTTCCGCAGCTTCTCGCCCAATGAAATCTGCGATGCACGGAAATCGACTGAGGTGCTGGTTTGCCTGTCGATGGAAACCCGCGCGCGCGTGGATGAAATGGTCAATGCCGCGGTCGCGGCGGGTGGCAATACCTACAAGCCGCCGATGGATTTGGGATTCATGTACGGGCATGGATTCCAGGATCCCGATGGCCATGTCTGGGAACTGGTGTACATGGATGTGGCGGCAATGCAGGCCGGGCAATGAAGGCGATTTAGCGAAACGCCATTCGCCAAGCGCGGGACCTTTCAGGCAAGCCACCAAAAAAACAGCCCGGGAAAGCAGGAAGCCCGGGCTTGAAATCCACCTGGATCACGGTGGAGGAGACATCTGGTTGTCAGCGTGCCCGGCGGGGCGCCCGGGACGCGGCAGTAGCTTTCGGCAGGATCAGATGGCCCAGCCCCCGGCATAGAACGCAGCCAGCACGACCGCGATGGCCACCGTGCCGACATTGAGCTTGCGCCATTCGCCAGCCACCACGCGGCCCACCACCAGGGTGCAGAAGCCCAGCATGATGCCGGTCACGATATTGCAGGTCAGCACGATGAACACGGCGCAGACCAGGCCAGCCATCGCGTCGACCATGTCGTCCATGTGCAGGCGGCTCACGCTCGACAGCATCAGCAGGCCCACGTACATCAGCGCGGGCGCGGTGGCGTACGACGGCACCAGCCCGGCCAGCGGCGAGAAGAACATCACCGCAACGAACAGCAGGCCCACCACCACGGCGGTCAGGCCGGTCTTGGCGCCGGCCGCAACGCCGACGGTCGACTCGATGTAGGCTGCAGCCGGAGCGCCGCCGAACATCCCCGAGAAGATCGAGCTGACCGAATCCGCGGTCAGCGCGCGCCCGCCATTGTGGATATGGCCGGCAGCGTTGAGCTGGCCGGCTTGTCCGGCGACCGCGCGGATCGTGCCGGTGGCATCGAACACCGCGGTCATCACCAGGGCCAGCACGCTCGGCAGCACTGCTGCCGTCAGCGCGCCGCGCACGTCCATGGCGCCGATCAGCGATTCATGGCCGGGTGCGCTCAGCGACGGCAGCGCGAACACGCCGGTGAACTTCACCGCCGGGTCGAAGGCCAGGCCCAGCGCGGAGATCGCGATGATCACCAGCAGGATGCCGCCCGGCACCTTGCGGCGCTCCAGGCCGAAGATCGCGGCCAGGCCCAGCACCGACATCACCACCGGGAACGAGGTGATCTTGCCCAGTGACACCGGCAGGCCGGGGTGAGCGTTCTTGACCACCAGGCCGACTTCATTCGAGGCGATCAACAGCAGGAACAGGCCGATGCCGATGCCGGTGCCGTGCGCCACGCCGGCGGGCAGGTTGCGCAGGATCCAGGAGCGCACGCCGGTGACGGAGATCGCGGTGAAGATCACGCCCATCAGGAACACGGCGCCGAGCGCGACCGCCGGCGACAGGCCCTGCCCCAGCACCAGCCCGAAGGCCATGAATGCGGTCAGCGAGATGGCGCAGCCGATGGCGATCGGCAGCTTGGCCCACAGGCCCATCAGCAGGGAGCCGAAGGCGGTGGTCAGGCACACCGCGACAAAGACCGCGCTGGTGTCGAAGCCGGCCTTGCCCAGCATGCCGGGAACGACAAAGACGGCGTAGACCATCGCCATGAAGGTGGTCACCCCGGCGACCACTTCCTTGCGCTGGGTGCTGCCGCGCGCGGTGATCTCGAAAAACGCGTCGATCCGGCTCCGGACTTCGGGGACTTGGGGGCGTGCAGCATCGGCTTCCGTCGCGGACGACGGATAGGGCTGTTCGATCATGATGAGCTGTCTCCTTGCGGGCGCTGCAACGTCCGTCGTACGGACTGTCGTCAGGCGTGTCTCACGTGGTTCTGGTCTGGGCTGGAGGCGCAAACCTGGCCAACCCGCTGTTATCGGTGTGCCGCTTGTCGGTGCCTCTGCGGGCGCGATCCGGGCAAGGCTGAAGGCTAGGTGACCACGCGCCATGCATCATCACCGGCAGGCAATGCGCGGCATGTGCATCGAGGAATATCGAATGTGACGATTGGGCACCTTGGATTGCCGGATTGGCATCAGGTGGCGCGTGCGGCAGGCGGCCATTATCACGCACCCCATATACGGCCTATAGGTACAGACCCGGATGATTCAGGCGCAACTTCTCTATACTAGGGATAACCCTGAGCTGCCTCCCGATCCGGGCCGAACCACGGCTGGATGTGCTTCGTGAGGCGCACCAACTTCCATCCAACCGGAAAGGATATTCGCCATGCAAGTACTCGCCGACACCCTCTATCGCCAGCCCGCCCAAGCCAAGGCATCGAAGCCCGCCGCCCAGCCGGCACGCGATGTTGCCTACTACGCCCGCGTGGGCGGCGGCCAATCGCTGGCCGCGCGGGTGCGCGCCTACTTTGCCCAGGGCTGGACCCTGTACGTAGCCAACGCACGCGAGGCCGCGCCGATCCGCTGGCTGTAAGCGGGCGCGCTGCCTCAGTACATGCCGGTGCGGGCCATGAACGTGTCCAGGGTCCAGCCGCGCCCGAGCAGCAGCATGCGCGTATGCAGGCCCTCACGCACTGGCGCGTCGACGGCCTGGCCCAGCCAGGTCAGCGTCTTGTGGCGCAAGTCCACATAGCCCATCGGGTAATCGGCGGCCAGCACCTGCCATAGGGCGTTGGCGCCGGCCGACTGGCGCGCCCCGCTCAGCAGGCACAGCCCGCCATCCAGCGCCCAGCGGTACAGCGCCCGAGCCAGGCCGCGGCGCTGGTAAGCGGGCGCAAACTTTGTGTGCGGCGCCCGTACCCATGGGTCGGCCCGGCGGCCGACCTCGATCAGCCGGTTGAAGACGGTATAACCGGCCAGCCGGCGCTGCATCACATCTTCCACATACACGTAGTACTCGCCGTCGGCCTCGCGATAGCGCAGGCGCAGGCCTGGCGCGCCCGCGGGCAGCGCCGGCATCGCATGCAGGCAGTCGCCGGGTTGGCCGATGCGGTCGTGCAGGGCACCCAGCTCGCGCTCGATATCGCCCGGCGCGAGCTCAACGTCGATGCGCAGTTCGAGCGCGCGCGGCAGGGCCGGCGCCGGCAGGCGCAGGGCATGGAAATTCACCATGGCAAGACTCCACTGGGGCTCAGGGATTGAGGATCAGGTAGAGGGCGGCAAGCGCCACCATGGCGCAGAAGGTATGGCGGTAGAGCGGGGACATGTCTGGCTTTCTCCTGGCTGCATGATCAAGCGGGTGCCGGATGGCATCCGCGACATGGGCCGTGCGGGAAAGCTCAGGACTGGAGGGTGGCGCCCCGAGCTGCCCGCACGGCCAGGAAAAGCACGGCGCGGCGGACCTGGGCGTACGCGTGGAAGCGGTCGGCCAGGTCGATGGCGGCGCCCGGGCGCTGCGCGGCGCGCACGCCTGCCGCCGGCAGGGCCGGGCGGTTCAGGGTGGCGAAGCGGACAGTGCGAAGCATGGGTGTCGGGGCGCGAAAGCATCGGGGGAACATTGCTTATGCCACACTTCGCGCGCAATGTCGAGGCAAGTTGCGGGCTTCCGCTTTTAACTCCGTGCTACTTCGTAATCATGGTGGCTATGGCCGGCCTGCCGGCCACAGCTCCGCCATCTTTAATTGTGAACACTGTCTACATGTACTAGACTCAGAAAGCATCGTTCACCGGCCTTCTTGCAGGAGCCAAGATGACGACTTCCCCCACACCCGAAACCGACACCGGCCCCGTCAGGCTGCTGGTGGCCACCACCAAGGGCGCCTGGTTCCTGACCAGCGACGCCGCGCGCCGCAGCTGGCAGATCGAGGGCCCGACGTTCCTCGGCCATACCATCCACCATATCGTGCAGGACCCGCGCGACCCGTCGCGCATGCTGATGGCGGCGCGCACCGGCCACCTGGGCCCGACCGTGTTCCGCTCCACCGACGGCGGCCGCAACTGGACCGAAGCCGCGCGCCCGCCCGCCTTCGACAAGGCCCCGGAGGGCGAGACCGGCCGCGTCGTCGACCACGTGTTCTGGCTCACGCCCGGCCATGCCAGCGAGCCCGGCACCTGGTATGCCGGCACCTCGCCGCAGGGCCTGTTCCGCAGCGCCGACCACGGCGTGACCTGGGAGCCGGTATCAGGCTTCAACGACCACCCGAACTGGCGCACCTGGACCGGCGGCGAGCAGGACGGCACGCCCGACGGCCCCAAGATGCATTCCGTGCTGGTCGATCCGCGCGACGCGCGCCACCTGTATATCGGCATGTCCAGCGGCGGCGTGTTCGAGAGCACCGACGGCGGCGCGGACTGGAAGCCGCTGAACCGCGGCAGCCTCGCCACCTTCCTGCCCGATCCCAATCCCGAGTACGGCCAGGATCCGCACTGCATGCTGCAGCATCCCGCCGACCCGGACATCCTGTACCAGCAGAACCATTGCGGCATCTACCGCATGGACCGCCGCGAAGGCGTGTGGAAACGCATCGGCGAAGCCATGCCGGCGGAAGTGGGCGATATCGGCTTCCCCATCGTCGCCCACCGCCGCGATCCGCGCACGGTCTGGGTGTTCCCGATGGATGGCAGCGACGTCTGGCCGCGCGTCAGCCCGGGCGGCCGCCCGGCAGCGTATGTCACGCGCGATGCCGGCGAAACCTGGCAGCGCCAGGACCGCGGCCTGCCCGCCGAACAAGGCTGGTTCACGGTCAAGCGCCAGGCCATGGCCACCGACGGCCACGCGCCGGTGGGCGTGTACTTCGGCACCACCGGCGGCGAGATCTGGGCCAGTGCCGATGAAGGCGAGGGCTGGCAATGCATCGCCCGCAACCTGCCGCAGGTCTACGCGGTTACCGTGGCGCGCCCTGCCTGAATGCCATCAGCCGACCGGAGAACTTCCATGCAGGTCCGTATCGCGACGCCGCTCTTCTCCTATACCGGACAGCGCGAATACGTCGAGGCCCGTGGCGCCAGCATCGCCGAGCTGCTCGACGACCTTGACCGCCAGTTCCCCGGCATGCGCTTTCGCATCGTCGATGAGCAGGGCAAGCTGCGGCCGTATATCCGCGTCTTCGTCAACCGCACGCAGCTGATGCGGCTGGACGCGCCGTTGAAGGAAACCGACGAGGTGCATATCCTGCAGGCGCTGGCGGGCGGGTAAGCGCCCGGCTACAGCGCCTGCAGGTACGGCCACGGGTAGATGCCGCGGTTGTGCCCGTCGCTGAACACGATCTGCACACCATAGCCCATTTCGCCGAGGGCGACGATTTGCGTGTCGCCCGGCCCGGCCTCCGAGGGCTTGCCGCGGCAGGCGGCGCAACGGCAGGCTGCGCGCAAGCGGCCCGGGTCCAGCGACTGGCACTGGCCGTCTGGCCAGTAGACGCGCAGCGCGCCGTTGGCGCGGGAGAGCTCCAGGCGCGTGGGTACGACCATGCCGCCGCTCATGCATGAGCCTCCGGCGCGCCGATCTGCGCCAGCGCAATGCGTACGGCCTTGCGTACCTCCGGATCGGCATCGTCGGCGGCCGAGGCAAGGGCCGGCACGGCTGCCGCATCCCGCAGGCTCCCCAGCGACAGCGCGGCCTCTTTGCGCAGGTTGCTGATGGCGTGGGCCAGCTGCATCGTCAGCGGCACCAGCGCCGCGCGGTCGCGCAGCTTGCCGAGAGCCCTGGCGGCCTGCAGGCGGACCTGCCAGTAGCGGTCCTCCAGCGCGTCGATCAACGGGCCCACGGCTTCAGGGAATTTCAGTTTTCCCAGCGTCTGCGCGGCTTCTTCCCGCACCTGCCAGGCGCCGTCGCGCAGGGCCGCCAGCAACGCATCGCGCGCCGACGGGTCGGCAGCCAGGCCGAGCGCGCCGGCGGCGGCGCGCCTGACGTCGGTATCGGCATCGCTGGTCGCAGCTTGTGCCAGCGCGGGCAGGGCTTCGCTGCGCCTGAGCCAGCCCAGCACGGCCACGGCTTCGCGGCGCACCGGGGCGGCCGCGTCGGACAGGGCCGCGATGGCCGCATCGAAGCCGGCCGCATAGCGCAGCTCGCGCAGGCCGCGCCACGCGGCCGCCCGGACAAAGGGATCGCCGTGCGTGACCCACGGCAGCAAGGCGGCACCGGAGGCGGGCGCCTTCAGTTCCGACAATCCCTGTGCTGCCGCTTCGGCCACTTCGCGGCTGGGGTCGGCCAGTGCCGCGGCCAGCGCCGGGACGACCGCTTCCTGTTCCCAGCTGGCCAGCGTGCGCGCGGCTTCCGCGCGCACGGATTCGGCAGGGTCCGATTGCAGGCGCTGCAGCAGCAGCGGCACGCCGTCTTCATCCTCCAGGTCGGCAAGTTGCAGCACGGCCACGCGTCGCACCGCGGGGTCGGGGTCGGCCAGGCGCAGCGTCAGCGCGCCGATGGAGGGATCGAGATCAAACAGGGATTCGTCAGGCAGGGTGGAAGCTTGCGGCATGGATGGCAGTCAGGTCGATAGCGGTCAGGCGGCGGTCGCGAGCGCGCTGGCCTGGGTGTGGTCGTGCAGCAGGTCGCGGCAGCGGCGCTTGAACCGGATGAAATCGTCATCGGTCATCAACTCGGCGCGGCGGGGCCGCTCGAAGGGGATAGCGATATCTTCAAGGATGCGTCCGGGCCGTGGCGACATCACCAGCACGCGGTCGGCCAGGAACAGCGCCTCGTCGATGTCATGGGTGACGAAGACCACGGTGGTGCGCATCCGCGCCCAGACCTCGAGCAGCAGGGCTTGCATATGGGCGCGGGTCTGCGCGTCGAGCGCACCGAAGGGCTCGTCCATCAGCAGCACGCGCGGCCGGTTGATCAGCACGCGCGCAATCTCCGCGCGCTGCTGCATGCCGCCGGAAAGCTGGGCGGGGTAGCGCTGCGCGAAGCCGCCCAGGCCGACCAGGTCCAGCAGGGCCTGCGCCTCGCGCTTGCGCTCGGCGGTGGGCACGCCCTGCATCTTCAGGCCGAAGGCGACGTTGTCGAGCACGCGCTTCCACGGGAACAGCGAGTGCTGCTGGAACACCAGCCCGCGCTCCGGCGCGGGGCCGCGCACCGGCGCCCCGTCGAGCAGGATCTCGCCCGCCGCCGCCGGCAGGTGTCCGGCGATGGCGCCCAGCAGCGTGGACTTGCCGCAGCCCGACGGCCCCAGGATGCAGACGAACTGCCCGGCGGGAATGTCGATGGATAGCTGGTGCACGGCGGTGAAGGCGGCATCGCCCTGGCCCAGCGCCACATCCAGGCCGCGCACCTGCAGGTGGCCCGCGCGGATCGGTTGGCTCGTCATGCGCGCACCTGCTGCAGGCGGGTCCACGGCATCAGCCACGCGCCGAGGCGCTTGATCAGCGCGCTGCTGCCCATGCCGAAGGCACCGATCAGGAGCATGCCGACGACGATGTCCGCATAGTTCTGCAGGTTGTAGGCCTCCCACGTGTAGTAGCCGATGCCGTACTGGCCGGCGATCATCTCGGCGGTGACCAGGCAGAACCAGGACGTGCCCATGCCGATCGCCAGCCCGGTGACGATACTCGGCAGCGCCGCGGGCAGCAGCACCTCGGGGAAGACGGTCCAGCGGCGCGCGCCCAGGCTGCGCGCCGTGGCGACCAGGCGCGGGTCGGTGCGCTCCACGCCGTGGATGGTGTTGAGCAGGATCGGGAACAGCGCCCCGATGAAGGTGATGAAGATCATGCTCAGCTCCGAAGACGGGAACATCAGGATTGCCAGCGGAATCCACGCCACGCCGGGGATCGGGCGCAGCACCTCCAGCGGTGGCAGCAGCAGGTCTTCCAGCCAGCGCGAGCGGCCGATCGCCATGCCGAGCACGATGCCAGCCACGGCCGCCGCGCCAAAGCCGGCAAACACGCGGTACAGGCTGTTGCTCAGGTGCAGCACCAGCTTGGGTGACTGCAGCAGTTGCCAGGCCGCCGGAACCACGTCGCTGGGCGCGGGCACATTGGCGAAGGTGACGAGGCCGAGGTGGGCCCGGTGGGACGAGGCCAGCTGCCACAGCACGATGCAGCTGGCCAGCGCGGCCAGGCGCACCAGCCAGCGTGCCAGCCGCACGCGTGCCGCGCCCGGCGCGGCCGGTGCCACCGGGGGCGCCCCCGCTTCAAGGCTGATCGAGGTCATGGGCGCGCTCCGCGTCAGTTGCTGGCCACGGCGACCGCGGCGCCGCTGACTGCGGCAAAGTCCCGCACATTGCCACCATTGGCCTTTGCCCAGCCATCCGCTGAGCCCTTGAGCAGGAAGGCGCTCACCTGCCCCTTGCCGTCCTGCACGTACCACGCCTTGCTGGCCAGCAGCTTCAGGCCGGTATTGCGGTCATGCACATACAGCACGCGCGCCTGCTTGCCCTCTTTTGCAGCCTGCCTGAGCGCGGCGAATGCTGCAGCCGGCGAGGCATAGGCGCGCACCCTGGACTCGCCCCGCAGCCACAGCTGCGCGGCCAGCTTCGGTTCGGCGATGGGTTTGCCGCTGCCCGCGTCCTTCGCCGCGAGGGGCTGTTTGTCGTAGGACTTCAGGCGCGCTTCATAGTCCAGCCCCTCCAGCCTGAAGGCTTCGCGGATGTAGCGCTCGTCGATCACGGTGTCGGCGCTGAGGTCGGCATCGGTGCGCTTGAGCAGCTTCAGCGTCTCGATCGAGGTCTGCAGCGCCTGGCGGTACTCCGGCTTCCAGGTGTAGTCGCGGTTCTGCAGGCCGAGCGGGCCATGGAACAGGTAGTCCACCTCGGCGTCGATGCCGGTCACCCGGGCAATCAGCTCGCTGTATTTCTCGGGCTCCGCCGCCATCAGGCGGTCGGCCTCGATCGCGGCGCGCAGGTAGGCCACCACGATCTCCGGGTACTTCTGCGCGTATTCCGCGTTCACCAGCGCGCCGTGGAAGGTGGGGGCCTCGGCCTGGGCGCCGTCATAGATCTTGCGGGCAAAGCCGCGGAAGACAAAGAGCTCGGGGAAGGGCACGAAGTTGGCATGGCCGTCCACCTTGTGTGCCTGCAGCGCCGAGCCGCCGACCTCGGGCGACTGCGACACCAGGGTCACGTCCTTGTCCGGGTCCCAGCCCTGGCGCTTGATCGCGCGCAGCAGCATGCCGTGCGCGGTGGAGCCGAACGGCACCGAGATGGTCTTGCCCCTGAGTTCCGCCAGCGACTGGACCGGCGAATCCGCCGGCACCACGATGCCGTTGCCGGTGCCGATCGCGTTGCCCGACAGCGGCGCGATGAACAGGCTCTTCTTGCCGGCCTTCTGGAAGGCCGCGGCATTGAGCGAGCCGGGGAAGTCCGCCATGGCGCCGATATCCAGCTTGTCGGCCACCATCTCGTTGGTCAGCGGCGGGCCGGAGGTGAAGTTCTTCCATTGCACGTCGTAGGTGACGTCCTTGTACTTGCCGGTGCGCGGCAGGTACTTGTCGAGCAGCTTCAGTTCGCGGATCAGCAGGCCGCCGGTGGCGCAGTTGATGGTGGTGTCCTGCGTGCCGATGGCAACGCGGATGGTTTCGGCACTGGCCGTGCCGGCCAGGCTGGCGGCGGCCAGTGCCAGGAGCAGGTGGATGCTGGTGGAGGCTTTCATGGGGTTATCTCTGTGGTGCTGTTGTCATGAAGCGGGGCAATCAACGCAGCAGGTACGGGATCTCGACCCTGACCGCGCCCGTCGGGCAATCCTTCTCGCAGGGCATGCAGTACCAGCACTCGTCGAACTGCATGAATGCCTTGCCTTTGGTCAGGTCGATGGCCAGCAGGTCCATCGGGCAGACATCGACGCAGACCGTGCAGCCCTTGTCGGCAATGCACTTGTCTTCATCGATGGTGACCGGCGCGCTGCTGCGCTGGGCGATCTCATGCGGGGTGTAGGCCATGGCGTGGGTTCCTTCAGGCGGCAGCCAGGGTGGCGGGTTCGGCAGTGGCGGCCGTGGCGGCGGCCTGGCCGCGGCTGACGCGCAGCCGCTGGTAGGCGGTGGCGTCGTCGCCTGCCACCGGGACGATGTACGGCTCGATCGCGCGCTTGTGGCTGACCATGCGCCCGGCTTCATCCTTGCTCAGGTGCGTATGGCAGAACCAGTCCGCATCATTGCGCTGCGGATAGTCGACGCGATGGTGGTAGAGACCCCAGCGGCTCTCGGTGCGGAACAGGGAGGCGCGTGCCGCCATCTCGGCGCAGTCGCGGATTGCCATCACCTCGACCGCGCGCATCAGCTCGTGCGGATTGGCGGCGCGGATCTGGCCGATGTCCTCGGCGATGGCGTCAAAGCGCTGCAGGCCGATTTCCATCTTGCGCGTGACCTTGGGCGGCTGCAGGTAGTCGTTGACCATGCGGCGCAGCTTGTATTCCACCTGGGCGGGCGGCAGCCCACTCTCGCGCGCCAGCGGTGCGAACACGCGCGCGCGCTCCGCCTCGACCTGGGCCGCATCGGCTTCAGGCAGGCCGCGGCCGGCGACGTAGTCGGCCGCGTTGTGCCCGGCAAACCAGCCATAGGTGAAGGCGCCCAGCATGTAGTTGTGCGGCACGGCGGCCATGTCTCCGGCCGCGTACAGCCCCGGCACGGTAGTCTCGGCGCGCTCGTTCACATGCACGCCGGAAGCGCTGTGGCCGCTGCAGAAGCCGATCTCCGAGATATGCATCTCCACCATCTGCCTGCGGTAGTCGGTGCCGCGCCCGGCGTGGAACTGGCCGCGGCTGGGCCGTTCGTTGGTGTGCAGGATCGTCTCGATGGTCTGGATGGTTTCTTCCGCCAGGTGGTCAAGCTTCAGGAACACCGGGCCGTTGCCGCCCTGGAGCTCCTGGTAGAACTCCCACATCATCTGGCCGCTCCAGTAGTCGCATTCGATAAAGCGCTCGCCCTTGCCGTTGGCGGTATAGCCGCCCAGCGGGCCGGTCACGTAGGCGCAGGCCGGGCCGTTGTAGTCCTTGATCAGCGGATTGATCTGGAAGCACTCCAGGTTGGCCAGCGCGGCGCCGGCGTGATAGGCCATGGCATAGCCATCGCCGGCATTGGTCGGGTTCTCGTAGGTGCCCATCAGGTAGCCGGAAGCGGGCAGGCCCAGGCGGCCGGCCGCGCCGCAGCACAGGATCACGGCGCGCGCGCGGATCACGTGGAAGTCCGCGCTGCGGCAGTCGAAGCCCATCACGCCGCCGGCGGCGCCGCTGGCGTCGGTCAGCACGCGCGTGGCGACGATGCGGTTGGTGATCTCTACCCGCGCGCGCTTGAGCTGGCGGTACAGCACCTTCTTGACGTTGTGTCCTTCCGGCATCGGCAGCACATAGGAGCCCATGTGATGGACCTTCTTCACTGCGTAGTCGCCGGTCTCGTCCTTCTCGAACCTGACGCCCCAGCGATCCAGCTGCTCGATGGTGGCAAAGCTGTGGCGCGCGTAGGCATAAACGGTGGACTGGTCGACGATGCCGTCGTTGGCCACGGTGATCTCGCGGGTGTACTGCTCGGGCGTGGCGTGGCCGGGGATCACGGCATTGTTCAGCCCGTCCATGCCCATCGAGATGGCGCCGCTGCGCTTGACGTGCGCCTTGTCGAGCAGCAGCACGCGCAGCGCGGGGTTGCGTTCCTTGGCCTTGATCGCGGCCATCGGGCCGGCGGTGCCGCCGCCGACGACAACGATGTCGTATTCGTGAGTCAGGGTATTCATGCGGAGGGCTTCCCCTTGCTGGCTGGTTTGCGGGGCCGTGCATGGCCGGCTGGGCTGGTGACGCTGGCGGCTGGCGCGGTCTTGTGCCGGTCTGCGCGCAGCCGGTACTGGAACGCGTCGCCGCGGAAGTAGAGGAACTCGTAATCGATAGGCGTGCCTTGCGCGTCATGGGTCAGGCGTTCGATGCGCAGCACCGGCGCGCCTTCCTCGATGCGCAGGGCCTGGGTCAGCTCGTCGTCGGCGAGGATGGCGTCGACACTCAGGTCGGCATGGCCGAGCTTCACGCCACAGTCGTTTTCCAGGATCAGGAAGATGTCGCGCGTGGCCAGGTCGGCAGTGAGCAGGCGGCGGCCGACGGCCTCGGACACCCAGGTCAGCTCCAGCGACACCGGCTCGCGGTTGAGCAGGCGCACGCGCCGGATCTCCACCACCGGATCGCCTTCGCGCAGCCGCAGTTGCGTGGCAACGTGACGGCTGGCAGGTACGCATTTGCAGTTGCGTATCTGGTTCAGGATCTCGTAGCCCATGCTCGACATGGCCTCGGCAAAGCCTTGCAGCGAAGTCACGTTCTGGAAGGCGCGGGGCTTGGAGACGAAGGTGCCCTTGCCATGGATCTTGAAGATCAGCCCCTCCTTCTGCAGGTCGCCCAGCGCCTGGCGCACGGTGATGCGGCTGGCGCGAAAGCGCTCGCCCAGCTCGCTTTCCGACGGCATCTGGTGGTGCGGCGGATAGGTGCCGTCCAGGATGCTGGCGCGCAAGGCGTCCTTGATTTGCGTATAGAGCGGCAGCGGGATCGGTGCCGGCATGGCTGCGGCGGCGGGGACGGGTACCACGTTGGTCCGGGTCGTCATGGGGATCGACATAGCGTGTTATGACAAGTTGGGAACCACTATATGGACGACGCTGCGCCGGAGGAACGAAGCAATCCGGATATGCAAGGATGAAATCCGAACACGCGCTGCGTGCGCCTCTCAACTCCAGTTGCCCCGCGCCGATATCCAGTCATGAACCCTGCCGTCCGCCATCCGCCGCGGCCGCAGGCAGATGACAACGACGGCGGCAAAAACCACACGCACGGCACGGGAGCGCAGCATGAGCAGTTCCATGAGGGACATCGACGAACGGACCAACCTGACCAACAACAACCAGTTCGAGCTGCTGCTGTTCCGGCTTGGCGAAGCCGAGCATTCCGGCCAGACGGAGCTGTTCGGGATCAATGTCTTCAAGGTGCGCGAGATCCTGGTGATGCCGCACGTGACGACCGTGGTGGGGGCCGACCCGTCGATCCTGGGCATGGCGGATATCCGCGGCCAGGTGATCCCGGTGATCGACCTGCCCCGGCTGGTGGGCTGCAAGCCGCGCAGCGGCCTGGGCATCCTGCTGGTGACGGAATATGCACGTTCGACGCAGGGCTTCGCGGTGGAGGCAGTGGAGGAAATTGTGCGCCTGGAGTGGAACCAGGTGCATTCGGCCGAGGCCAGCGTGCGGACCGGCCACGTCACCAGCATCGCCAAGCTGGACGGGGACACCGCCGGGGGCGCGGACCCGTCGCGGCTGGTGCAGGTGCTGGACGTCGAGCAGATCCTGCGCGATGTGCTGCCGACGCGGCAGCCGGACGTGGACCCGGGCACGGTCGGCCCGCAGTTGAGCCTGCGCCCCGGCGCCAAGGTCATTGCCGCCGACGATTCGGCACTGGCGCGCGGCCTGATCGAGCAGGGGCTGAAGGCGCTGGGCGCGCCGGTGGTGATGACCAAGTCCGGCAAGGAGGCGTGGGAGCTGCTCGACCGCATCGCCGCCGAGGCGGCCAGCCATGGCAGGTCAGTGCAGGACGAGGTGGCGCTGGTGCTGACCGACCTGGAGATGCCGGAGATGGACGGTTTCACCCTGACCCGCAAGATCAAGGCGGACAGCCGGCTGAAGTCGCTGCCGGTGGTGATTCACTCGTCACTGTCGGGAGAGGCCAGCGAGGAGCATGTGCGCAAGGTGGGCGCGGACGCTTATGTAGCGAAATTCGTGGCCAAGGAACTGGCCGACACCATCCGCGAGGTGCTGACGCGCTGAGCGCCCGGCGGCGGAAGAATCGCAACAGGCACAAAATTCGAACGCCCGCAACCATTCCCGTAGCCCGGAGGGTTGCCTATAAAACGGGCACTCCAGTGAATTCCAGCACCGGCGCGCCCTTTGCGGTTGTCAAGAGGGGGGATATCCACTGAAGCTGTGGATAGTTCCTGTGGACAAGTCGGGGCTCCCGGCCGTGACTGCCCCAGTC
>NZ_JBYSZW010000040.1:70041-76801 GCF_058787575.1 Cupriavidus sp. FW305-3-2-15-C-LB2
ATAAGCCCATCCCGACGAGGCCGGCGGCCCCCCCCCCCCCGCCCGCACTCCCTGGTGCTGGCGCTTCTCGCTCCCCTTACTTGGGCTGCTCCACCGTGCGCAGGTAGGGCTTCAGGGTCTTGAAGCCCTGCGGGTACTTCTTCTTGGCCTCCTCGTCCGAGACCGATGTGGGGATGATGACGTCCTCGCCCGGCTTCCAGTTCACCGGCGTGGCCACGGTGTGCTTGGCATTGAGCTGCAGCGAATCCAGCAGGCGCAGCACCTCGTCGAAATTGCGCCCGGCGCTCATCGGGTACACCAGCATGGCCTTGACCTTCTTGTCCGGGCCGATGATGAACACCGAGCGGATGGTGGCGTTGTCTACCGCCGTGCGCGGGCCGCTGCCGCTGGCCTCGGGGTGGATCATGTCGTAGAGCTTGGCCACCTTCAGGTCTGCGTCGCCGATCATCGGATAGTTGATGGTGCAGTTCTGCGTTTCCTCGATGTCCTTGACCCAGCGCTGGTGGTCGCCGACCGGGTCGATGCTCAGGCCGATGATCTTGGTGTTGCGCTTGTCGAATTCGGGCTTGAGCCGGGCCATATAGCCCAGTTCGGTGGTGCACACCGGCGTGAAGTCCTTGGGATGCGAGAACAGGATGGCCCAGTTGTCGCCGATCCATTCATGGAAGCTGATCTTGCCTTCCGTGGTGTCGGCGGTGAAATCAGGGGCTTGCTCGCCCAGTCGAATCGCCATGGTTGCGCTCCTTGCAGTTGGCGTGGTTTGGAAACGCGCGTCGCCGCGCACTGTTGCCCGCTATCGCGCTGTCTCGTTGTTCGCCCGGCCGCCTAGCGGAAGACCAGCACCGGGATCGTGCTGTGGGTCAGGACCTTGTGGGTTTCGCTGCCGATCAGCAGCGCCTGCAGCCCGCGCTTGCCATGCGACGACATCACGATCAGGTCGCAGTCGCGCTGCTGCGCGCACTGGATGATGGCCTGCCAGGGATGGTCGTCGGTGGCCGTAACGGTCTCGCAGGCCACGCCGGCCTGCGCCGCGGTGTGGCTGAGCGCGGCGAGGAAGGTATCCGCGTGGCGCGCTGCTTCTGCGGCAAAGGTGTCCTTGGTGTCCTGCAGGCTGGTCAGCCGGTAGGTCAGTACGTGGTACTCGGGAATCACATGCAGCCCGGTCACGCGGGCGCCGATGCGGCTGGCAAAGGCCATGGCGCGGGCCGCCATCGCGTCGGCGCGTGCGGAGCCGTCGGTAGGCACAAGGAGGTGCTTGAACATGATGGGCCTCCGATTGCAGAAGATTGCCGCGTCCGCCCTGGCCCATACCCCGTACGCCCGGGCGAGCCAATCCAGTATAGGAATTGAGTGGCATAAGCGACAGTGCAGGCGTGGCGAATATCACGGCGCGAGCCGCAAGCCGGCGGGCATTAACATGCTGTTATCATCCAATGCACCATCATCATCCTGCACGAACCCGAGGGATTGACGCATGATCGCGCTGCGCGAAGCTTGGCTGGCCGGACTGTTCCGACGCGGCAACTGGCTGCCGAACATCGTGTCGGGCGTGATCGTCGGGGTGGTGGCGCTGCCGCTGGCCATGGCGTTTGCGATCGCGTCAGCCGCCAAGCCGGAGCAGGGCCTGTACACGGCCATCGTCGCCGGGCTGGCGGTGTCGCTGTTCGGCGGCAGCCGGCTGCAGATCGCGGGGCCCACCGGCGCGTTTATCGTGGTGCTGTCCGCCGTGACCGCGCGCCATGGCATCGACGGCCTGCAGATCGCCACCCTGATGGCGGGGCTGATCCTGCTGGCGATGGGGCTGACGCGGCTGGGCAGCGTGATCCGGTTCATTCCCGCGCCGGTGATCGTCGGCTTCACGGCTGGCATCGGCGTGATCATCTTTGTCGGCCAGTGGCGCGATTTCTTCGGTCTGCCGCCGGTCGCCGGCGAGCATTTCCACGAAAAACTCTGGCACCTGCTGCAGGCGCTGCCGCAATGGCACCCGGCCACCACCGCGCTGGCGCTGGGCAGCCTGGCGCTGGTAGTGGGCGCGCCGCGCGTGCGCTGGCTGCGGCGCATCCCCGGGCCGCTGGTGGCGCTGCTGGTTGCCACCGCGGTGCAGGCGCTGTTCCGCTTTGACGGCGTCGCCACCATCGGCACCGCCTTTGGCGGCCTGCCGCGCGGGCTGCCCGTGCCCGCGCTGCCGGACATCACGCTGGCACGCGTGCTGGAGCTGGCCGGGCCGGCCTTCACCATCGCCATGCTGGGCGCGATCGAGTCATTGCTGTCCGCGGTGGTGGCCGACGGCATGGCGGGCACGCGGCACGATTCCAACCAGGAGCTGGTCGGCCAGGGCATCGCCAATATCCTGGCGCCGCTGTTCGGCGGGTTTGCCGCCACCGGCGCCATCGCCCGCACCGCCACCAATATCCGCAATGGCGGCAACAGCCCGCTGGCCGGCGTGGTGCATGCGCTCACGCTGGTAATGGTGCTGCTGTTCCTGGCACCGCTCGCGGCCAGCGTGCCGCTGGCGACGCTGGCCGCGATCCTGTTCGTGGTGGCCTACAACATGAGCGAGGGGCGCCAGTTCGCGCGCATGGTCCGCCGCGCGCCGCGCGCCGACGTGGCCATCCTGCTGATCACCTTCACCCTGACCGTGCTGACCGACCTGGTGGTGGCGGTCAACATCGGGGTGATCCTGGCCATGCTGCAGTTCCTGCTGCGCATGTCGGCGTCAGTGGAGGTGGCGCGCCAGGATGTCGTGGACGTAGAGCGCGAACTGGGCGATACCGGCGCCGGCCTGCCCGCGCGGATGCCGCCGGGCGTGCTGGTCTATGCCATCGACGGACCGTTCTTCTTCGGTGCCGTGGAAGCGTGCGAGCGCGCACTGGTGCAGACCCATACCGAGCCGCGCGTGCTGCTGATCCGCCTGGGCCGCGTGCCCTTCATGGACATGACCGGGCTGCAGACGCTGGAGGCCGTGATCGTGACGCTGCAGAAACGCGGCGTGGCGGTGGTGCTGGCTGAAGCCAACGAGCGGGTCAGGGAAAAGCTGGCGCGCGCGGGCGTGCTGGCGGCGCTGGGGGAGGGCAACTACGTGGATTCGCTGGCGCAGGTGGTGCAGCGCTGCGGCGAGCTGGCAAGCGAAGATGCAGGCGAGGGCGACGCCCCGCGCTGAGTCACTTCTTCTGCCGGGTGCTGCCCGCGGGCTTGGGCTTGGTGGCGTATTCCACGCCATGCTGGGCCAGGTATTCGCGGATCAGCTGGCGCACGACCTGCGACGGTGTCAGATCCTGTGAGGCGCACAGGGTTTCAAAGGCCTTTTTCTTGACCGGATCGATCAGGATGGTAAGGCGGGCGGTCTTGGATTCCATGAGGGGGGTCCGGCTGTCCGGATAGGTCCGGCTTGACGGCAGCGGCGATCGGAAACGCATTATATACAGGGCCACCGCAGCGCCCGATTCCCGATCGGTGCCAGCACACCGGCGGTTTGCTCCCCTCTCCCGCTTGCGGGAGAGGGGAGCGTACACGAGGGGCGGCAGTATTCTCCGAGGCTATTTGCTCGTCGGCTCCCTGTTGTCTTCGACCGCTACACCGCCATCTCCAGATCCGCAATCACCGCCGCCAGAAACCGCGCCGCCTCCCCACCCGTCACCACGCGATGGTCAAAGGTCAGGCTCAGCGGCATCACCCGGTGCACCGCCGGCACGCCGCCGGCTGCTACCACTTCCTCGCGCACGCGCCCCGCACCCAGGATTGCCACGGTCGGCGGCACCACGATTGGCGCGGCATAGCGCCCCGCGATCATGCCGAAGTTGGACAGCGTGATGGTGTTGCCGCGCATCTCCTCCGGCGCGATGGTGCGCGCGCGGATGTCGGCGCGCATGCGGTCCAGGCCGTGGCGCAGGTCTGCGGCATCGCGGTTGCCGACGTCGCGCAGCACCGGCACGAACAGGCCTTCGGGCAGGTCGGCCGCGATGCCGACGTCGATCTTCTTCAGCACGTGGCGGCGGGCGGTCTGGCCTTCGTACCAGGCATTGAGGCCGGGTTCGGCGCGGCAGCCGGCCACCAGGGCGCGCACCAGCCGGATGGTGACATCGGCGCCGGGCTGCCAGGCGTGGATGTCGGCGTCGTCCATCACGGTGGCGGCGGCCACTTCGGCTTGTGCACGCGCCATGTTCTGCGCCATCGCCCGGCGCACGCCGCGCAGCTGTTCCGGCGCGCCCAGTTCGGCCAGCGTGCTGGCTACCCGTTCCACGTCGGCGGCGGTGACGACGCCCTCGGGGCCCGATGCCGTGGCCATTGCCAGGTCCACCCCGAGCCGGCGCGCCAGCGCGCGCACCGCCGGCGTGGCCTTGACGCGGGCGGCCATGGCCGCGGCGGGTGCCGCGGAGCCCGCGGGCGCGGCTTCATTGACCACGTGCGTGCCGACCTGGACCGAGCCCACCACGGTGCCGGCGTCGGCATCCTCGCCCGCACCCTCGACGCCGACCAGCGGCGCGCCCAGGTGGACGATATCGCCGGGCTGCGCAAACAGCTTGGCGATGGTGCCTGCATAGGGCGACGGGATTTCCACGATGGCCTTGGCCGTCTCCACCGACAGCAGCGGCTGGTCAGCGGCCACGGTGTCGCCGGTCTTGACGTGCCAGGTCACGATCTCGGCCTCCTGCAGGCCTTCGCCCAGGTCGGGCAGCTTGAAGACTCTCATCGGCACTCCTTGCCTATCGTCGGCAACTCTCGCATTACGCTGCCATCGCCTTGCGCGCCGCGTCGACGATGCGGGCGACGCCAGGCAGGTAGGTGTATTCCAGCCGCGCCAGCGGCACCACGGTGTCGAAGCCGGTCACGCGCTGCACCGGCGCGGCCAGTGAGTAGAGGCCCGCGTCGGCCAGCTGCGCCGCGATCTCGGCGCCGAAGCCGGCGGTGCGCGGGGCCTCGTGCACGATCACGCAGCGGCCCGTGCGCGTCACCGATTCCAGGATGGTCTGCATGTCCAGCGGCTTGAGCGTGGCCACGTCGATGACCGTGGCCGTCACGCCTTCGCCTGCCAGTGCGTCCGCGGCGGCGAGCGTCTCCTGCACCATCGCGCCCCAGCTCACCAGCGTGATGTCGCTGCCTTCGCGCAGCGTGAAGCAGGTGTCCAGCGGCAGCGCGGCGCCGTCGTCGGCCACTTCCTGGCGGAACAGGCGGTACAGCCGCGTGGGTTCGAGGAAGATGACCGGGTCCGGATCGGCGATGGCCGCCAGCAGCAGCCCGTACGCGCGCGCGGGCGATGAAGGCACCACCACGCGGATGCCGGGCATATGCGCGAACATCGCCTCCGGGCTTTCGGAATGATGCTCGGGTGCATGGATGCCGGCACCGCACGGCGAGCGCACCACCATCGGACATGACAAGCGCCCGCGCGTGCGATGCCGCATGCGTGCGGCGTGGTTGATGATGTGGTCGACCGCGGGGTAGATAAAGCCGGTGAACTGGATCTCGGCCACCGGCTTGAGCCCCATTGCCGCCATGCCGATCGCCGCGCCGACGATGCCGCCTTCGGCCAGCGGCGTATCCATGACGCGCGCCGCGCCAAAGCGCGCCTGCAGGCCCGCGGTGGCGCGGAACACGCCGCCATTGACGCCGATATCCTCGCCCAGCAGCAGCACATCGGGATCGTGCTCGAGCGCATGGGCCAGCGCCAGGTTGACTGCTTCGACCAGATTGATTTCCGCCATGGTTCGCTCGCTGTGGTCGCCAGGTGAAGGCGCAGGGTTTGCTGGTTATCCGTGCGGCGCCAGGAAGCGCCGGGCAATCTCCAGCTGCGCCTGCAATTCGGCCGGCATGGTTGCGTACAGGCAGTCGAACATCGCGGCCGGGTCCGGCTGCGGCACGGCCAGGTAAGTCTCCACGGCCTGCGCCACCTGCTGTGAGCAGGCCTTGACCAGCGCTTCCTCGCGCGCCGCGTCCCACGCGTGCAGCGCCAGCAGGTGCGTGCGCAGCCGCAGCAGCGGCTCTTCCTGCCAGTGCGCCTTGACGCTGGCCTCGTCGCGGTAGCGCGAGGCGTCGTCGGCGGTGGTGTGGTCGCCCAGGCGATAGGTGATGGCCTCGATCAGCGCCGGGCCGCCGCCGTCGCGCGCGCGCGCGATGGCCTCGCCGACGCGGTGCCGCACCGCGACCACGTCGTTGCCGTCGACCTGCTCACCGGGGATGCCGGCGGCAATGGCCTTCTGCGCCAGCGTCTGCGCCGCGGTCTGGCCGCTGCGCGGCATCGAGATTGCCCACTGGTTGTTGTTGATCACGATCACCAGCGGCGCGTGCCACGCGCCGGCCATGTTCATGCCCTCATAGAAATCGCCCTTGGAGGTGCCGCCGTCGCCCAGCAGGCAGACCGCCACGCGCGGCTCGCCGCGCAGCTGGAACGCATAGGCGGCGCCGGCCGCGTGGCAGACCTGGGTGCCGATCGGCACGCAGTTGGCAAAGTCATGCGGCGCCGCCGCAAAGCCGCTGCCGCGTTCGTCGCCGCCCCAGTAGAGCAGGCTCTCGGCCATCGTGACGCCCCGCACAAACTGCGCCGCGTGGTCGCGGTACGAGGGCACCAGCACGTCTTCGGGCCGCATCGCAAAGGCCACGCCCACGCCGATGGCTTCCTGGCCGAGGGCCGAGGCAAAGGTGCCGATCTTGCCGGTGCGCTGCAGCGCAATCGCTTTCAGGTCGAACTGGCGCGTCAGCACCATCGCCTGGTACAGCGGCAGCAGCGCGTCGGGGTTGCTGGCAAGGGGTGGGGGAGGAGAAG
>NZ_JBYSZW010000041.1:0-74271 GCF_058787575.1 Cupriavidus sp. FW305-3-2-15-C-LB2
GGCGGGGTTGGTGAAGTACGCAGTGGAGACGCTGGGGGATAGCGAGGCGGGATAAAAAAACGCCCGTCTCGGCAGAGACGGGCGTCTTTATTGCGAACTGCGCGAACCGTGGCGCGATCAGCCTTCCAGCCGCTTGCCCAGCGCCGCCCGCACATCCGCCAGCGCCTGCGGCAGCCGATGCCGCAGCTTGGTGAACAACTCATCATGCAGCACCAGCTCCTGCTGCCACGCTTCACGGTCGATTGAAGTCACCTGCGCGAACTGCGCCGGCGTGAAGTCAACGCCATTCCAGTTCAGGTCCTGGTAGCGCGGGGTAGTGCCGAACATATGCTCGGCGGCTTGCCCCTTGCCTTCCACGCGGTCGATCATCCACGACAGCACGCGCATGTTCTCGCCGAAGCCTGGCCACACGAAGTTGCCGTCGGCGTCCTTGCGGAACCAGTTGACGCAGTAAATCCTCGGCAGTTTCGCGCCCGCGGCTTCCAGCTTCTTGCCGAGTTCGAGCCAGTGGCCGAAGTAATCACTCATGTTGTAGCCGCAGAACGGCAGCATGGCGAACGGGTCGCGGCGCACCACGCCCTGCTGGCCGGCGGCCGCGGCGGTGGTTTCCGAACCCATGGTGGCGGCCATGTAGACGCCTTCGGTCCAGTTGCGGGCCTCGGTCACCAGCGGCACGGTGGTCGAGCGGCGGCCGCCGAAGATAAACGCATCAATGGGTACGCCGGCCGGGTTGTCCCAGTTGTCGTCGATCGACGGGCACTGCGATGCCGGCGCGGTGAAGCGGGCGTTCGGGTGCGCAGCCTTGGCGCCGGTGGCCTTGGCGATTTCCGGGGTCCAGTCCTTGCCCTGCCAGTCGATCAGGTGCGCCGGCGCTTCCTTGGTCATGCCTTCCCACCACACGTCGCCGTCGTCGGTCAGCGCCACGTTGGTGAAGATGACGTTTTCCTTCAGCGTCGCCATCGCGTTGTAGTTGGTCTTCTCGCTGGTGCCCGGGGCCACGCCGAAGTAGCCGGCTTCCGGGTTGATCGCGTACAGGCGGCCGTCCTGGCCCGGCTTGATCCAGGCGATGTCGTCGCCGATGGTGGTGACCTTCCAGCCCTCGAAGCCCTTGGGCGGGATCAGCATGGCGAAGTTGGTCTTGCCGCAGGCCGACGGGAACGCGGCGGCGACGTGGTATTTCTTGCCCTCGGGCGAGGTCACGCCAAGGATCAGCATGTGCTCGGCCAGCCAGCCTTCATCGCGGCCCATGGTCGATGCAATGCGCAGCGCAAAGCACTTCTTGCCCAGCAACGCGTTGCCGCCGTAGCCGGAGCCGAACGACCAGATCTCGCGCGTTTCCGGGAAATGGACGATGTACTTGGTCGGATTGCACGGCCAGGCCACGTCCTGCTCGCCGGCGGCCAGCGGCTTGCCCACGGTGTGCACGCACGGCACGAACTCGCCGTTGCTGCCCAGCACGTCGTACACCGCGCGGCCCATGCGCGTCATGATGCGCATATTGACCGCCACATACGGCGAATCGGACAGTTCCACGCCAATATGGGCGATCGGCGAACCCAGCGGGCCCATCGAGAACGGCACCACATACAGCGTGCGGCCGCGCATGCAGCCGTCGAACAGGCCGTTCAGCGTCTGGCGCATCTCGGCGGGTGCGGTCCAGTTGTTGGTGGGGCCGGCGTCTTCCTGCTTTTCAGAGCAGATAAAGGTGCGATCTTCTACCCGCGCCACGTCCGAGGGGTCCGACAGTGCCAGGAAGGAATTCTTGCGCTTGGCCGGGTTCAGCCGCTTCATGGTGCCGGCGGCGACCATCTGCTCGCACAGGCGGTCGTATTCTTCCTGGGAGCCGTCGCACCAATGGATATTGTCAGGCTTGGTCAGGGCGGCGATTTCCGCGACCCAGGCCACCAGCTTGGGGTGCTTGACCCAGGCCGGCGCATTGACGGGCGCCGTACCTTGCATCGTGGGGTGGTTCATACTGCAGACTCCAGATTCGTAAAGGGAAGGAAGGGAAGAATCCTTGCAAAGCCTGGCCAGCGGGCAGATGGGGCCGTCACACGCCCGGAGTGATGGTCACACTCGGATCGACACATCCCGTTACAACTCCGCGGCGGCCCCGTTTATGCAAAAGGTCGCGGCGGTCCCTGCGGCTGCGCTACAGTTGCGCTTCGCGCGCGCAGGGGTGGCTGCGCGGGCTGGCCGGACTTTGCCCGGGTGCGATCGCGTGGCGGGAGCAATGCTCGACCGACAATCCGCGGCGGCACCGGAACGGGCAAGGATACCACTGGCGCACCCCCCTGTTTTTTGCTATGCAACAATCGCCGCCACCGGCCGGCGCGGGTTTTTCGATATTTCTCAACAATACTGTTGGCCGGCGCGCTGCTCGGTGGCCGCGCGCACCAACCGGCACAAGACCGTTAGATAACCAGAGTTGCCGATGAAGATTGCCGTACTCGACGATTACCAGGATGCCGTGCGCAAGCTGCCTTGCTTCAGCTTGCTGGAGGGGCACGACGTCAAGGTGTTCAACAACACCGTCAAGGGCGTGGGCCAGCTGGCCGCACGCCTGTCAGACGTCGAAGCCGTGGTGCTGATCCGCGAACGCACCCGCATCACCCGGCAACTGCTGGAAAAACTGCCCAGACTGAAGCTGATCAGCCAGACCGGCAAGGTCGGCGCCGGCCCCGGCAGCCATATCGACCTGGATGCCGCCACCGACCGTGGCGTGGCTGTGCTCGAGGGCGTGGGTTCGCCAGTTGCGCCGGCGGAGCTGACCTGGGCGCTGATCATGGCGGCGCAGCGGCGCATTCCCCAATACGTCGCCAGCCTGAAGCATGGCGCCTGGCAGCAATCGGGGCTGAAATCGACGACGATGCCGCCCAATTTCGGCCTTGGGCAGGTGCTGCGCGGCCAGACGCTGGGGATCTGGGGCTACGGCAAGATCGGCCGGCTGCTGGCTGGCTACGGCCGCGCCTTTGGCATGAAGGTGCTGGTCTGGGGCCGCGAGGCGTCGCTCGAAGGCGCCCGTGCCGACGGGCTGGGCGTGGCCGAATCTAAGGAGCAGTTGTTTGCCGACAGCGATGTGCTGTCGATGCACCTGCGCCTGAATGACGACACCCGCGGCATCGTCAAGATGACTGACCTGACCCGGATGAAGCCCACGGCGCTGTTCGTCAACACCAGCCGTGCCGAACTGCTGGAAGAGAACGCGCTGGTCACCGCGCTGAACCGGGGCCGCCCGGGCATGGCGGCCATCGACGTGTTCGAGTCCGAGCCGATCCTGCAGGGCCACGCGCTGCTGCGCATGGAAAACTGCATCTGCACGCCGCACCTGGGCTATGTTGAGCGCGACAGCTACGAGCTGTACTTCCGCACCGCGTTCCAGAACATCCTGAACGTGCTGGCCGGCAACCATGACTGCATCGTCAACCCGAAGGCGCTGGCGCCGGTGCTGACGCGCTGAGTCACCAGCGGCCGGATTGCCTCCGGACGGCCCGCCCCCGACACCCCTGTTCCGCCATGCGGGACAGGGGTGTTTCACATCTGGCCGGGCATTTCCTCCGGGAAACGCGAATTCCACGAAACCGCTACACTCGGGACTTCCCTTACCGCCCGGCCTGCCACGGCCCGCGGCAGCCCAGACAACAACAAGGCGCCCCCCTGCGCCAATCCACAATTCCCAAGGCCGGCATGGACCCCAGGCTAGTGACGCTCTGCGTCGGCAACTTCGTCATTGGCACCGGTGCGATGATCGTTACCGGCATGTTGAACGACATTGCCGGCGATTTCGGGCTGGGCGCGGCCAGCGCCGGGCAGCTGATCTCGGTGTTTGCGCTGGCCACCTGCATCGGCGCCCCGCTGTTTGCCACGCTGGGCTCGCGCATCGACCGCCGGCTGCTGCTGGCCGGGTCGCTGCTGGTCTACGGGGTAATGCACCTGGCCGCCGCGTTTGCGCCCAGCTTTGCGGCGCTGATGGCGATCCGCTTCCTGACCGCGATCGGCGCGGCCATCTATACGCCCCAGACCGCCGCCACGCTGCCGCTGCTGGTCAACGCACAGACGCGCGGGCGTGCCATCAGCTTTGTGTTTCTTGGCTGGAGCATTGCCAGCGTGGTGGGCGTGCCGCTGGGCACGTGGATTTCCAGCACGCTGGGCTGGCGCGTCAGCATGGCGCTGGTCGGGGCCCTGGCGCTGCTGGTGTCGGCGGCGGTCTGGCGCGCGCTGCCGCGCGGGCTGAAGGTGCCGCCGGCCGGGCGCGAGGCCTGGGGCGCGGTGCTGCGCCACAAGCCGATCATGCTGGTGGTGCTGACCACCATGATCTCGTCGGCGGGCATGTTCACTGTGTTCACCTATATCGCGCCGCTGATGCGCGACGTTTACGGCATCAGCGGTGGCGCGCTCAGCCTGATGTTCCTGGCCTATGGCGCCTGCGGCGTGTTCGGCAATGCCATGGCGGCGTCGCGCATGGACCGGGTCACGCCCAGCCGGATCGTGCAGGTCACGCTGCTGACCTCGATCACGGCCATGGTGCTGTGGCCGCTGGCCGGGTTGGGCAGCGTTGCGCTGGTGTTGCTGTTCATGCTGTGGGGCGCGGGCGGGTTTGCCACCAACAGCGCGCAGCAGGCGCGGCTGGTGCTGCTGGCGCCGGAGCGTGCATCGGTGTCGATCTCGCTGAATTCTTCATCGATCTACCTGGGCCAGGCCGCCGGCGCCATGGCCGGGGCCGCCATCTATACGCTGGCCGGCGCCGATATGCTGCACTGGGGCGCGGCGGCGCTGATGCTGGTGGCGCTGGCGGTATCGCAACGCGCCCGGGCGCTGGGCTGCCAGTGGCAGCGGCCGCAGGCGGCGCAGCAGGTGTGATGCAAGGCTGAAACCAGAGGCGGCTCCCCGCCGCCGGCTTCCTTGTGAGGGACCGCACCAAGCACTTGTCCACAGTGTTATCCGCCCCGTTATCCTCAGGCATATCCGCAGCTTATCCACAACCCTTTCCACAGCCGGAAGGGTAACCACAAAGCGGGGGCGCACGTGAGCGAATCCAGACCTCGGCCGGGCCTTGCGCGCGTGCTGGCGGTAAGCCTGGGCAAGGCCATCCCGCTGGTGGTCGCGGGGGCTGGCACCGAGGCGGTGGTGCTGTCGGGCATTCGCAAGCACCCTGTCAGTACCCTGCTGCACCCGTTGCGGGTACAGGTGCAGCCGCTGGGCCTGGCCGGCGACGAACAGGGTGACCTGACCGTGCACGGCGGCCTGGACAAGGCGGTCTACGCCTATCCCTTCGAGCACTACCCGTGGTGGAACGCGCGCCGCCGCGCGTGCGGGCAGCCTGAGTCAGGCCCGCCGTTGCCGTTTGGCGCCATCGGCGAGAACCTGACCCTGGAGGGGCTGCTTGAATCCCAACTCTGGATCGGCGACCTCGTGCGCGTGGGCACGGCCCTGCTGCGGGTGGAGTCGCCGCGCAAGCCCTGCTACAAGTTCAATGCCGCGCTGGGCTACCGCCACGCGGTGCGCGACATGATCCAGAGCGGCTACTCCGGGGTCTACCTCAGCGTGGTGCTGAAGGGAGAAGTGCGCGCCGGCGATGTCGTGGTTGTGCAGGCCGGGCCACGCGAACTGTCGGTCGACAGCGTCAATCAGTGGCGCCGCGATGGCCGGCGGCAGCTTTTCTGATAATGTTTGTCTAACCATACAAGCGCCCCGCTAAACACATCTCCGGCCTCCCCTGTGGCCCGGACGGCGTTTGCCGGTGCCGGGCATTACCAGACCCTTGCAACCCTGTAACGGACTGTAATACGCGGCGCTGGCTCCGGCGGGCGAAGCGCGGTACTAGTAGAGTCTTTGCGCGACGCGCACCGGCAACATCTGGGCACAACCAGCCGGGCGATTACGGGGAGTGGCGCGAAGACGCGGTGCAGAGGGTCCACACAAATATGAAATCTGACAGGATCGACCAGCCCAAGGGCTTCGTCGACAGCAACTGGAGGGCGGCCACCGGAACCGGGCGCGGCCGCGTATCGCCGTGGGCGGTGGTGGCCGTGGTGCTGGTCATTGCCGGCCTGGGCTGGTTTGCCTGGCGTACCTGGTTTGCGCCCAAGCCCGCGCCCAAGGCGCCGGCCGCCGTGGTGGTGTCCACCGCGCGCGTGCAGCAGGGCGACGTGCCGCTGCAGGTCACGGCCAACGGCAATGTCACCGCGCTGTCCACGGTCGAGGTGCGCCCGCAGGTGTCCAGCACCGTGCGCACCGTCCATATCAAGGAAGGCCAGACCGTCAGGCCGGGCGACCTGCTGTTCTCGCTCGATACCCGCATGGACGAGGCCAACCTGGCCAAGGCTCAGGCCCAGTTGCTGCGCGACCAGGCCGACCTGGCCGATGCCCGGCGCACGCTCGCGCGCAGCCAGGAGCTGCTGCAGCGCAACTTCATCTCCAGGAGCGCGGTCGACACCGCCCAGGCCAAGGTGGATGGCTTTGCCGCCACCGTGCGCGCCGACCAGGCCGCGATCGAAGCCAGCCGCGTGGCGGTCAGCTACGGCGCCATCCGCGCCACCATCAGCGGCCGCACCGGCGTGATCAACGCCTTCCCGGGTTCGCTGGTGCTGCCCAACAGCACCCAGCCGATGGTCATCATCGCCCAGGTGCAGCCGATTGCCGTCACCTTCAGCCTGCCCGAGCGGCAGCTCGGCGCGCTGCGGGAGGCGCTGCACGCCGGCCCGGTGCAGGTCACCGCGCTGCCCAACGACGGCAGCAAGACCCCGGTGACCGGCAGGATCACCTTTGTGGATAACACCGTCGATCCGCAGTACGGCACCATCCGCGTCAAGGCGCAGTTCGACAATGAGGAGCAGCGGCTGTGGCCGGGCACCTATGCCAACGTCAACGCCGTGGTGCAGACCCTGAAGGGCGCGCTGTCGGTGCCGCCGCAGGCGGTGGTGACGGGCCCCGAAGGCCGCTTTGTCTATGTGGTCCAGCCCGACAGCAAGGTGGCGCGCGTGCCGGTGCAGGTGGTGACCACCACTGCCGCCGCCGCCGTGGTCGAGGGGGTGCAACCCGGCGCCCGCGTAGTCGTGGAAGGCATGCAGAACCTGCGCCCCGGCGCGCTGGTGCGCGAGGCCCCGGCCGCCGGCGCCTCGGCCGCCGCCGCCCGTCCGGCCCCTGCCACCGCGGGGCACTGAGCCATGACGCTGTCTGAACTCTGCATCCGCCGTCCGGTGATGACGGTGCTGCTGTGCCTGGCGGTGGTGGTCGCCGGCATCGTGCTGTATCCGACCATCCCGATCGCGGCGCTGCCCAGCTTCAACTCGCCGGTGATCCAGGTCACCGCCACGCTGCCCGGCGCCAGCCCGGAGACCATGGCGGCGTCGGTGGCCACGCAACTGGAGAAGCAGTTCGCGACCATCCCCGGCGTGACGGTGATCAGCTCGCAGAACACGCTCGGCAACTCCAGCATCACCATCGAATTCAACAACGACCGCAATATCGACGACGCGGCCGTCGACGTGCAGGCGGCGCTGTTCCGTGCCCAGCGTTCGCTGCCGATCGAGATGACGGTGCCGCCGTCGTACCGCAAGGTCAACCCGGCCGACGCGCCGGTGCTGCTGCTGGCGATCAACTCGCCGGCGATGAGCCTGGCCGACCTCAATGCCTTTGGCGACAACCTGATCTCGCCCACGCTGGCCACGCTGCCGGGGGTGGCGCAGGTGCAGATCTTCGGGCAGAAGCGCTTTGCCGTGCGCGTGCGCGCCCACCCCGATGCGCTCGCCGCGCGCGGCCTGACGCTGGACGAGCTGGCCACGGCGCTCAATCGCGCCAACGCCAACACGCCGGTGGGCACGCTCGACAGCGCGCGCCAGACCCTGACCATCCAGGCCAACCGGCAGCTGACCAGCGCCGACGCCTTCCGCAACATCATCGTCGCCAGCCAGCCCAGCGGCGCGCTGGTGCGGCTCTCTGACGTGGCCGAGGTCGAGGACAGCGTCGAGACCATCAAGACCGGCAGCTGGCTCAACAACGAGCGCTCGATTGTGCTGGCCGTGCTGCGCCAGCCCGACGCCAACACCGTGGCAGTGGTCGATGCGATCAACGCCGCCCTGCCCCGCCTGATCCAGCAGATGCCGGGCTCGGTCAATGTGTCGGTGGTCAACGACCGCTCGCGCTCGATCCGCGAATCGATCCACGACGTGCAGTTCACGCTGGCGCTGACGGTGGCGCTGGTGGTGATGGTGATCTTCCTGTTCCTGCGCCGCGCCGCCGCCACGCTGATCCCCACGGTGTCGCTGCCGATCTCGCTGATCGGCACGGTGGCGCTGATGAAGGCCTTCGGCTACAGCCTGGACAACGTCTCGCTGCTGGCCATCACCCTGGCGGTGGGCCTGGTGGTGGACGACGCCATCGTTATGCTCGAGAACATCGTGCGCCATATCGAGGAAGGCGTGGCGCCGCTGAAGGCCGCGCTGGTGGGTTCGCGCGAGATGGGCTTCACCATCCTGTCGATCTCGATCTCGCTGGTGGCGGTGTTTATCCCGATCTTCTTCATGCCGGGCGTGATCGGGCTGTTGTTCCATGAATTTGCCGCGGTGGTGTCGCTGGCGATCCTGGTATCGGCGCTGGTGTCGCTGACGCTGATCCCGATGCTGTGCGCGCGCTTCCTGTCGGCCGAGAACGTGCCGGTGGATGAATCGCACCATGCCTACGGCGACCACGCGTCGGCGCAGCCCGCCATCGTGCAGAAGCAGACCTTCGGCATGCGCTCCACGCAGTGGTTCGAGAACCTGTTCGAGTTCACGCTGCACCGCTATGCGCGCGGGCTGGACTGGTGCCTGGCGCACCGCCGCACCGTGCTGGCGGTCGCGGGCCTGACCTTCGTGCTGACCGCGGTGCTGTTCGTCACCATTCCCAAGGGCTTCTTCCCCGAAGAGGACATCGGCCAGATCCGCGTCAACGCCGAAGGCCCGCAGGACATCTCCTTCGACGCCATGGCGGAACGCCTGCGCGACGCCGCCGAGCGCATGCGCGCCAACCCCGCGGTCAAGAGCATCGTGGTCGCCATCGGCGGCGGCCCGTCGCCCGCCATCAACACCGGGCGCATGTTTGTCGAACTGAAGCCGCGCGGCGAGCGCGAAGCGATGCCGAAGGTGATCGAGTCGCTGCGGCGCGATGTTGCCGGTGTGCCGGGCCTGGCGGTGTACTTTGCGCCGGTGCAGAACCTGCAGCTGGGCGGGCGCCAGAGCAAGAGCCGCTACCAGTACACATTGCAGAGCGTGAAGGCCGGCCAGCTGCAGGACTCGTCCGACCAGCTGATGGCAAAGATGCGCGCCGATCCGATCTTCCGCGACGTCACCAGCGATTCGCAGCAGTCCGGGCTGGAGGCGCACCTGTCGATCGACCGCGACAAGGCCAATGCGCTGGGTGTGCAGATGCAGGACGTGCGCACCGCGCTGTACTCGGCCTTCGGCGAGCGGCAGGTGTCGACCATCTATACGCCGATCGACAACTACTACGTGATCCTGCAGGCGGCCGATGTCGACCGCACCGACGAGAGCGCGTTCTCCAAGCTCTATGTGCGCAGCAAGACCGGCCAGATGGTGCCGGTCTCAGCCTTCGCCACCACCGAGCGCCGGGTCGGGCCGATCTCCGTCAACCACCAGGGGCAGCTGCCTTCGGTGACGGTATCGTTCAACCTGGCGCCGGGCGCGGCGCTGGGCGATGCTTCGGCACGCATCGACCGCTACCGGCAGGAGATCGCCATGCCCAGCTCGATCTTCACCAGCTGGGGCGGCGACGCGGCGGTATTCCAGTCGTCGCAGGCCACGCAGATCGTGCTGCTGGTGGCGGCCATCGCGGTGATCTACACGCTGCTGGGCGTGCTGTATGAAAGCTATATTCATCCGCTGACGATCCTGGCGGGTTTGCCTTCGGCGGCGGTGGGCGCGTTGCTGACGCTGTTCATCTTCAATGTCGAGCTGTCGCTGATTGCCGTGATCGGCGTGCTGATGCTGATCGGCATCGTCAAGAAGAACGCGATCATGATGATCGACTTCGCGCTGGCCGCGCAGCGCGAACAAGGGATGACGCCGGCGAAGGCGATCCGGCAGGCGTGCCTGCTGCGCTTCCGGCCGATCATGATGACGACCTTCGCCGCGGTGATGGGTGCGCTGCCGCTGGCGCTCGGCTTAGGCGCCGGTGCCGAGTTGCGCCAGCCGCTGGGCCTGGCCGTGGTCGGCGGCCTGCTGTTCTCGCAGGTGATCACGCTGTTTATCACGCCGGTGATCTACCTCGCACTGGACCGGTTCTCCGGGACGGGGCCGTTGCAGATTGATTCTGAAGGCACCAAGCTGCCGGACAAGGCTCCGGGCGAGACCGTGCACCAGCGCTGAGGCACCGGCAGACAAGAGGAGGCCGCAGCATTGCTGCGGGCTCTTTGCTTTCGAGGTGCCGGCCAGGGTCGGACATCAGCGACATGTAGTGGCTGCACGCGCCATCCGCCTGAAAGCGGGCGCGGCTACGTGCTGGTGACGTGGGCGCGCCGGCACAAGGTTGCGAACACCGACGCGCTCGACGTTGCCGCGCACCGCCTGCTGGAACGCCCGCGCATCGTCACGGAATGATGACGTGACCATCACACCAACCCGGGCAACAAGCGGGAGCGCAGGCCGCCAACCCCGCCACTACAACGAGATAGGGAAAGGAACTGCGTGATGTCATTCCGTTTGCGCATTGCCGGCATGCTGGCCGCCGCTGTCGCAGTGCTGGCGACCGGCTGTGCCGCCACCGGCCCGGCACCCGAGGCGGTCAGCGCCGCCTTCGCCGGCAAGTCCTACGTGCTGCTGGGCGAGGTCCACGACAACGCTGCCGCGCAGCAGCAGCGCCTGGCCGCGCTGACGCGCGCCGTCGAGCAAGGCTGGCGCCCGGCCATCGCCATGGAACAGTTCGACCGCGAGCGCCAGCCCGATATCGAGCGCGCCCGCCGCGAGCGCCCGCGCGATGCCGACTACCTGATCGCCCAGGCCGGCGGCGGTGCCTGGCAATGGCCGCTGTACCGGCCGGTGGTGGCGCTGGCGCTGCGGTACGAACTGCCGCTGGTGGCGGCCAACCTGTCGCGCGCCGACGCTGACAAGATCGTGCGCGGCGGACTGGACAGCCTGTTCCCGGCCGGCGAGCGCCAGCAGCTGGGCCTGTCCCACGCGCTCCCCGGCGACCTCGTGGCCGCGCAGACGGCGGTGCTGGACCGGGGCCACTGCGGCAATTTCCCCAAGGCCATGCTGCCCGGGATGCTGGCGGCGCAGGCCGCGCGCGATGCGGTGATGGCGCAGACGCTGCGCCCCTACGCGCAGCGCGGCGCGGTGCTGATTGCCGGCAACGGCCACGTGCGGCGCGACATCGGCGTGCCGCGCTGGCTGGGGGCGGGCGTGGGGCAGGTGGTCAGCGTGGGGTATGTGGAAAGCCCGCCTGCCGACGGCGAGTTCGACATGGCCGTGGTGGTGCCGGCGGTGGCGCGCAAGGACCCGTGCCTGCAGGCGAAGCCGGCGGGTTGAGGGGCCTGCGCCCGCGCTGCAATCCGCCATCCACGTAAACCCCGACCCTTTCTGCCCCCGATTGACAGCCTTTTGACAGTTTCCCCCGCCTAGAATCCGCCCCATGACCGGTAATTCCGGTCTGACGTTCACCAAAAGTCCAAGAACAGTCCCGGCCACGCCCCGCCGCGCCGGACAGGAGACAAGCACCGGCACTGCGCCTTTCGCGCAGTCCGCCAGGCTGTCTTCCCGTCCCCCGCAACGCAGTGGCAGCCGGAACGCCCGGGTCGGATCGCGGCTGCCAGCAGGCTGGCATGGCGCATCCCCGGTAACACCAGGAGACCACTATGCGCCGTACCTATTCCCGCCTGGCCCATGCCGTGATGGCATCGGCCGCCGTTGCCGCCACCTTCGCCGCCGCGCCGGCCTTTGCGCTCGATAGCGTCAAGGTCATGATCGGCGCCAACCCCGGCGGCGGCTTTGACCAGACCGGCCGCTCGCTGGGCGCCGCGATGATTGCCGCGGGCCAGGCCAAGACCGCTTCATACGACAACAAGGGCGGCGCCGGCGGCACCATCGCGCTGACCCAGTTCGTCAATACCGACAAGGGCAACCCCAATGCGCTGATGGTGGTGGGCGCGGTGATGGTGGGCGCGATCGAGACCAACAAGCCGCCGGTCACGCTGAAGAACGCCACCCCGATCGCGCGCCTGTTCGCCGACACCATGGTCATCACCGTGCCGGCCAGCTCGCCGATCAAGTCGGTCAAGGACCTGACCACGCAGCTCAAGGCCAACCCGGGCAGCGTCAGCTGGGGCGGCGGCTCCAAGGGTTCGATCGACCACATCCTGGCCGGCCTGATCGCCAAGGAATCGGGCGTCGATCCCAAGAAGATCAACTACGTGCCGTTCCAGGGCGGCGGCGAAGCCTCGGCCTCGATCATGGGCGGCCACGTGACGGTGGGCATCGCCGGCGTGTCGGAATTCCTGCCCTTCATCAAGAGCGGCAAGATGCGCGCGCTGGCGGTGACCTCCAAGGACCGCACCGCCGATATCCCGACGCTCAAGGAGCAAGGCGTGAACGTCGAGATCTATAACTGGCGCGGCGTGTACGGCGCGCCCGGCATCAGCGCCGAGCAGCGCAAGGCCATGATCGACGCCGTGGTCAAGGCCACCGAGAGCCAGGCCTGGAAGGACACGCTGCAGAAGAATGACTGGACCCCGTTCCTGCTGACCGGCGACGAGTTCGGCAAGTTCGTCGACAGCGAATCGGCCCGCCTGGGCGGCTCGCTGCGTGAACTGGGCGTGGCCAAGTAAGAACTGCCGGCGGCACCCAAACCGGCAGTACCGCATCAACCTGCTTTACCTGTCGTGCCTGCCAATCCCGCCGGTGAACCCGGCGGCAGGAAAACGGCGCAGGGCCCGGTGTCCACCTGCGATACCAGACAAATAATCATATGTCGCCGGGCCCTGCCGCCGCGCGGGCAGCACCTGCCAGCGTCGCGGACGCCAGCACCCATGCTGGCGACAAAGGCCAAGGAGTCTCCATGAAACCCTCGCACCTCGCCATCGGCATTGCCGTGCTGGCGCTCTCGCTGTTTTTCTTCCTCGGGCTGTCCGGCATTTCCGGCGACGAGGGCTACGCCGGCCTGTCGCCGCGCTTCGTGCCCACGCTGGTGGCCGTCGGCCTGGCCGTGTGCGGCGCGCTGCTGACCTGGCAGGGCGTGCGCGGCGGTTTCCGCAATATGCCGGAAGAAGATGCCGAGCTGCCCAACGCGCCGCACAACTTCGGCGGCTTCCTGTGGGTGGCCGCGGGCCTGGTGCTGAACATGGCGCTGATCGGCACGCTTGGCTTCGTGATCGCTTCCACGCTGCTGATGGTGTGCGTGGCGCGTGGCTACGGCAGCCGCCGCATCGTGCGCGACGCGCTGATGGGCCTGTGCATCACGGTGCCGATGTGGGCGCTGTTTGAGTTCCTGCTCGGCATCAACCTGCCGCTGCTGCCCATCGCCGGCTTCTGAGCCCGCCCGCCCGTCCAGCAAGGAGTCTTCGAATGGATACCCTGAACCAGCTGATGCACGGCTTTGCCGTGGCCATCACGCCGATCAACCTGATGTGGGCCCTGGTGGGCTGCTTCCTTGGCACCGCCATCGGCGTGCTGCCGGGCATCGGCCCCGCGCTGACGGTGGCAATGCTGCTGCCGCTGACCGCCAAGGTGGAACCGACCGCCGCGCTGATCATGTTCGCCGGCATCTACTACGGCGCGATGTACGGCGGCTCGACCACCTCGATCCTGATGAACACGCCGGGCGAGTCTTCCACCATGGTCACAGCCATGGAAGGCAACCTCATGGCCAAGAACGGGCGCGCCGGCCCGGCGCTGGCCACCGCGGCGATCGGCTCGTTCGTGGCGGGCACCATCGCCACGGTGATGCTGTCGATGTTCGCGCCGGTGGCGGCGGACGTGGCGCTGCAGTTCGGCCCGGGCGAGTACTTCATGATCATGCTGCTGGCCTTCACCACGGTCTCGGCGGTGCTGGGCTCGTCGCTGCTGCGCGGCATGACCGCACTGTTCCTGGGCCTGGGCATCGGCCTGATCGGCATGGATTCGCTGTCGGGCCAGACCCGCTATTCGATGAACGTGCAGGAGCTGTACGACGGCATCGACATCGTGGTGGTGGCGGTGGGCCTGTTCGCGGTGGGCGAGGCGCTGTTCAACGCGTTCTTCCCGCAGCCGGCGGGCACCTTCAACAAGCTCAGCTCGGTCCACATGAACAAGTCGGACTGGAAGCGCTCGATCCCGGCGTGGATCCGCGGCACCTTCATCGGCTTCCCGTTCGGGCTGATCCCCGCCGGCGGCGCCGAGATCCCGACCTTCCTGTCGTATGCCACCGAGAAGAAGCTGTCCGACCACAAGGAAGACTTCGGCAAGGTCGGCGCGATCGAAGGCGTGGCCGGCCCCGAAGCGGCCAACAACGCCGCAGTGACCGCGACGCTGGCCCCGCTGCTGACGCTGGGCATCCCCACCTCCAACACCACCGCGATCCTGCTGGCCGCGTTCCAGAACTACAACCTGCAGCCGGGCCCGATGCTGTTCCAGACCTCGGGCGACCTGGTGTGGGGCCTGCTGGCGTCGCTGTATATCGGCAACGTCATGCTGCTGGTGCTGAACCTGCCGGCGATCGGGCTGTGGGTGCGCATGCTGCGCGTGCCCACGCCGCTGCTGTACGGCGGCATCCTGATCTTCGCCGGGCTGGGCGCCTACGGCATCCGCCAGTCGTGGTTCGACCTGCTGCTGCTGTTCGTGGTCGGCCTGCTCGGCATGGTGATGCGCCGCTTCGACTTCCCCACCGCGCCGGTGATCGTGGGCATGATCCTGGGGCCGATGGCCGAGAAGCAGCTGCGCAATGCGCTGTCGATCGGCCAGGGCGACTGGACCCTGTTCCTGCGCCAGCCGATCTCGGCCACCATCCTGGCGCTGACCGTGGCGGTGGTGGTGATCCCGCGCCTGTTGCGCTGGCACGCGACCCGCACCTCGGCGCACGCGCAGGCCGACAACGCGGCCTGATGCGCGCGATCTTGCGGTAAGCTTTGCGAGGCCCGCACGCCAATGGTGTGCGGGCCTCTTGTCTTTCGTCTCTCGTTTTCCAAAACAACAAGGCGCCGGCGCTTCCGTGCCAGGCCGCTGAACCATGCGTCTCTTCTCCAACCCCTGGCTGTCCGCGCTGCCCACGCTGGCGCTCGGGCTGGCCGCCGCCCTGCTCTGCACCGCGCTGCATACCCCGCTGCCGTGGATGATCGGCCCGCTGCTGGCCGTGGCCGCCGCGCGCATGGCCGGGGCCGACCTGCGGGCGCCGTCGCAGGCCCGCAACGCGGGCCAGTGGGTGATTGGCGCGTCGCTCGGGCTCTACTTCACGCCGGACGTGGTGGCGCGGTTGGTGGAATACCTGCCCTACATCATTGCCGGCTCGCTGTTCGCGCTGGTGCTGGGCGCGGGCGGTGCCATCCTGCTGCGGCGGACCACCGGCGTGGCTTTCAAGACCGCGTTCTTCTCCACCGCCATCGGCGGCGCCTCGGAGATGGCCAACCTGGCCGAGCGCAACGGCGCGCGCATCGACCAGGTGGCGGCCGCGCATTCACTGCGGGTGCTGATGGTGGTGGTGACCGTGCCGGCCATCTTCCAGTACGGCGGCATCCACGGGCTCGACCCCTATATCCCCGGCCCGCGCGTGGTCAGCGCCCCGGGGCTGCTGGCGCTGGTCGCGATCACGCTGGGCGTGGCGCTGCTGGTGAAGCGGCTGAACATGCCCAACCCGTTCGTGATCGGCACGCTGCTGGCCGCGGCGGTGCTGACCGCGTCCGGGATCGAGCTGTCGGCCATCCCCACCTGGATGAGCCGTGCCGGCCAGCTGCTGATCGGGGTCTCGCTGGGGGTGCGCTTCTCGCGCGAGTTCCTGCATACCGCGCCGCGCTTCCTGTCGGGAGTGGCGCTCTACACCGTGCTGGCGCTGGTGGTATCGGCGCTGGTGGGCTGGGGGCTGTCGGCGCAGTCGGGCGCGCACCCGGCCACGGTGATCCTGGGCACCACGCCGGGCGGCATCGCCGAGATGTGCATCACGGCCAAGGTGCTGGAGGTGGGGGTGCCGCTGGTGACCGCGTTCCACGTGATCCGGATGGCCTTCGTGGTGCTGGCCACCGGCCCCCTGTATCATTGCCTCAAACATCGCGTCGCGCCGGAGGAGACAGAGTAGCGGTCCGTTACAGGACGGCTACGGTGCGGCCAGCCAGAACCAGGAGCGCCATGTCCGAAGCCGCACCGCAATTCAGCCTCAACGATATCGACGCCACGCTGGAGCGCGTGCTGGCGCCATGGGTGCGCCAGCTCGGCCTGCGTGCCGAAGCCGTCGATGCCCAGGGCGTCACGCTGCGCCTGCCGTTCAGCGAATCGTTCCGCCATGCGGGCGGCGTGGTCTGCGGCCAGGTGCTGATGTCCGCCGCCGATACCGCCATGATCGTTGCCGTGGCCAGCGCGCTGGGCGCCTTCCGCCCGATGACCACGGTCACGCTCACCACCAATTTCATGCGCCCGGTGATCGACGGCGACGTGCTGGTGCGCGCCAACGTGCTGCGGCTGGGCAAGACCGTGGTGTTCGGCGAGATCGAGCTGACCGGCACCGACGGCAAGCTGGCGGTGCAGGCCACCACCACCTACGCCCTGCTCTGATCCCCTCGCAACGCCAGCGCCCATGACTTCCGGCCACGCCCATCCCTTCGACCAGGTCGTCTTTGCCGGCGGTGGCAACCGCTGCTGGTGGCAGGCGGGCTGGTGGGACACGGTCGCGCCGGAACTGCAGTTGCGCCCGCGCGTGATCGCCGCGATCTCGGCCGGCGCGGCGACGGCGTGCATGGTCTATGCGCACGACTCGCACCAGACCATGGACTACTACCGCGAGGTCCTGTCCAACAACCGCCGCAATGCCTACTGGGGCAACCTGCTGCGCAATGAGCGCGTGTTCCCGCATTACGGCATCTACCGCACCGCGCTGCTGACGATCTTCGCCGACGGGCGCCTCTCGCACCTGCAGCAGGCGCCGGAGATCCGCATCGGCGTGGCCCATATCCCGCGCTGGAGCGGCCCGCGCCTGGCGGTGGCAGCGGGGCTGCTGGCGTACAACATCGACAAGCATGTGCTCAAGACGCTGCACCCGCGGCTGGGGCGCAAGCTGGGCTTCCGGCCGGAGTTCGTGCGCGCGCAGGACTGCGATTCGCCCGAGCAGCTGGCCGACCTGCTGCTGCAGTCGGCTTCCACGCCGCCGTTTACGCCGGTGCTGCGCCGCGGCGGCCGCCCGGTGCTGGACGGCGGGCTGGTCGACAACGTGCCCGTGGACGCGCTCGATGCCACCCCGGGCAATGTGCTGGTGCTGGTGACAAGGCTGTATCCGCGCCCGCGCCGTTTCGTGCTTAAGCAAGGCGGCCAGCGCCGCCTGTACCTGCAGCCCTCGCAGCGCGTGCCGATCTCGAGCTGGGACTACACCCGGCCCGATGCCATGACTCACGCCTACGAACTGGGCCGCCGCGACGGGGAAACTTTCCTGCGCGAGTGGCCGTCGATCCTGAATACCGAACTGCGGCCCGCTGCCTAGTTTCTTGTTTGCTGGCGCTGGCCTGATTGTTGTCGATGCGGCCCGTGTGCCGCGACAGGAGGCATGGATGACTAAGCGCCAGACAACCCCCGCCGGGGCCAGGGAACCGCGGCGCGCCCGCGAGGTCAGCGCGGCGCCGCCGGTGGAGCAGGTGCCGCGCGTGCGCGACGGCCGCACGCGGCGCAATGACAAGGTGCGCAAGGCAGACCTGGTGGTGATCGGCGGCGGCTCGGGCGGCGTGGCCTGCGCGCGGCGTGCCGCCGCGCACGGCGCACGCGTGATCCTGGTCGAGCGCGATGCCATCGGCGGCACCTGCGTCAACCGCGGCTGCGTGCCCAAGAAGATGCTGTCCTACGGCGCCGGCTGGTCGGCCATCCTGTCGGGCTGCCTGTCGCATACCGGTGGGCGTGAGGACTGGCGCGACGCCATCGTGCGCGTCAATGCCGAGGTTGCGCGGCTGAACGCGGGCTACACCCAGCGCCTGCACGAATCCGGCGTGGAAATCCTGCGCGGCGATGCACTGGTTACCGGCAAGGACGAAGTGCGCGTCGGCGACGAGACCATTCACGCGCGCCGCATCCTGATCGCCACCGGCGCGCGCCCGCGCGCGCTCGAAGTCCCGGGCGGCGAACTGGCCGCCAGTTCCGACGATGTCTTCACCTGGCAGACCGTGCCGGGTTCGATCGCGGTCATCGGCGGCGGCTACATCGGCGTGGAGCAGGCCTCGATCCTGTCGCGCTACGGCGTCAAGGTAGACCTGATCGTTGCCGGCGACCGGCTGCTGCCCCACTTCGACCACGACATCTCCCGGTCGCTGGCCGAGGCACTGACCGCGCGCGGCGTGCGCCTGCACCTGAACGCCAGGGTGCACCTGCTGAGCCAGGCCAACGGCGCGGTTGAAGTGTGCTACCGCCCCACCGACCGCCCCGGCCAGACCGAGGCTGTGCGCGCGCAGGCCGCGCTGGCGGCGATCGGGCGCATTTCCAACGTGCAGGGCTTCGGGCTCGAGGCGCTTGGCGTGGACTTTGGCGACAAGGGCGGCATCCGCGTGGACCGCCAGTTCCGCAGCAACGTGCGCGGCATCTACGCGCTCGGCGACGCCATCGACGGCCTGCACCTGACCCCGGTGGCCACCGCGCAGGGCCGCTGGCTGGCCGACCGCCTGTACGGCCGGCGCGGCGAACGCGCCGATTTCGACTTCGTGCCCACCGCGGTGTTCTGCGAGCCCGCCATCGGCGCCGTGGGCCTGACCGAGGCCCAGGCGATCGCAGCCGCCGGCAGGCCCGAGCGCATCCGCACCGTGGTCAAGCGCTTTGTCTCGCTGGAAAACCGCTTTGCCGGCAACTCCCACCAGTCGATGTTCAAGCTGGTGCTGAACGCGCGCAGCGGGCGCGTGCTCGGTGCGCACCTGATGGACGACGCCGCGCCCGAGATCGTGCAGACGCTGGCGGTGGCATTGCGGCTGGGCGTGCGCGAATCGCACCTGCAGACCACGGTGCAGCTGCATCCGACGGTGGCGGAGGAGTTATATGGTTAGGGGTTATTCGCCGATGGGCAGCTTCAGCACCGCGCGCACGCCGGTGCCCTGCAAGCCGTCGCCAAGCTCCACCGTGCCGCCAAACCGCGCCGCCATCTCGCGCGAGATCGCCAGCCCCAGCCCGGAGCCCGGCTCCGCATTGCCAACGCGCCGGTAGAAGCGCGCGAAGACCTTTTCGCGCTCTTCGGCCGGAATGCCCGGCCCATCGTCTTCCACCACCAGGCACGCGGTCTGGTCGGCGCGCGTGGCCGACAGCGTGATGCGGCTGCCGCGTGGCGAGTACTGGATCGCGTTGTGGACCAGGTTGGCCAGCGCCTCGCGCAGCAGCGCGGGGTCGGCGCGCACCGGCAGCTTCAGCCCCGGCACCGGCTCCCAGCCGAAGTCCTGCTGCTTGCCGCGCGCCAGCGGCAGGTAGTCCAGCGCCACCTGCTCGGCCACGGTGACGGCGTCGATGATGTCGATGCCATCGGCTTCCTGGGCGGCTTCGCCGTGGTGCTGGCGTACCCGCGCCAGCGCCAGCAGCTGGTTGGTCAGGCGCGCGGCCTGTTCCAGCTGGGTGACGATGCCGCCCACGGCTTCGCCGGCGGCCTGGCGCGCGGTCTCGGGGTCAGGGGCGCGCAGCTGGCGCTGGGCGTATTCGGCCTGGGTCTTCAGGATGGCCAGCGGCGTGCGCAGCTGGTGCGCGGCGTCGGCGATGAACTGGGCCTGCGACTGCGCCATTGCCGCGGAGCGCGACACGTGCAGGTTGACCGCGTCGACCAGCGGGCGCACCTCGGCGGGCACGCGCTCGAACGTTAGCGGTGTCAGGTCATCCGGCGAGCGCGCTTCCACGTCGTCGCGCACGCGCGCCAGCGGGCGCAGCACGTAGGTGACGCCGCCCACCAGGATGCCGGCGCTTAGCAGGATCAGCAGCAGGTCGCGCGCCAGCGCGCTGCGCCAGACCGTGCCGATCAGCGTGGTGCGCGGCTCGGCGGTCTCGGCCACCTGGATGATCACGCGCATGCGCGCGTCCGGGCGGTATACCGGCCGCGCCATCGCGGCGATGCGCACGGACTCGCCCAGGTATTCGGCGTCGTAGAAGCGCGGCTGGTTGTTGACGAGGGTGCCGGCAGGAAGCGGCAGGTCGTCGTAGCCGGTGACGGTCTCGACCTGGCCGGCGCGCTCGGTCGACACGCGGTAGAACACATGGGTCTGCGCCGCGGTCTCGAACATCTCCATGGCGGCATCGGGCAGGGTCAGCTGGACGTTGTCGCCAGCCATGCCGATGGCACTGTCGATGGCGCGGATCGAGCCATAGAGCGAGCGGTCATAAGCCGTGTTGGCGGCGTCGCGCAGGGTGCCGTAGGTGAGCCAGGTGTCGATCGCCATCATCGCCGCCAGCGCCGGCACCAGCAGCAACAGCAGTTGCCGGCGCAGGCTGCCGCGGCGCCAGGACGGGACGCGATGGCGCCGCGCCATCTTCAGCGTCCGGCCTCGGGCTCCAGCAGGTAGCCGAAGCCGCGCAGGGTGACGATGGTGACGCCGTGCCCGGCCAGCTTCTTGCGCAGCCGGTAGACCAGCACCTCGATCGCGTCGGGCGAGACATCGGCGTCGAGCGAGAACACCTTGTCGAGCAGCTGCGCCTTGGTCAGCGGCTGGCCGCTGCGTGCCAGCAGCGCGCCCAGCAGGGTCGATTCGCGCGGGGTCAGCGCCAGCGGGGCGCCGTCCAGCGTGAAGCTGCGGGTCTCGCCGTCGAACACCAGCGTGCCGCACTGCAGGCGCGGATGCGCGCGCCCGCGGCTGCGGCGGATCAGCGCCAGCAGCCGCGCTTCCAGCTCGGCAATGGCAAAGGGCTTGGGCAGGTAGTCGTCGGCGCCCAGGTTCAGGCCGCGCACGCGTTCGTCCAGCGTGTCCTGCGCGGTCAGGATCAGCACCGGGGTGCGGTCGTCGCGCGCGCGCATGGACTTGAGCACGGCCAGCCCGTCCTTGCCGGGCAGGCGCAGGTCGAGCAGCACCGCGTCGTATTCCTCGGCCTGCAGGCGGGCCTCGGCCTGCAGCCCGTCGGCGACATGCTCGATCACAAAGCCGCCCTGCTCCAGCGCGCGGGCGACCCAGCGTGCCAGTTCGATTTCATCCTCCACCAGCAGGATGCGCATGCCGGTCTCCTCCTCTGCCGGTTTGGTCCATGTTTCGGTTGCGGCGGCGGAAATCGTCCGGAGAACAGGGGGCTGCACCGATGGAGCGCGCCCGCCGCGGGCGCCTATAATAACCCCGCCCCGCTGGTCCCGGCGCGTGTTGTCCGTGCGCCCGCTCCCTTCCACAGGCAGTTCTTCCGTTTCCGACCACCGTGCCCACGCGTCCACCCCCGCCGTCCCTGCCGTGCGCTTGCGAGCCGCCTGCCTCGGGGCAGCGCCGCCGCTTGCTGGGCGCATCGCTGCTGGCCGGCGCCACCTTGCCGGCCGCGTGGCCCCTTCATGCCCAGTCTAGGCCCCCGGCGCCGCCGCCGGGGTATCCGTCCGGGTATGACGCCACCATCGCCGGCGCCATGCGCGAAGGCGTGGTCACGGTCTATGCATCGACCGACCTGAAAGTGGCGCAGCCGCTGATCGCCGCGTTCGAGGCGCGCTACCCGGGCATCCGCGTGCACTACCAGGATCTCAACACGATCGAGCTGAACCAGCGCTTCCTGGCTGAGACCGCGGCGCTGGGCGGCAAGCGGCCCGCGCCCGATGCGGCCTTCGCCGACGTGCTGTGGAGCACGGCGATGGACCTGCAGATCAAGCTGGTCAACGACGGCCATGCGCAGCGCTACGCCTCGCCCGAGCGCGCCGGCCTGCCCGGCTGGGCGGTGTGGCGCGACGAGGCCTGGGGCACCACCTTCGAGCCCGCGGTGATCGTCTACAACCGCCACCACCTGGCCGGCATGCGCCCACCGCGCAGCCGCAGCGGGCTGGCGCGGCTGCTGCAGGAGCACGCGCCGCGCTGGCATGGCAAGGTGGTGACGTATGACGTGGAGCGCTCGGGCGTGGGCTACCTGCTGGCGCAGCAGGACGCGCGCATGGGCAGTGAGTTCTGGTACCTGGCGCAGGCGCTGGGGCGCGCCGGGGTGCAGCTGTCGGCGTCCACCGCCGAGATGATCGAGCGCATCGCCAGCGGCGAGCTGGTGATGGGCTACAACCTGCTGGGTTCGTACGCGCTGTCGCTGATGGAGCGTGGCGCGGCCATCGACGTGATCGCCCCGCGCGACTACACGCTGGTGATGTCGCGAGTAGCCTTTATTGCCCGGCGCGCGCCGCGGCCCAATGCGGCGCGGCTGTGGCTGGACTACCTGCTCTCGCGCGAGGGCCAGGCGCTGCTGGCCAAGTCCACCTCGCAGCTCTACACCATCCGCACCGATACCGACAGCGTGCACACCGCGGCGGCATTGTCGGAGCGGCTGGGCTACGCGCTCAAGCCGATCAGCGTCGGCCCGGGCCTGCTGGCCGCGCAGGACGCGATGCGCAAGCGCGCATTCCTGGCGCGCTGGCGCGAGGCCATGCGCGGATAAGCGCGGATAAGCGCGCCGCTCAGGGGACCAGGTCGCCGGTATCGAGCCCGCCCGGTTGGGCGTTGGGGCAGGCCTGCTGGCACAGCGTGGACAGTTCCCGGTCCAGCGCCGCCATCGGGCGCGGCACGTAGCCGTGGCGCAGCGCCGGCGAGAACTTCAGGGTATCGATGAAGGCGTCGGACATGCGCTCGGCGTTGGCGTCGAGGTCGAAGTCCTGGGGCGAGAACAGCCAGTGCGCCAGCACCCCGCCGATGGCGGCATGGAAGGCATTGACGGCCAGGTCCAGGTCCAGGTCGGCGGGCAGCTGGCCGCGCTCCAGGGCCAGGCGCAGGTGCTCGCGCATCTTGACCAGGCCTTCCTGGTGCGACTGGCGCTGGCGCTCGAAGATGGCGCCGTTGTCCTGCACCATCTCGCACTTGTGGAAGATAATCTCGAACACCCGGCGCCAGCGCGGGTTGACCACGGTCTGGCGCATCACATAGGCGCAGATGTCGCGGATGCCGCCCAGCGGGTCTTCCTGGCGCGCGAGCCGCTCGGGGTCGCACAGCGCTTCCACGGGCAGGTTGACGCGGTCGCACATGGCGGCGAACACATCGCTCTTGTTCTTGAAGTGCCAGTAGATCGCGCCGCGCGTGACACCCGCCGCCTCGGCGATGTCCGCCAGCGACGGGCGTGCCACGCCGCGGGCGTGGAACACGGCTTCGGCCGCGTCGAGAATCCGGTGGCGCGTTTCAAGCGCCTCTTCCTTGGTACGTCTGACCATTTTTGTCTCTGGTGCCGGCGGCATGACGCAATGGATCCGTCATGGCCAGCCTTGTTGGTTCTCCCTGGGTGCGGCCCCGCTGTGGCAGCCGCACGGCCGGCGCATGCGCCGGCGGGTCGTTGTCGTCACATGCCAATGTGCTTGCAGCCTGCGAGCCGATACGACGGCGCGCATCCTAACCCGAGCCGGCGATTTGCGCCGTGATTCCGAACGGGTGGGGAGCAATTTGGACCGGCCGGTTGGGTTTGACCGGGGGCGGGATCCGTATTGCCGCGGCCCTGCGGCGCAGGTTGTGCGCCGAAAGTCCCTTCTGCAACATCAACTTAACATACATGCTTGAATGTATATATAATACGCGCTTGTCCGGCATTCGGCCAGCCGCCTTCTGTGACATACCCAGCACAGTTGGCAATCCCTGCCGCAGGCCAGCCGGTCATGAATCCAGTCGTTACATAAAAGCCGCCGTTCGTCGCATTTGACACTGCGACGCCGCGATTTGTGGCTAGCATCACGCTTTTGTCCGCCGCAAACCGTGCGGCGGGCTGTGTCGTATCCGTTTGTCGGATGACAGGTCGGGACGATGCGGCAGATCTCAAATTGCCATCATGGGGTTATCGATGAGGAAGTCCCAACGTATCCGTTGCGTTGCTGCCTATGCACTAGCGGCACTGTCTGCCGTGGCGCTTGTTGCCTGCGGCGACAAGAAGGCCGAAGGCGGCGCCCCGCCGCCGCCGGAAGTGGGTGTGGTGACCGTGTCGCCGTCGCCGGTCGCCGTCGTCAATGAACTGCCGGGCCGCCTGGAAGGCATACGCACGGCCGAAGTGCGTGCTCGCGTCGAAGGCATCGTGCTGTCGCGCAACTACACCGAAGGCGGCGAAGTGAAGGCCGGCCAGGTGATGTTCCGCATCGACCCGGCACCCTACCAGGCCACGCTGGCTTCGGCCCAGGCCGCGCTGCAGCGCGCCGAGGCCAACGCCGTGTCGGCGCGCCTGAAGGCCGATCGCTACAAGCCCCTGGTGGCCGTCAACGCGGTCAGCAAGCAGGAGTACGACGACGCCGTGGCCTCCGCCGGCCAGGCCAACGCCGACGTGGCCTCGGCCAAGGCGGCGGTGCGCACCGCCCAGATCAACCTGGGCTACACCACCGTGACCGCGCCGATCAGCGGCCGCGCCGGCCGTGCGCTGGTGACCGAGGGCGCGCTGGTGGGCAAGGGCGAGGCGACCAAGCTGGCGCTGGTGGAGCAGGTCGACCCGATGTGGGTCACCTTCACCCAGCCGGCTTCGGAAGTCACGCGCCTGCGCCGCGCCATCGAGTCCGGCGTGGTCAAGGGCGTCAACGGCGGCGCCAACGTGCGCCTGTTCGTGGAAGACGGCCGCGAGTACGAGCACACCGGCAAGCTGCTGTTCTCGGACATGACGGTCGACCCGACCACCGGCGCGATCACGCTGCGCGCGCAGTTCCCGAACCCGAAGCGCGAGCTGCTCTCGGGCACCTTCGTGCGCGTGAAGATCGAGCAGGGCGTGGACGAGAACGCACTGACCGTGCCGCAGCGGGCGCTGATCCGCGGCGCGCAGGGTGCCAGCGTGATGGTGGTGGGCACGGACGGCAATGTCGCGGCGGTGCCGGTCAAGGCGCCGCAGGCCATTGGCGACCGCTGGGTCGTGACCGAAGGCCTGAAGGGCGGCGAGAAGGTGATCGTCGAAGGCCTGCAGAAGGTCAAGGTCGGTGCGCCGGCCAGGGCGGTACCGTTCAAGCCGGCCGGGGCCTCGGCACCGGCCGCGGCGACGGCCTCCGCCCCGGCGGCGCCGGCCTCGGCCCCCAAGGCCGAGGGCCCGCAGCAAGCCAAGTCTGACGCCAAGCAAGGCTGAACCCTGCCGTACCACCAATACGGCAAATACGGCTAGACCGCTAGACCAAGAGGGAGCCAGTTTATGGCCAAGTTTTTTATCGACCGGCCGGTGTTCGCGTGGGTGCTCGCGCTGATCATCGTGCTGGGCGGCATATTGTCGATCCTGCAGCTGCCGATCGCGCAATATCCGAACATCGCCCCGCCGACGATCTCGGTCACCGCCACCTACCCGGGTGCGTCGGCCAAGACGCTGGAGGATTCCGTCACCTCGGTGATCGAGCAGGAGCTCAACGGCGCCCCTAACCTGCTCTACTACAACTCCACCAGCGAGTCGTCCGGCCTGGCGAGCATCACCATCGCCTTCGCGCCGGGTTCGAACGTCGACCTGAACTCGGTCGAAGTGCAGAACCGCCTCAAGCGCGTGGAAGCGCGCCTGCCGGCTGAAGTGCGCCAGCAGGGCGTGCGCGTGGACAAGGCCGGGAACAACTACATGATGTTCCTGACCGTGTCGTCCAAGTCCGGCACGGCCGACGCGATCCAGCTCGGCAACTATGTCTCGGCGCAGGTGATCGACTCGATCCGCCGGGTGCCGGGCGTGGGCCAGGCCGACCTGTTCGGCACCGAGTACGCCATGCGGATCTGGCTGGACCCGGCCAAGCTGACCGGCTACAACCTGACCCCGACCGACGTCACCGCCGCGGTGGGCGAGCAGAACATCCAGGTCGCCGTGGGCGAGCTGGGCGGCACGCCCTCGCCCAAGGGCACCGAGCTCAACGCCACCGTCACCACCGAAAGCCGCCTGACCACGCCTGAGCAGTTCGGCAATATCCTGCTGCGCACCAACCCGGACGGGTCTTCGGTGCGCATCAAGGACGTGGGCCGGGTGGAGCTTGGCGGCGCCGACTACTCGACGCTGGCCCGCACCAACGGCAAGCCGTCGGCGGCCATCGCCATCAAGCTGGCCCCGACCGGCAACGCGCTGGCCACGGCCACCGCGGTGCGCGCCAAGATGGAAGAGCTGTCCAAGAACTTCCCGGCGGATTACCAGTACTCGGTGCCTTACGACACCTCGGCCTTCGTCAAGATCTCGATCGAGGAAGTGATCAAGACCCTGCTCGAAGCCGTGGTGCTGGTGTTCCTGGTGATGTACCTGTTCCTGCAGAACTTCCGCGCCACGCTGATCCCGACGCTGGTGGTGCCGATCGCGCTGCTGGGTACATTCGGCGCGCTGCTGGCGTTCGGCTTCTCGATCAACGTGCTGACCATGTTCGGCATGGTGCTGGCCATCGGTATCCTGGTGGACGATGCCATCGTGGTGGTCGAGAACGTCGAGCGGATCATGAGCGAGGAAGGACTCTCGCCACGTGAAGCCACGCGCAAGGCCATGGGCCAGATCACCGGCGCCATCGTCGGCATCACGTTGGTGCTGACCGCGGTGTTCATCCCGATGGCATTCTTCTCGGGCTCGGTGGGCAACATCTATCGCCAGTTCTCGCTGTCGCTGATCTCCTCGATGGCGTTCTCGGCGCTGCTGGCGCTGACGCTGACCCCGGCGCTGTGCGCGACGCTGCTCAAGCCCGTGGAAGCCGGCCATCACCATGAGAAGAAGGGCTTCTTCGGCTGGTTCAACCGCACCTTCGCGCGCGCGTCGACCAGCTACCAGGGCGTGGTCGCGCGCATCCTCAAGCGCACCGGCCGCTACCTGATCATCTACGCGGTCATCATCGTCGGCGTGGTGGTGCTGTTCAAGCGCCTGCCGTCGTCGTTCCTGCCCGATGAGGACCAGGGCTACATGATCACCGTGGTGCAGCTGCCCAACGGCGCCACCCAGGACCGTACCATCGGTGTGCTCAAGCAGATCGAGGACTACTACCTGCAGAAGGAAAGCAAGGTGGTTGACCAGATGATCACGGTGGCGGGCTTCTCCTTCTTCGGCCGCGGCCAGAACGGCGGTATCGCGTTCGTGCGCCTGAAGGACTGGAAGGAGCGCACCGGCGACGGCGAGACCGCGCAGGCGCTGGTGGGCCGTGCCTTCGGCGCGCTGTCGTTCATCAAGGACGCGATCATCTTCCCGCTCAACCCGCCGGCGATTTCCGAGCTGGGCAACTCCTCGGGCTTTGACTTCCGCCTGCAGGACCGCACCGGCCAGGGTCACGCCAAGCTGATGGAAGCGCGCAACATGATGCTCGGCATGGCCGCGCAGAGCCCGGTGCTGATGGGCGTACGCCCGGAAGGCCAGGAAGATGCGCCGCAGCTGCAGATCGACATCGACCGCGAGAAGGCCAAGGCGCTCGGCGTCACGGTGGCGAGCATCAACTCGACGCTGTCGATTGCGTTCGGCTCCAACTACGTCAACGACTTCATCTATGAAGGCCGGGTGCGCAAGGTGATCGTGCAGGCAGAAGGCTCAGACCGCCGCCTGCCGGACGACCTGACCAAGCTGCGCGTGCGCAACAACAACGGCGACATGGTGGCGTTTGCCGCGTTCGCGACCTCCAAGTGGGTAATGGGCTCGCCGCGCCTGGAGCGCTACAACGGCATGCCGGCGGTGAAGCTGGCGGGCCAGGCCGCGCCGGGCCGCAGTACCGGTGAAGCCATGCGCGTGATGGAAGAGAACTTCGCCAAGCTGCCGCCGGGCTTCGGCTTCGAGTGGTCCGGCCAGTCTTATGAAGAACGCCTGGCCGGCTCGCAGGAACCGATCCTGTACACGCTGTCGCTGATCATCGTGTTCCTGTGCCTGGCCGCGCTGTATGAAAGCTGGTCGATCCCGTTCTCGGTGCTGCTGGTGGTGCCGCTGGGCGTGCTCGGCGCGCTGCTCGGCGTGACGCTGCGCGGCATGCCCAACGACGTGTACTTCAAGGTGGGCCTGATCGCCACGATCGGCTTGTCGGCGAAGAACGCCATCCTGATCGTGGAATTCGCCAAGGACCTGCAGGCGCAGGGCAAGGGCCTGATCGAAGCCACGCTGGAAGCAGTGCACCTGCGCTTCCGACCGATCCTGATGACGTCGATGGCGTTCATCCTGGGCGTGCTGCCGCTGGCGATTGCCACCGGCGCGGGCTCGGGCAGCCAGCGCGCCATCGGTACCGGCGTGATGGGCGGGATGATCACGGCCACGGTGCTGGCGATCTTCCTGGTGCCGGTCTTCTTCGTGGTGGTGCGCAAGCGCTTCAAGGGCAGTGCGCGCCAGCGCATGCTCGACCAGAAGTGGCACGAGCCGAAAGAGGAAATCTGAACATGACCAAGACTCTGACCACACTGCTGCTGGTGGCCGGCGTTCTGACGGGGTGCACGCTCGCGCCCCACTATGACCGCCCTGCCCCGCCGGTGGCAGACAGCTTCCCGGTGGCGCCCGAGGGCTACGCCACTGCCGAGGCCAAGAGCGGCGAGACCCGCCGCGCCGTCGACATCGGCTGGCGCGAGTTCTTCCGCGACCCGCGCCTGCAGTCGCTGATCGCGACCTCGCTGGACAATAACCGCGACCTGCGCACCGCCGCGCTGCGCATCGAAGAAGCGCGCGCGCTGTACCAGGTGCAGCGCGCCGACCTGCTGCCCACGGTGAACGCGAACGCCGCTTACACCCGAGCCAGCACCAACGCCGCCGGGACCTCGACCGTGCTCGGCCAGCCCGGGGTGACGCAGGTCTACCAGGCCAACCTGGGCATTTCGTCCTACGAGCTCGACTTCTTCGGCCGCGTGCGCAGCCTGTCGAACGCGGCGCTGGCGCAGTACTTCTCCACCGAAGAGGCGCATCGTTCGGCGTATATCTCGCTGGTGTCGGAAGTGGCCAAGGCCTATCTGTCCGAGCGTTCCTTTGCCGAGCAGTACGAAATTGCGCGGGACACGCTCAAGGCGCGCGAGAGCACCTATGGGCTCGCCAAGCAGCGCTTCGACGTCGGCGCCACATCCGCGCTGGACCTGCGCGACAACGAGTCGCTGGTGGCCCAGGCGCGTGTCGCCGCCGCGCAGCTAGCACGCCAGCGCGCGCAGGCGCAGAACGCGCTTGAAGTGCTGGTGGGCAAGCCCATCGGCAGCATCGGGAACTTGCCAGAGCCGATGCGGCTGTCGGACGAACGCATCATCAGCGATATCCCCGCGGGCTTGCCGTCGGACCTGCTGGAGCAACGCCCGGACATCCGCCAGGCCGAACAGCAGTTGCTGTCGGCCAACGCGAATATCGGCGCGGCACGCGCGGCGTTCTTCCCGCGCATCACGCTGACCACCAGCGTTGGCACCATCAGCCCGACGTTCTCGAACCTGTTCGATGCCGGCACCAAGGCGTGGTCGTTCGCGCCGCAACTGACGCTGCCGATCTTCGACTATGGCCGCAACAAGTCCAACCTGGACCTGGCCAACGTGCGCAAGAACATCCAGATCGCCAACTACGAGAAGACCATCCAGACGGCCTTCGCGGAAGTGGCGGATGCGCTGGTAGCACGCGGCACGCTGGAAGACCAGGTCTCCGGCCAGGAAGAGGTGCGCAACGCCGAAGCCGCGCGCTACGAGCTGGCGCGCCTGCGGTTCCGCAGCGGCGTGGCCAGCTACCTGGACGAACTCGATGCGCAGCGCCAGCTGTTCACCGCCGAGCAGGCGCTGATCCAGGCGCGGCAGCTGCGGCTGAACAACGCGATCGACCTGTACCGGTCGCTGGGCGGTGGCTTGCAGGAGAACAGTCCGGTGGCGCAGCAGGCGACGCCTGCGCAACCGGGGACGGTGACGCAGTAAAGGTTGCCGCTTGCCGTTGCAGCAATAAAAAACGACGCGCTCAGGCGCGTCGTTTTTTTCTTTCAGCGTCAGAACTTGTACGAAGCCGCCAGGAAGAACACCAGCGGATTCGGCTCCAGCTTGGTCTTCGAGGTCGACAGCACGGTCCCGTCGGCCGCCTTGATCGTCATCGTCGACGTCGTCTTCAGCGGGATATAAGTCACCGCCGCCGTCAGCCCCCAATGCTCGTCGAAGTTGTAGGTGCCGCCGATATTGAACACGGGCGCCCATGACGACGACGCATCCGCACTCACCGAAGTCGGACCTGGGATGCCCGCCCCCGCCGCCAGGATCGCGCCGAGGTTGTTGTTGACCGAGCTCGCAAACGCCGGATTGACCTCGATGTTGGTAAAAAAGTTGTACGACACCCCCAACCCCAGGAACGGGCGGAAGCGCGTGCCCGGATCCAGGAAGTGGTACTGCACCATCGCCGCCGGGCTCCACTGGCGTGCCTTGGTGACGATGGGGTTCAGCGACGGATCGCCCAGGCTCTGGCGCCCGAGCGCTCCGGCCGGGCCGGGCGGGATCAGTTCGCCGTGGCCGTAGAGCTTGAACTCCGGCGGGATGCCGCCCACCGCGGTGATCGCGATATGGTCGGAGACGAAGTGGCTGAAGGTCAGCCCCAGCGTATTGGCGTTGGATGACGAGATGCTGCTGCCCGGTGCGGTGAAGCTGGACGGCAGCCCGAGCGGGTAGTTGATCGGCACGTCGAGCAAGGTGGTAGTCAGCGGAGCGCTCTGGCCGTGGGTCTGGATATGGAACCAGCCCGCGGATACCACGTTGTCGCCCTTCTTCTGGGCGTGGGCAGGCAGGGCGAAGCTGGCCAGCGCGGCCAGCATCAGTGTGAGCGTGAGGCGTATGGTTTTCATCTTGTGTCCCCGGGCAGTGGATGTCTCTGTATGGTCGGATCGTGGCGCAGTGGCCCGGGCTGCAATGGCCCGGGCCTGGCAGCGTGCTTACTGCACGAATGCGCCGACGGTGAAGTACGGGCCGCTGTCGCGCTGTTCCAGGAAGCCGAACACGCCGCCGGTGAACATCAGCTTGCCGGTCGGCGCCGAGCCTGCAGGCGCATCGCGCCGCGACGTGCGGACCACGCCCGGCACCTGCTGCGAGAAATCCAGCCGGTACGGGATGGCGAGCGAGGCATCATGCGGCCGGAACGGATCCATCATGGTGGCCGCGGCGCCGACCAGTGCCGTCACGCGGTAGTTGAAGTTGCTGTCCACGCCGACGTATTCGCCGTTGACCGTGCCTTCAGTAAGCGCTACCGCCGGCGCCATCATGCCGATGCCGATCTCGTCGTCGGCACCAAGCGGGCCGTTGGCGAGCGTGTCATTGGCATAGCCCACGCGGATCATGACCGGCACCAGCTGGCCGCGCAGCTTGCCCACGATCAGGTAGGCCTTGCCCAGCGTGCCGCCCAGCGTGGGCGGCTGGCTCTCGGCCTTGTAGTTGGTCGACAGCAGCGCGCCGCTCGCCTGCGGCACGAAGTTGTTGCCCTTGCGCTCGCACGTGTTGGTGGCGTTGTCGCAGACGGTGAAGGAACCATCGGCAGCCAGCGCCATGCGGTAGTCCTGCGCTACCAGCTGGAACTGCTTGGACGGCACCTCGTGGAAGCCCGTGCCGTTGTACTGGCCGGCAATCTTCGACAGGTCGGTCTCGGTCTGCGCGAAGCCGATGAACTGGAAATACGGGAAGGTGGTGTCCGGCACCGCGCCGGCGCCCAGCACGCCGTTGAACTGGATGCGCGCGCCCGGGATGGTGCCGCCCACCACGCCTTCGCCGACGAAGAGCTTGGCCGGACGGTTCGGATCGAGGCTGGCGCCGCTCAGCTCGAACGCGCACTGGTTGAGCTTCTCGGTCGGCAACCCCGTCTCCGCCTTCAGCGTGCCGCGCATCACGTTCTGCCCGTTGGTGGGATCGCTGCGCGTGGGCTGCACGGTGCCGGTCTGGCGCGGCACCGACGAGTCCACGAAGGTCACCTGCCAGGTCTTTTTGGTGGTGTCGATCTGCACCTTCACCAGCTCGCCGGAGCCGGTGCCGCCGGTAAAGGTGGTGGAGTAGTCGAGCGCTGCCGGGCACAGCCGCGTCTGCACCGCGGCCGGCGTGGACGGCGCGTCGTCGCCGCCGCCGCCACCGCAGGCGGCGAGCATGGCGGTGGCGGCCACGGCCAGCGCACGCGCCGGCACCGTGGATGGGCGCGAGGCCCGCGGCAGGATCAGTCGATGGGGTTGCATGGCGTGGTCTCCTCGGTTTTGTGTGTTCTTGGTGGACTCAGGGTGCTGCCAGCACGCCGACGCGGAAGGTCGGGCTGGCGCTGCCGGTGCCGGACAGGTGGCTGAACACGCGCCCGCTGGCAATCAGCGCACCGGTGGTGCCGCTGTTGTCGGTGGTGGCGATCATTCCCGGCGCGTTCTGCGTGAAGTCGAGCTGGAAGGCACCGGTCTGGTTCATCGTCATCGGGTCCAGCAGCTCCACGCGCGCGCCCTTGACCAGCGAGGCGGTGTAGACAAAGTCGCTGCCCGAGCCGATATAGCCGCCGTCAAGCTGGCCGCTGGCCAGTGCCTTCGCCGGCGCCATCAGTGCCAGGCCCGATTCGTCGTCGACATTGACCGTCAGTGGCAGCAGCGAGATCTGCGCGTAGCCGGTGCGCACCAGCAGCGGCACCAGTGCGCCGTTTAGCTTGCCCACCACCATCAGCCCCTTGGCGCGGCTGGCGTTGTTGCTGGTGATGGCCGCACTCTGGAACGACGGGTAACGGCGGCTGCCATCCGCATTGCTGCTTTCGAAGGCGCCATCGGCGCTGCGCAGCTTCCAGCTGTTGCCGGTGCTGAGGCAGCTGCCGGCCGCGGCCGTGCAGCTGCCGTCGGCGTTCAGCGTCTCGGTGGTCTGCGCGGTCGCGGGCGTGAAGTGGCTCGACGAAGTCAGCGAGCCGCCGGACGGCACCTGGTGGTAGCCCAGCAGGTTGTAGCTGCCGGCCACCCTGGTGAAGTCGGTCTCGGTCTGTGCGAATGCCAGCACCGGGTAGAACGGGAACGTGGTGGCCGGGATCGCACCCAGCCCGAGCACGCCCGGATAGGAGATGGTGGCACCGGGGATGCCGCCGCCGGCAACGCCATTGCCCAGAAAGATCACCGGCGGCCTGGCGCTGTCGATATTGGCCTGCGAGGTGCCGTCGGATGCGGTGGCCGTCTGCAGCGCGACTGCGCAGCGGTTCTGCTCGGCGGTCGGCAGCGAGGTCAGGTTGGCGAAGGTGCCGGTGAAAGTCACGCCCGCGCGCGTCGGGCTGACGCTGCCGGGTTGCTTGGGCACCGGCGACTCGATGATCTCAAGCTGGTAGGTGCGGGCCGCGGTGTCGAAGCGCAGCTTCACCAGTTCGCCCGCGCCGGAGCCGCCGGTGAAGGTGGTGCTGTAGTCCAGTGCCGCCGGGCACAACGACCCCGGCGGGCCGCCGATGGTGACCGGCCCCTGCGCGGGGCACGTGCCCGTGTCAGCGCATTGCGGTGCCTGCGTGCCGGCGCGCGGCGCCTCTTCATCGCCGCCGCCGCCACCGCAGCCGGCCAGCGCCGCGGCAAGGCTCACCCCTGTCAAAACCAAAGTGCTGCGTCGAAGCATCGACATGGTCATTGCCTGTCTCCTGATTTTTTCTTGGCGACCCCTGGTTCTGGATCTGGTGTCCGGCTCTGCGGCCGGATCCCTCCCGGGTGCGGCGACTCTCGCCGCTCGCGTGTTTTTGCGTCAATAGAGCGGCCGTTCCAAACAGGCGCGCCTGGCGTGCATGCCGCACGTGGCGGTGGATTGCGGGTGTTGCACGGACTGCGCGGCAAAGCGGCGCAGCCACCGATTCAAACGCACGGTGCGCGCCGCTTTGCCGCATCTCAGAAGCGATAGTCAGGATTGGCCGGATCGAACGCCGAGGCCTCGAAGGTCTTGCGCACCAGCTTGTCGAACACGATCTTCTCGACCATGTTGCCGTCGGCATCCCAGGCGGTTTCCACGCGGATATACGGATGCTTCAGGTCCAGCATCAGCTGCACCTTCTTGGCGTAGTACTGCGGCGCGCCGGCCGGCAGGTCCCAGGTCAGCGCCACCATGCGCACGCCCTGCTCCTGCACGATCTCGGCCTTGCTGTATTTCTCGGACAGGCCGGCGGCCCGCAGGGACCTGGCGTCGCGCTCCAGCATCGACAGCACGAACTGGAAGCCCAGGTCGCGCACGGTGTGGTTGGACTGCGAACGCGCCAGGGTGCCGTCCAGCGCAATCCACATCGAGGTGAAGCCCAGCACGCCGCCCAGGTGGCCGTACATCTCGTCCTTGCGGCGGGTCTCGTCGTAGATGATTTCCTGTCCCGACTGCGCGCCGCCGGGCAGCCACTTGGCATAGAGCTGGCGCGGCTGGTGGCGGTAGCGGATCTGCATCCTGGCGGGCTGCTCCTGCCACTGGTTGTTGAGCCGTTCCTGGCGCGACATCCAGTACTCGTACTCGGGATAGCGGTTCATTCCGGCACGGGCCCATTTCAGCAGCGCGTCCGGCTGCAGCGCGTGGAACACGGCCAGCACCTGCTCATCGGACAGCCGCGCGAGTTCGCCGCTGGCGACCTGGCGCGAGAACAGTGCGGCTTGCTGTGCGGATGTCTGGCCGTCATAGCCCGTGCCCGCGGCGGCGGTGGTTGTGGCCGTCTGGGCCATGGCCACCGGGGGCATGGCCAGTGGCGCAGCCAGCAGTCCGATGACGGCACCGGCGACGGCGGCAAGGTAAAGCGGTTGGATCGACATGGCAGCTTCCTCCTCAAGATGTCCGCCAGGAGGCGGAGCGCGGGCAGCGCAGGGCGAACGGGGCCACCGCCGCGCCCTTGGAAAATCCGATAAGGCGCACGGGGTCCGCGGGGCCTGTGCGTGGCCTCGCTGGATGGATCGACGGTTCAGTTTTTGCGTGAGGGCGGTGGCGCCGGCCCGGCGGTAACCGGGTGCGGCGCGCGCCGCTATGTCCTGGTGCGCATTCGCATCCAGTCATCCAGCGGGTTGCTGGGGAAGCTCACGGTTTGCTCGCGCGCGCGGACCGGCATGCTGGTCACGGCTGAGCGTTTGGTGCCCTCATTGCGCACGGTGCGTGCGCTGATGCGGGCCTTGCCGAGGGCGGCGGCGGTCTGGCTGGCCGCATCGCCCATGGTTGCCGCCATCGCGGCGCAACTGGCACTCAGTTCATCGGCAGACTGCGCCGCGGCCAGCCTGCTGGCGCGCTCCCTGGCCTGCTGCTGCTCGCCAAGCTCGAACACCGACTGCAGGGCCGAGAAGTCGTCCGCACTGGGTTGCGCCACGTTCAGCACGGCTTCCACCATGGCGGTGAGCTGGGCCAGCACGTGCGCATCGCTCATCTGCCGGCCCTGCGTGAACACCGGCAGCAGGCTGGTGAGCTCTTCGCCGGCCAGCACGCCGGCCAGTGCCTTGAGCGCAAACTGCAGGCGCCAGCCGAGCTCATGCCGCGGCAGCGCCGGAATGGCGCGCGAGAAGGCGTCGAAGAAGCGCCCGTACACCGGGGCGTAGTGCTCCAGCAGGTATTGCTGGATAAAGGGCGAGGTATCCGAATACACGCGCCCGAGCAGCCGCAGGAACGACGGCCCGCCCACCGACGGGTCGCGTGCCATCTGCAGCGCGGGCACGAACAGCGCGCCCATCACGTGCTCGCAGCGGATGCTGTTGCCGGGCCAGCGCGCTTCGCACGCATCGAGCAGCGCCAGGCGCCGCGCGTTGAGCGGATCCAGCCGCCGGCTCAGCACGGCGTGCATCATGATGTCTTTGCTGCGGAAGTGGTAGTTCACGGCGGCCAGGTTGACGATGGCGCGCGACGTGACCTGCCTGAGCGAGGTGGCTTCATAGCCGACCTCGGTAAACAACTTTTCCGTGGCGTCGAGAATCCGGGCCTTGGTGTCTCCTGCCGAGCTTTTGCCGGTCTTCATGGGGGCGTCTCTCTTCGTTGCTGCCTTAAACCCCTTAGCAATTTGCTACGCTGTTCCGCTCCCTGCTCTGACGGCATACGGATGCTTGAAACAGCTGTACGAAGCCTATCCACCGCTTCGAGCGTTTCACAAGAGCTGAATTGGAGTGGACATTCTAATTGCGCCACTGGTGTGGGGAATCGCACAACAATGTCGCCGGCAACCTGCATGAAGCAGGCATGCCGGATGCCTGCAATGCAGGACATTGCAGGCTTGCGCGGCCAATACCTCATGACGTGAGGCTCCGGGCCAGCGCGTGCGCATTCTGCGCCGTCAGCGCGAACACCGACAATTGGGGATTGGCCCCCACGCTGGTCGGGAACACCGAGCCGTCGAACACCGACAGGTTGGCCAGCTGGTGGTGGTTGCCATGGCTGTCCACCACGCCGCCGCGCGCATCGTCGCTCATGCCGCAGCCGCCCATCAGGTGCGCGGTGAACAGCGCGGTGCGGAACGGCTTGAGCGGCAGCTGCGCGATGGCGTCGCGCGCCTCGGGCCAGCTGCGGTACTCGGCGGCGTCCAGGTGGGCGGGCCGCACCCGCTCCGCGCCGGCGGCAAACTGCGCCTGCGCCATGCTCAGCCATGCGCGCCGCACGCCGTCCCAGGCGTAGTCGCTCATCTCATAGTCCAGCAGCGGGCTGCCGTCGGCCGCCAGCCGCACGCGCCCGCCCGCGCTCTCTGGCACGAAGCCGTCGCGCAGCAGTGCCAGCATGGCGTTGGTATGGGGCAGTTGCGCCATGTCGCGGCGCAGTGCCTCGCCCACGCCGTTGACCACGCCCGCGCTGATGCCGGGGAACAGCGGCGGCACCTCCAGCTTGTAGCCCATCTGCCCGGTCGCACCGTCCTTCCACTGGAAGTGGTCGGAAGCGATCGACTGCGGTGCGCCATAATAAGGATCAATGCGCTCCGGCATTTTTGCGATGCTGATATTCACCGGATGGATAAACGTGCGTAGTCCCAGCCGCTCATGCGGGTCCGGCACGCGCGAGCGCAGCAGCAGCGCCGGCGTGTTGATGGCGCCGCCGGCGGCGATGAAGTGCCTGGCCCGCACGATCACGCCGACGCCGGTGGGCGTGTAGCCATCGGCGCCCAGCGCCTCGCCGGTGACCGACTGCACGCGCTTGCCGTCATGGTCCAGCGTGCGCACGCGCACGCGGTGCACCAGCGTCGCACCGCTGGCCAGTGCCGCGGGGATGGTCGACACCAGCATCGACTGCTTGGCATTGACCGGGCAGCCCAGCCCGCAATAGCCGGAGTTCCAGCAGCCCTTCACATTGCGCGGGATCACGTGCCATTCCCAGCCCAGCGTCTCGCAGCCGCGCTTGAGCACGTCGTTGTTGGGATTGGGTGCCATCGCCCAGGGCGCGATGCCCAGGCGCTCTTCCACTTTCCTGAACCACGGCGCCATGTCGGTCTCGCTGTGGCCGGAGACGGCGTGATGCGTGGCCCAGTGCGCCAGCGTCTGCGGCGGCGTGCGGAAGCTCGATGACCAGTTGACCGTGGTGCTGCCGCCGACGGAGCGGCCCTGCAGGATGGCGATGGCGCCGTCGGCCGTGGTGCGGGCCGCGGCCTCCTGGTACAGCTCGCGATAGGCGCGGTTCTCGTCCATGTCGCGGAAGCTGTCCGAGGTGCGCAGCGCCCCCTCTTCCAGCAGCACCACGCGCAGGCCCGCGCGGCTGAGCGCCTCGGCGCTGATGCCGCCGCCCGCGCCGCTGCCGACGATGACGACGTCGGCATCGAGCGTGCGCGTGGTGGTGAAGGTGGCAGCGTCCAGTACCTTCCAGCCGGCGGCGATGCCGGCGTCGTAGAGATTGTCGATGGCCATGTCGGGGATCAGGCGTGCAGCGCCTTGTAGACGGCCGCGTTCGGGCCGGGATAGCCGCTGCCCGCCCATGCGGCCGGCAACACGTAGTAGCTCACGCTGATGAGCTTGACCAGCACCACCGCGCCGGCATTGAGCGTGGCCAGGCGGCTGGCGCGCCAGCGCGCCAGGAAGGCCTGCACCTGCGTGGGCGTGGCCGCGCTCCAGTCCTGGCGGATGCCGGTCAGCGCCCAGCGCAGCGGCATGCTGGCAAGCAGTCCGAACAGCTTGCGCAGCTCGGCTTGCGCGCCCGCGCCCATGGCGGCGCAGGTCGCGTCGATATTGCGCAGCGCGTCCTGCTCCAGGGCCGCGCGCCGCGGCGGCGGCGCTTCGGCCAGCTCGGTGACGATGGCCGGCAGCAGCGCGCGCAACATCGCCACGTCTTCCGGTCGCAGCCAGGTCATGCCGGCCTGCGGCGCGGGATGGGCCGATGAGCAGCCGGCCAGCGACGGCACCAGCGCGGTACAGGCCAGCGCGGCCGAGAAGCCGAGGCCGACTTTCAGGAAGCCGCGCCGCGTCAGCGCGTGCAGCGCCTCGGCATCGGCATCCGCACGGCGGTGTGGATGATTGGGGGCCATGTTGTCTCCTTGCGTCGGTCTCTTGTATTCAGGCGGGGGCAGGCCCGCATTGACGCTACCCGGAGTATGGATAAAGATCGGTGCCCGGTCTTGATCCCGCACGACAGGTGAATTGATGCCACGCGCCAACCAGCCCGACGGCGGTGCCAGTGGTACGCAAGCGGGCACCGCATTGGGCACCGTCTCGCTCGCCTACCTCCGCGCCGTGCTCGACCACGGCGCGCGCCAGGGCATTGCCCCGGCCGAACAGCTGCGCGCCGTCGGCGTGTCGCCCGAGCTGCTGCACGCCACCGGTGCGCAGACCGCCACGCGCATTCCCGGTGCCGCCTACCTGGCGCTGCTCGACTGGCTGGAGCAGGTCACCGGCGATCCCGATGTCGGCCTGCGCGCCGGCGCCGCCTTCGCGCCGCGCCACTATGCCGAGATGGGCTACGTGGTGCTGACCACGCCCACCGTGCGCGACGCCATCCTGCAAGGCATCCGCTATGAGGTGCTGGCCAACGATATCGGCGGCACCCGCCTGATCGAAACGCCGCATGCCGCCTGCATGACCTGGGAAGCCCGGCATGGCCCGCTGTCGCGCCATGCGCATGAGCTGCACATGGCAACCTGGGTGGTGTTCGCGCGCTGGCTGATCGGTGAGCAGCACGTGGCCACCCAGGTGGAATTCCCGCATCCCGCGCCGGCCGATACCCGCCTGCATGCCGAGGTGTTCGGCTGCCCCGTGGTCTTCAACGCCGCGCGCCATGCCATGCATATCGAACGGGCCTTGCTGGACCTGCCGTCGCTGCAGGCCGACGCGGGCATGCAGGCGCAGATGACGCGCATCGCCGATACCCAGCTGCAGCAGATCGCGCCGGCCGGGGCCGACGCCTTGGCGCAGGCGCGTGCCTATATCAGCGGGCGGCTGCCGCAGGGCGAATTGCCGATTGCCGACGTGGCCGCGCACCTGAGCCTGCCCGTGCGCACCCTGCAGCGGCGGCTGCAGGCGCAGGGCATCAGTTATTCACAGCTTGTGGATAACGTGCGGCGCGCGCTGGCGGAGCAGTATCTTGCCGATCCCGGCATCAGCCTGGCGCAGTGCGCGATGCGGCTCGGCTATTCCGAGCAGAGTGCCTTCACCCACGCCTTCAAGCGCTGGACCGGTGAAACGCCGCACGGCTGGCGCCGCAAGGGACAGGCGGCCTAGCGCCTGAATGTTGCGGCCACGCTTTCGTGATCCGCGAAGCCTGAAAAAAATCTCCCGGTTTCAAACACACGACCGAATCCCATGGCGCAAGCGCCTGCGGGGTGGCATCGCCTTGTTTTATGTGCGCGAAACGCCGCTGGAAATCCCTAAAAATTAGAACCATCCTTCAACTCACGGCATTGACCACCTGCCCTGCGCTTCCTACGATGACATCCATCAATGTCACAATAAACACTGTAATAACGGTGAGGAGCGCCCATGAATGCACCCGCGGAGCTGCCGCAGCAGGCATCCCCTGCCCTTGAGCACACAGACATTGCCATCATCGGCAGTGGCTTTGCCGGCCTCGGCATGGCGATACAGCTGCGCGAACGCGGCGAGCGCAACTTCCTGATCTTCGAGAAGGCCGGCTCCGTCGGCGGCACCTGGCGCGACAACCACTACCCGGGCTGCGCCTGCGATGTGCAGTCGCACCTGTATTCCTTTTCATTCGCGCCGAACCCCGACTGGTCGCGCATGTTCTCGACCCAGCCGGAGATCCGCGCCTACCTGGAAGGCTGCACCGACCGCTTCGGCCTGCGCCCGCACCTGCGGCTGCACCATGAACTGCGCCACGCCGCCTGGGACGAGGCCGCGCAGGTGTGGCGCCTGGAGATGGCAGACGGCAAGGTGGTGCGGGCGCGCGTGCTGGTCTCCGGCATGGGCGGGCTGAGCCGGCCTTCCTACCCCAATATCCCGGGGCTGGATTCGTTCGAGGGCGAGTGCTTCCACTCGCAGCACTGGAACCACGCCTATGCGCTCGCTGGCAAGCGCGTGGCGGTGATCGGCACCGGCGCCAGCGCGATCCAGTTCGTGCCGCAGATCGCGCCCCAGGTGGCGCAGCTGGACCTGTACCAGCGCACCCCGCCGTGGATCATGCCCAAGCCGGATCGCGAGGTCAGCGCGACCGAGCGCTGGCTGTTCCGCCGCCTGCCGTTCACGCAGACGCTGGTGCGCACCGGCATCTACTGGATGCTGGAATCGCGCGTGCTGGGCTTCGTGCTGCATCCGAAGATCATGAAGGTGGTGGAGCGCGTCGCGCGCCGCCATCTGGCCAGGCAGGTGCGCGACCCCGCCTTGCGCGCAACGCTGACGCCGGACTACACCATCGGCTGCAAGCGCGTGCTGATCTCCAACGACTACTACCCGGCGCTGACGCGCGACAACGTGGACGTGGTCACCACCGGCATCGCCCGCGTTGAGCGCGACGCGGTCGTGCTGCGCGACGGCACGCGCCGGCCCGCCGACTGCATCATCCTGGGCACCGGCTTCCATGCCACCGACCCGCTGCCGCGCGGCGTGATCTCCGGCCTTGACGGCGTGGACCTGGTCGATGCCTGGCGCGACGGCGCGCAGGCCTACCTGGGCACCACCGTGGCGGGCTTCCCCAACCTGTTCTTCGTGGTCGGCCCCAATACCGGCCTGGGCCACAGCTCGATGGTGTTCATGATCGAGTCGCAGGTGGCCTACATCGCGGACGCCCTGCAGCAGATGCGCCGCGAAGGCGTGCAGGCGGTGGACGTGCGCGAGCCGGTGCAGCGCCGCTTCAACGAACGGCTGCAGGCGCGGCTGGGCCATGCGATCTGGTCCGCCGGCGGCTGCGCCAGCTGGTACATCGACCCGCGCAGCGGCCGCAACACCACGCTGTGGCCGGGCTTCACCTGGCAGTTCCGCCGCGCCACGGCGAGCTTTCGCATGACCGACTACGACCTGTACCCGGTGCGGCGCGCATTGCCGGACGAGACCGCAACGCAGCCCGGGCCGGCCGATATCGCCACGGTCGCCGGTGCCTGACGCACACGCATTCCCCCTGGTTCACACCCAAAAGAACGACATCACCGGAAGGAGACCGGACATGAAGGACTTCCGCAACAAGGTTGCCGCGATCACCGGCGCCGGCTCGGGCATCGGCCGCGCGCTGGCGGTGGCGCTGGCACGGCAGGGCTGCCACCTGGCGCTGTCAGACCGCAACGAGGCCGGGCTGGCGCAGACCGTGGCCCAGGCCATGGCCGCCGCACCGCAGGCCCGCATCACCCAGCACACCGTGGATGTGGCCGACCGCGCCGCGGTCTACGCGTGGGCCGCCGCGGCCGCCGAGGCCCACGGCCGCATCAACCTGATCTTCAACAACGCCGGCGTGGCGCTGTCCAGCACCGTCGAGGGCATGAGCTACGACGACCTGGAATGGATCATGGGCATCAACTTCTGGGGCGTGGTCTACGGCACCAAGGCCTTCCTGCCGTACCTGAAGGCCAGCGGCGACGGCCACGTGGTCAATACGTCGAGCATCTTCGGCATCTTCGCCCAGCCCGGCATGGGCGCCTACAACGCCAGCAAGTACGCGGTGCGCGGCTTCACCGAATCGCTGCGGCAGGAGCTGGACCTGATGGACTGCGGCGTGTCGGCCACCACCGTGCACCCGGGCGGCATCAAGACCAATATCGCCCAGGCCAGCCGCGTGTCATCCAGCGTCAACGGCTTCCTGGTGCGCGACGCGCAGCACGGCAAGGATGAGTTCGAGAAATTCTTCATCACCTCGCCCGACAAGGCCGCGCGCGTGATCCTGGAAGGCGTGCGCCGCAACCGCCGGCGCGTGCTGATCGGACCCGACGCCTACGCTGCCGATGCCATGGCGCGGCTGCTGCCCGCCGCCTACCAGTCGCTGGTGGTGCGCGAGACGCGCCGCAAGCGCGATCTGGGCCCGGTTGCGGCACCGGCCTCGGTCGGCCAGGGAGAGCGCCCGTGAACCGGCTCGCGATCGAACAGGATGCTGCGCTGCTGGCGCCACCGGGGGCGCTGACGCGCTGGTTCGGGCAGGGCCGCGTAGGGCTGTTCAGCCTGTCTCGCGCCACGCTGGCGCAGCGCCATGCGCTGCCGGCCTCGCGCTGGGTGCGCGTGCTGGATGCGATGGTGCACTACACCGACGAAGGCCCCGCCGACGGCGAGACCCTGGTGCTGATCCACGGCTTCGGCGCTTCGCTGCATACGTGGCAGGGGATCGTGCCGGCGCTGGCGCAGCGCTACCGCGTGCTGCGGCTGGACCTCGCCCCGTTCGGGCTGACCGGGCCGCTGCGCGATGCGCGCGGCCGCATCGAAACCATGGACGTGCACCGCTACCGCGACTTCATCGATGCCTTCCTGGCCGCGGTGAACGTGCGCCGCGCCAGCATCATCGGCAACTCGCTGGGCGGGCTGATCGCGTGGGACCTGGCGGTGCGCCGGCCCGATGCGGTCGACAAGCTGGTGCTGATCGACGCCGCCGGCTTCCCGATGCGGCTGCCGATCTACATCGACCTGTTCCGCCATGCGCCGGTGCGCTGGTCGGCACCGTGGATGCTGCCGGAGTTCATCATCCGCGCCGCCACGCGCGACGTCTATGGCGATGCTTCACGCGTGCCGGAGTCCACCTTCCGCCGCTACGTCGATTTCTTCTACGCCGAAGGCAGCCGCGAGGCCGTCGGCAAGATGGTGCCCAGGCTCGACTTTGCCCAGCTTGATACCCACCTGCTCGGCAGCGTGCGCGCGCCCACGCTGGTGCTGTGGGGCGAGCGCGACCGCTGGATCCCGCCCGCGCACGCGCAGGCCTTCACCGAGCGCATCCCCGGCGCGCAGCTGCGCCGCTATGCGGGGCTTGGCCACGTGCCAATGGAAGAAGACCCGCAACGCGTGGCAGCAGACCTGCTGCCGTTCCTGGCCGCCCAATGAATTCCCACCGGCGCAACACGCGCCGGCCTTTACCCAAGGAGACCGCCATGATGCCAGTCCGCCGCGACGTGCATCCCCACCTGCCGCCAGAACGCATCAGCGACTGGCACGAACGGGGCCGTCACGTCACCCATTTCATCAACGCGCTGTCGATCTTCTTCCCCGCCGGGGAGCGCTTCTTCATGGACAGTGTGCGCAACTACCGCGACCAGGTGAAAGACCCCGGACTGAGCCGCGCCATCGCCGGCTTTATCGGCCAGGAAGCGATGCACACGCGCGAGCACATCCTCTACAACCGGCTGATGGAAGACGCCGGCCTGCCCGCCGCGGCGCTGGACCGCTCGGTGTGGAAGCTGCTGGACCTGCTGCGCAAGATCCTGCCCAAGTCCTGGCAGCTGGCCCACACCATCGCGCTGGAGCACTACACCGCGATGCTGGCCGGCGGCCTGCTGCAGGATCAGCGCCACATGGGCGCGGCCTCTGAGACCGGCTACCGGCAGGTGTGGACCTGGCACGCACTGGAAGAAACCGAGCACAAGGCCGTGGCCTACGATGTCTGGAACACGGTGATGAAGCCCGGCCCCTACCGCTACTTCCTGCGCACCTTCACCATGCTGACCACCACGGTAACGTTCTGGGCCATGGTGTTCGTGTTCCACATCGCGCTGGTGATGGGCGACAAGGGCTGCCGCAACAAGCTGACCGGGTTTGGCGGCGCGCTGCGCTTTTTGTGGGCCTCGCCCGGCGTGCTGCCCAAGATGATCCCGGAATGGCTCAGCTACTTCCGCCCGGGCTTCCATCCGTGGGACGACGACAACCGCGCCGAGCTGGCGCGCATCGCCCCGCTGGTCGAAGAGATCGAAAACACCGCGCGCGCCGCCGGCGTCTCCACCCGTGCGCCCTCGCTGCGGGGGGCCGCATGACCATCTGGCAGTGCCGTATCTGTGGATTCGTTTATGAAGAAGCGCTCGGCATGCCCGAGCACGGGATCGCGCCCGGCACACCGTGGGGCGCGGTCCCGCTGGAGTGGAGCTGCCCGGACTGCGGCATGGCGAAAGCGGATTTCGACATGGTTGCGCTATAGACGGGCGGTGATCAACGAGGGGTGATGGCTGTCAGCGCCCCGATCCATCAAACAAAAAGCCCGGCATCACTGCCGGGCTTTTTTGCTTACCGCAACTTGCAACAGCTTCAGCTCTTCGCCACCACTGCCGCCTTGCCCTTGCCGAGCATGCGGTTGATCTGCCATTGCTGGGCGATCGACAGGATGTTGTTCACCACCCAGTACAGCACCAGGCCCGCCGGGAAGAAGAAGAACATCACCGAGAACACCAGCGGCATGATCATCATGACCTTGGCCTGCACCGGGTCCGGCGGGGTCGGGTTCAGCTTGGTCTGCACGAACATCGAGACGGCCATCACGATCGGCAGGATGTAGAACGGATCCGGCACCGACAGGTCATGGATCCAGCCCAGCCACGGCGCGCCGCGCATTTCCACCGACGACAGCAGCACCCAGTACAGCGCAATGAACACCGGGATCTGGATCACGATGGGCAGGCAGCCGCCGAGCGGGTTGACCTTCTCGGTCTTGTACAGCCCCATCATCTCCTGGTTCATCTTCTGCGGGTCGTTCTTGTAACGCTCGCGGATCGACGTCATGCGCGGCTGCAGGTCCTTCATCTTGCCCATGGACTTGTAGCTCGCCGCCGACAGCGGGAAGAACACCAGCTTGATCAGCACCGTCAGCGCGATGATCGACCAGCCCCAGTTGCCCAGGAAGCCGTGCAGCTTCTCCAGCAGCCAGAACAGCGGCTTGGCCAGGATGGTCAGCCAGCCATAGTCCTTCACCAGCTCCAGGCCCGGGGCGATCTTCTCGAGCATGTGCTCTTCCTGCGGGCCGGCGAACAGGCGTGCATCGGTGGTCACCGTGGCACCCGGGGCCAGTTCACCCAGCGGCTGCTGCACGCCCACGCGGTACAGGTGCGGATCGATCTGCTGGACGTAGAAGCTGTGCTCCTTGCCGGTCTGCGGGATCCAGGCCGAGGCAAAGTAATGCTGCACCATCGCCACCCAGCCATTGTTGGCGGCGGCCGGCACGGTGGCCTTGCCCTTGGCGATGTCTTCGAAGTCGATCTTGTGGTACTTGTCGGCGTCGGTGTAGACGGCCGGACCGGTGAAGGTGCTGTAGAACTGCGACTGCTCGACCTTGCTGCCGTCGCGCGCCAGTTCCAGGTACAGCGTCGGCGAGACCGGCGCGGCACCCGCGTTGGTCACCGCGAACTTGGTGTCGACCACATAGCTGCCCTTGCGGAACACATAGGTCTTGACCAGCTTCACGCCGTTCTTCTCGGCGGTCAGCGCCACTTCCAGCTGCTCGGCGCCGTCCAGCGTGCGCGGGCCCGGGGCGGCGGTGAACACCGTGGTGTGGTTGGGCAGGTCGCCGCCGATCAGGCCCGAGCGTGCCATGTAGGTGCGCACCTTGTCGCGCTCGAACAGCACCACCGGCTTGCCGTCCTTCTCATGCTCCTTGAGCAGCTCCAGGCGCGACACGATGCCGCCGGCGGTGTCGATCTCGGCGCGCACCGTGTCGGTGGTCACCACGACCTTCTCGCCGGCGGGCTGGGCCGCGGCCTGCGGCGCGGCCGGGGCAGCGGTACCCGCTGCGCCTGGCGCCACGTTGGCCTTGGGCACGTCGCCCTGCGCGGCAGCGCCGCTGGCGGCGGGCGCCGAGGCGGCCTGTTGGGTCGTGCTCGGGAAGAACATCGACGCATGGCCTTGGGAGCGCTGCCAGTTGTCGTAGAGCAGCACGAGGGACATCGAGAAGATGACCCAGAGGATGGTGCGTTTGATATCCATGTCTGGCTGTGGTCGGAGAAATCAGGGTCTGGGCAGACGGATCGCAACAGGCGCATGGCCTGCGGCGGCATGGACGGAACGGCCCGCGTGGGTGTCCGGCCTGGCAGTGTCGTCAGCTTCCGTGCCCGGCACGGGATCATACCCGCCTTGGGCGAAAGGATGGCAGCGGCACAGCCGGCAGGCGGCCATCCAGCTGCCGCGCGCGGCGCCGTGATGGATGACGGCGTCGCGGGCGTAGTCGGAACAGGTCGGCAGGAAGCGGCAACGCGAGCCCAGGTAAGGACTCAGGGCGATCTTGTAGATACGCAGCAGGGCTAGCAGGATCGGCTTCATGGCGGGGTGGTCAGGCTGGAAGGCCCGGTGCCTGGCTGGGTGGCGCAGGCGGAGCGGGGTTTGCCGCCGGCGGTGGCGGCAGCGGCCTGGCGGCAATTTCCAGCAAGCTGGTGATTTCCGCCAGGCACGCCTGTCTGACCGCCGCGCGCGTCGCAAATTCCGCGCGCGGGAACCTGGCTTGCAGGCGCAGCAGTACGTCGCGCCCGGCCAGGTGCTCACGGCGCTGGCGGAACAGCTCGCGCGCCATGCGCTTCACCAGGTTGCGCTCAGCGGCGCGCGGCGCAAACTTCTTGCCCACCACCACGCCAAGGCGGCCTTCCGGCCGGTCATTGGCGCGCACATAGAGCACGAAATGCGGGCTGCGACGCCGGGGCCGCAAAGCAAAAACGGATGAAAACTCATCCGTCTTTGTCAGCCTTGCGGCTTTGGGGAAGGCATGGGCAGACACGCTGGGCAATGCTGGCGAGAGATACTGCTGACTAACTAGCTGAGCCCTGCGGCAAGCTGCCGGCCGTCCCTGAGGTGAGGCGTCAGGCCATGACGGCAACGCAGTGCGCGCCGTCATACCAGTCGCCCCGGCCTCAGATGGCCAGGCGCTTGCGGCCCTTGGCGCGGCGTGCGTTGATGACGGCACGGCCGCCGCGGGTCTTCATGCGGACACGGAAGCCGTGGGTACGCTTGCGGCGGGTAACGGAAGGTTGGTAGGTACGTTTCATGTTGCACTCTCTGGTTGATCTGGGCGCGCCTGACACCGGCCGGTGCCGGGGTGCCGTGGCCGCCGCGTATGGTTCGCATGGGGCTGCCGCTGGCAAGACACTGCAGCGGGATTGCCGACGATTCTGGTTCTGTCTTGCTGCCGGCCGTGTTTATGCATGTGCAGGTCGCTAACCTGTTAGCAAGGACGGCACGAACAGGCCAGACCCGGCGATGCGCATACGTGATCCCCTGCCGCATCGCAGAACCCGGCATTTAACCGATTTTCTGCGGCAATGTCAAGGCGAAAGACTGTGTGCACCGGCACAATTGCCACACCCGACTGTGGCCCGTGGTGCGCCATTGTCCACAAAGGCCAGTGGGTAACTGCAAGTGTCCCGAGGGCCACCTCTACCGCATCCATCCACAGGCGAAGTCCCTGTTTTGCCTGAGATTTCCCCCGTTTCCACACCCCGGAAAGCCGCATCGCACCAAGGGTTGTGCACACAAATCCACTGCATTTGCACAAGTTATCCACAGACTTATCCTTTGTGGATAACTCAGGGGCGGGGGTACAATCCGGGTCCAAACACAACACGGGCTGCGTGGCGCAGGCGCAACCCGGGCCCCCACCGCGGCAACGCATGACTGAACGCACGCCAGTGCGGCGAGCCTGAAGGCTCGCTTGCTGCTGCATTGGCATGCCGCGGAGGCCTCACCGAACGGAATTGATTCCTAATACGGTAAGGATGGCCCGGATCGCGCGGCGTAGATGCTGCTTGTGGCGTGCCGGGGGAACCGCTGATTTGCGGCCGGGTACGATTACCAAAAAACAAACAATGCAAGATTTCTGGCAGGCGGCAGCAGCGCAACTAGAGCGCGAGCTGACGCCGCAACAGTTCAAAACGTGGATCAAGCCGCTGGCGCCCGTTGCGTTCGATGAAGAAACGCACGCGCTGCGCATTGCCGCGCCCAACCGTTTCAAGCTGGACTGGGTCAAGAGCCAGTTTTCGGGGCGCATCACCGCACTGGCCTGCGAGTACTGGGAAGCGCAGGTCAGCGTCCAGTTCGTGCTGGATCCCGCCGCGTCGGGCCGTGCCGCTGCCTATATGCAGCCGGCCCAGCCCGGCATGGGCCCGGGCGGCATGGACGGCCACGCAGCACCGGGTACGGGCATGGGCGGCTATCCCGGCGCCCAGCCGATGGGCGGCCAGGCCATGGGCCAGCCGCCGTTCGCCATGCCCGGCCAGCAGCCCGGCTATGGCTATGGCGAGCCGGTCAGCGCGGCCGGCTACGGCATGGGGCAACCGCCCTATGGCAATCCGGGCAATCCGGCCGGCATGCCGTCCGCCGCACCGGTCCCGGCCGGTGCGCGCGGCCAGCCCCACCCTGGCCAGCACGGCCACCAGCCGCACGGCGCCGACATGGGTGAGATCGACGTGGTCCAGATGGACCCCGCCGAAGCCAGCGCCCGCTCCTACCGCGCGCCGCCGCAGCAACCCCAGCAGCAGCCGCACCAGCAGATGGGCGGCGCCACGCCGATGCCCGGCCACCAGCCGAGCGACACGGTGCATGAGCGCTCGCGCCTGAACCCGATCCTGACCTTTGACAACTTCGTCACTGGTAAAGCCAACCAGCTGGCCCGCGCCGCGGCCATCCAGGTGGCCAACAACCCGGGCAAGTCGTACAACCCGCTGTATCTCTATGGCGGCGTGGGCCTCGGCAAGACTCACCTGATCCACGCCATCGGCAACTTCATGTTGCTGGAGAACCCGCGCGCGCGCATCCGCTACATCCACGCCGAGCAGTACGTGTCCGACGTGGTCAAGGCGTACCAGCGCAAGGCGTTCGACGAGTTCAAGCGCTACTACCACTCGCTGGACCTGCTGCTGATCGACGATATCCAGTTCTTCTCCGGCAAGAACCGCACGCAGGAAGAGTTCTTCTATGCCTTTGAGGCCCTGATTGCCAACCGGGCGCAGGTGATCATCACCAGCGATACCTACCCGAAAGAGATTTCCGGCATCGACGACCGCCTGATCTCGCGCTTCGACTCGGGCCTGACCGTGGCCATCGAGCCGCCCGAGCTGGAAATGCGCGTGGCCATCCTGATGAAGAAGGCCGCCGCGGAAAACGTCAACGTGCCCGAAGAGGTTGCCTTCTTTGTCGCCAAGCACCTGCGCTCAAACGTGCGCGAGCTGGAAGGCGCGCTGCGCAAGATCCTGGCGTTCAGCAACTTCCACGGCAAGGACATCACCATCGAGGTGACGCGCGAAGCGCTCAAGGACCTGCTGACTGTGCAGAACCGCCAGATCTCGGTGGAGAACATCCAGAAGACCTGCGCGGATTTCTACAACATCAAGGTCGCTGACATGTATTCGAAAAAGCGCCCTGCCAATATTGCACGGCCACGCCAGATTGCGATGTACCTGGCCAAGGAGCTGACGCAGAAGAGCCTGCCCGAAATCGGCGAGCTCTTTGGCGGCCGCGACCACACCACCGTGCTGCATGCCGTGCGCAAGATCGCCGACGAACGCAGCAAGGACGCGCAGCTCAACCATGAACTGCACGTGCTGGAGCAAACGCTCAAGGGCTGATGCATGGCCGATGCCCGGGAACCCCCGGGAAGGCGTTTTGAAGGGTCGGCCCCTCGGGGCTGGCATACTGTAGGGTGCGCGCCACGGACATCCCGTGGCGCCTGGGGAATTAACGTCAGCGTCGCCGGGGCAAGTGTCCGGAAAATGGCCACTGATAAGGCTTTGCGGTGAGTCGGGACGGGATGGCAAGTACGGGCAGCGCCAGCGTGGCTTTTTGGGCACAGCTGGCCCCCCGGCCGGTCCCGCCCCGCTTCACCGCAGCGGCTTATCCTTGGTACAATGGCATATTAACTCCTTGATTCCTAAGTGAATTCGGAGTTGTTTGCGTTCTGCGGTCGCCGATTACAAACGACGAAGGATAAATTCAATGCAATTGGTCAAAACCTCGCGAGACAACCTGCTGCGTCCGCTGCAAATCGTGAGCGGCATCGTGGAGCGCCGCCACACCCTCCCGATCCTGGCCAATCTGCTGATTCGCAAGTCCGGGTCCAACGTTTCCTTCCTCTCGACCGACATCGAGATCCAGATCACCACGCACGCCGAATGCGGCGTTGGCAGCGACAGCGTTGCCACCACCGTGGCCGCGCGCAAGCTGCTGGACATCCTGCGCGCCATGCCTGACGGCGACGTGGCCCTGTCGCTCAACGACAAGCGCATGACCGTGCAATCCGGCAAGAGCCGCTTCGCACTGCAGACGCTGGCCGCCGAGGAATTCCCGACCGTTGCCGAAGCCAGCGAATTCAACGCCAGCGTCAGCCTGCCGCAGAAGACCTTCAAGCACCTGCTGGCGATGGTCCACTTCGCCATGGCGCAGCAGGACATCCGCTACTACCTGAACGGCATGCTGCTGGTGGTGGAAGGCAAGAAGGTCATGGCAGTCGCCACCGACGGCCACCGCCTGGCGTACTGCGGCGTTGAGCTGGAAACCGAAGCCGTCGGCGTGGGCGCGCGCCAGGAAGTCATCATCCCGCGCAAGACCATCCTGGAACTGCAGCGCCTGCTGGAAGACAACGACGATCCGGTGCAGGTGCAGCTGGCCGCCAACCAGGTCAAGTTCACGTTCGCCAATATCGAACTGATCTCCAAGCTGGTTGAAGGCAAGTTCCCCGACTTCCAGCGCGTGATTCCCAAGGGCTACAAGAACGCCTTCGCCATCGACCGTGTGCGGCTGCAGCAGGCACTGCAACGCACCGCGATCCTGACGACCGACAAATTCAAGGGCGTGCGCTGCATCCTCGACACGCACATGCTCAAGATCAGCTCCACCAACGCCGACCAGGAAGAGGCGCAGGAAGAGCTGGAACTCGATTACTCGGGCGACGCGCTCGATATCGGCTTCAACGTGACCTACCTGCTTGACGTGCTTGCCAACCTGAAGAGCGAGCAGGTGCAGGTCAGCCTCGGCGACTCGAATTCGAGTGCGCTGATTACCGTGCCGGAAGACGACAACTTCAAGTACGTCGTCATGCCGATGCGCATCTGATGATCCGGTAACAGGACCAGACCAGACAAGAACCGGAGCAGCAAACGGCACGCAACGACACCCGGCCCAGGCCGGGAAGTCCTGGGGATGACCATCCCGCAGCGGGGGCAGGATCGAAACGACGATCCGCCCCTTTTGCCGTTTTTAGTAACCCGCCATGCGGACCATTTCGCGCCCCGCCGCTATGCCGGCCCGGCCCGAATTCCGCCATTGCCGTGAGTAGAAAGACATGACCGAACAGCAGAACCCGCAGCAGGAAAACACCTACGGAGCCTCTTCGATCCAGATCCTGGAAGGCCTGGAGGCGGTACGCAAGCGTCCGGGCATGTATATCGGTGATACCTCCGACGGCACCGGCCTGCACCACCTTGTCTTCGAGGTGCTGGACAACTCCATCGACGAAGCGCTGGCCGGCTACTGCACCGAGATCCAGGTCACCATCCACAGCGACAACTCGATCTCTATCGTCGACAACGGCCGCGGCATCCCGCCCCTGGTCAAGTTCGACGACAAGCACGAACCCAAGCGCAGCGCGGCGGAAATCGCCATGACCGAGCTGCACGCCGGCGGCAAGTTCAACCAGAACAGCTACAAGGTGTCTGGCGGCCTGCACGGCGTGGGCGTGTCCTGCGTGAACGCACTGTCCAAGTGGCTGCGCCTGACCGTGCGCCGCGACGGCCAGGTCCACCTGATCGAATTCGCCAAGGGCGACGTGCAGAACCGCATCGTCGAGACCGTGACCGGCCCCGACGGCCAGCCCGTTGAAGTCTCGCCGATGAAGATCATCGGCGCCACCGACAAGCGCGGCACTGAAGTGCACTTCCTGGCCGACGAAGAGATCTTCACCAACGTCGAGTTCCACTACGAGATCCTCTCCAAGCGCATCCGCGAGCTCTCGTTCCTGAACAACGGCGTGCACATCAAGCTGGTCGACCAGCGCACCGGCAAGGAAGAAGACTTTGCCTTCTCCGGCGGCGTGAAGGGTTTTGTCGAGTACATCAACCGCTCCAAGAGCGTGCTGCACCCCAACATCTTCTACGCCAACACCGAAAAAGACGGTATCGCCGTGGAAGTGGCCATGCAGTGGAACGACGGCTACAACGAGCAGGTGCTCTGCTTCACCAACAACATCCCGCAGCGCGATGGCGGCACCCACCTGACCGGCCTGCGCGCCGCGATGACCCGCGTCATCAACAAGTACATTGAAGAGAACGAAGTCGCCAAGAAAGCCAAGGTGGAAACCACCGGCGACGACATGCGCGAAGGCCTGTCCTGCGTGCTCTCCGTCAAGGTGCCAGAGCCCAAGTTCAGCTCGCAGACCAAGGACAAGCTGGTCTCTTCCGAAGTGCGCCTGCCCGTGGAAGAACTCGTCGGCAAGGCCCTGAACGACTTCCTGCTGGAAACCCCGGGCGACGCCAAGATCATCTGCGGCAAGATCGTAGACGCCGCCCGCGCCCGCGAAGCCGCCCGCAAGGCCCGTGAAATGACCCGCCGCAAGGGCCTGATGGACGGCATGGGCCTGCCCGGCAAGCTGGCCGACTGCCAGGAAAAAGACCCCGCCCTGTCAGAACTCTTCCTGGTGGAGGGCGACTCCGCAGGCGGCTCCGCCAAGCAAGGCCGCGACCGTAAGTTCCAGGCCATCCTGCCCCTGAAGGGCAAGATCCTGAACGTAGAGCGCGCCCGCTTCGACAAGATGCTGTCCAGCCAGGAAGTGCTGACCCTGATCACCGCCCTGGGCACCGGCATCGGCAAGGACGACTACAACCTGGACAAGCTGCGCTACCACCGCATCATCATCATGACCGATGCTGACGTGGACGGCTCACACATCCGCACGCTGCTGCTGACGTTCTTCTACCGCCAGATGCCCGACATCATCGAGCGCGGCTATGTCTATATCGCGCAGCCGCCGCTGTACAAGATCAAGCACGGCAAGGAAGAGCGGTATATCAAGGACGATGTTGAGCTCAATGCCTACCTGCTGAAGCTGGCGATGGAAAAGGCTGTGCTGGTGCGGCCGGATGGTACGGAGATCAATGGCGATGCGCTGACTGAGTTGGCGCGGCAGTATCAGCTGACTGAGGGGGTGATTTCTCGCCTGTCACGTGTTGTTGATACCGATGCCCTGCGTGCTATTGCTGATGGGGTGGCGTTGGATCTCGACAGCGCGGCTGCTGCTGAGGCGTCTGCCGTGGCGCTGAAGGCCAAATTGGCTGAGATGCATGCCAAGACGTTGATTGGGGCGGCTGTTAATGATGACGGTACCGCTGACGTCTACGCGCAGTTTGATGAGAAGACGGATAAGCATCGGTTGATGATTGCGCGTCGGCATCATGGGAACGTGCGGTTGTCGCATCTGGATGCGGATTTTGTTCATGGGGCTGATTACGCTGCCCTGTCTAATGCTGCCAAGACCTTCCAGGGCCTGACCCCGGAAGGCACCAAGGTGCAGCGGGGTGAAGGCGAAAAGCTGCGCGATCAGACTGTCAACGATTTCCACGGGGCTATGCAATGGCTGCTGGCTGAGGCTGAGCGCGGGGTTTCTCGTCAGCGGTATAAGGGTCTTGGTGAGATGAACCCTGAGCAGCTGTTTGAGACTACGCTTGACGTCACCCAACGTCGCCTGCTGAAGGTGCAGATTGAGGATGCTATTGCGGCGGATCAGATCTTTACCACCCTTATGGGGGATGAGGTGGAGCCGCGGCGGAACTTTATTGAGTCGAATGCGTTAATTGCACAGAACATTGACGTCTAATGGACCAACGCATCTCCGAACGGTGAAAAAATTCACAAGTAAGTGAATCATCCTGCGTTGTAACTATGTCCGCAGTTTCGGGGGCCGCGCCCTGATTGGCCACCAAACAAATCGAGGGGTTGCAGTGCTTTTGCCTGCAACCCCTCATTGCTTGTGGTTCTCGCGTAAGCGCTAATGAACATATTGCTTCGCCATACTCACGCGAGGACCGTTTGGTGGGTTTCCGAAAACTCCTTTGCCTCCTTGATGGTGTAACTGGAGCTCTCCACAGCCTTTGGCAGTGCTTCTAGATCATCGACCTGGCCGCAGGACTTCCAAGTTTTGAACGCATCAGGATTGCGTGCTTCGTTATACATGCTCCACACTCCGAATTTTGTGGCGGCGTCGAGGCGGTCGGCGACTAGCAGGTATAGCAACAGACTCGCCATTCGTCTAAGCGCATCTGCCGACGTATCAATAGTGCCGCCTGCCTTGATTATGATGTCACGCCAAACCGGTGTGGTCATGCTCCAATCAGGAATCATGTTCGCACGAGCAATCACCTTTGCTAGCGGAAACTTTGACTCCTTCCTCGCGCGCAGCAATCCGTCGAACAAGGCGATCTGGGCGGCTGGCTTGAACAGTAGCGAAGTTTGGGATTCGTCCGCTCGACGAGCGGGGATGGATTTTGGATCGGCGAGGGCATCGCGATAAGCGTCAATTCCTTTCAGGACGTCACCCCACACCGAAGCCGCCTCGGATCGATGTAGCTCCATTTGCTCGACGCCCGGACGTTCCTGCTTGTTAAGATAAATATTCTTGTCGTGCAAAACCATCTTAACGGTCTCGTACACCGCGCTAATCGTTGTTAGTTTGATGCTCCTGGCTGAAAGCGTGTTGCTCTTCCAGTCGACAATATCCTCCTTTTTTCCATCAACCTGCACGGCGTGCAGCGGTTCATCGTCGCGGAGCAGGCCCCGCGCGGCGATTGCATATCCATCGTCTTCGCTGGTTATGATATTGTCTCCCCGGCTGGTGGGTTTGGCGTAACGATTAACGGTATTGAAGATTCGCCGCGTCTTGACGTTGCTCTCGTGCTGAACAAATATTACGCAGATTTCATCGTCCCCAATTTTGGGCGACTCGGGGCCGGAGATTTCTTGCTGGATCGCCATTCGTTCGGCTAGGAGACGATGTTGACCGTCTAGCACAATCAGTGTCCCGCTATCGATCGTCAGGAAGCCTATCTGCTGTGCTGCAGCCTTCTTGTACGCGGCCGGAACATCCTTTGCTAATGAGGCCAGTGGCTCAAAAGTGATCTCCCCTTTATAAATCAGCACGATAATCGAGCCAAAGAAGCGGTCGGCATTATTTACAAGGTAGGGGGCGAGTTCCTTCTTGATGCGCGCAACCGCGGGCTCGCGCTGCATGCGCTCCTCAATGCTAAAGCTCGCCCATTCATCGAGCTCCCGAGGCGGGCGTACGGATTGGACTAGATCTCTTGCGGACATGACCGCTTCGTAATATTCCGTGTTGCCGAACTTGGCTCTAAGCGCCGGGATTAAGATCGCCATTTCTTTCTCCTAGTCGAGATCAGGCCTGGGGCCTGGGACTACCTTGTTGCACGCTGGTCGCAACCATGAAACGAGTTCCCTTTCAAGGCGCGCTCTCGCAAGATCGTCCTCTTCCAGCACCCAGTGGAACTGCATTGGCCCAAAGGGGCTACGGCGCGCCGTCTGTAGAAGATCATTTCTCGGCAACTCCACGTGCTCCATAAGCCTCCGACGCAAGTCTCTGCTTCGTCCGACATAGAGCACCCCTCGAAGGTCGCTGATCAAGTAAACACCCGCCGAACACGGGACCAAGAACGCCTTGTTTCGTCCGAACGGTACGGGCCCATCGAAAACAAGCTCGATGGGTGCTTCAAAAAAGCCTTTCGCACGCCCGTGAAGAAGTCGCGATTGCTTCGCCATGTTTTTGCAAACAGCGGGGATGTTTGCCAGAAGTATGGTTCTGTTTTACATTTGGTCAAGGGCTCTTTTTGTGCCTTTTTCAGCGCCTAAGTATTCTTGCACAGCCCGCCAAAAGAACGTCGGGCCTTGGTGAGCGCGCTGCCGTTCTGGACGTAGTCAGAGGGCTGACGCGGTTATGCCCGAACCGCATCCGGTTGGAACCCGAGGCCTAGTACTGAGCATCGGGCTCAAAGAACTTGAAGAACATGTGGGCCATTACGAAGCCGATTTCTTACAAAAGACCCTTCCAGTGATTGCGGAACAATCTTGCTTGCCTGCTTATGTAAGTTGGCGACTGTTGCAAACCTCGCCCACCTGTTGGTCGCCAATCGCACTAGCATGTCGTACGTCCATATCGAGGTCACAGCAACTATTTATAGTCTCCATAACGAATGGTAATTAACAGAGGCTGTCTGGGCGAAGGTACTTAAAGTTGGGAATGCTGTGTCATATGGAACAAAGCTCATCCGCGCCAAACGTTCCGTGGCCAGCGGCCACAGTGTATTGATTAACGGCCGTATGTTAAGGAGGGCGATGCATTGCCTCTCCTGTTTGCGCTAGACTTCGACAGCACGAGTGATGGTGAAAGTGGGAGTTTCGGGGTTTCGAAACCTTAAGTAGAAAGTACGGCCATTACTCTCAGCGCCAAGGTTGCCTAGAAGGCGGTACGCGATCCAGAATAGTGTTCCGAGGGAGAACAAATTGAATGAAACTCAATCACAAGGGGAAGGGGATTCCCCCGTGCTGCCTTCCAGCGCCTGGGTACGCTTCCTACGAAGCTACGGCCCAACACCGAACAACTTGACGATGTTCGATGAATACGTGGCAGGCGCGCTTAGTAGGGCCAAGGTGCAGCCCATCAGCTTGTCAACACCGCTGCTCGATGCGATGGTCGAGCACATCCAGTCAAAGGTCCCAGGTTCCATACTCATCGCCGGCACAGCTGGCGATGGCAAAACCTATCACTGTCGGGCCCTTTGGGCCAAGATTGGAGGGGATTCGCAAGTCTGGTCAGGTGAGGGCAACATCAAGGAGCTCCAGCTTGCAGATGGCCGTTTGGCTGTCTTTATCAAGGACCTTTCTGAGTTCAATGGCGAGGAGAGCGACGTCCCCTTGGAACGACTCGAACGGTCGGTGCTTGGAGGCGATGATTCTGAAGTGGTCGTTCTTGCGGCCAACCACGGTCAATTGCTCGACCGACTGCGCCAATTGGGTCGTAGACAAGGACGGCACCATCCGCTGCGCAAGCCCTTGCAGGAGCGATTTCTTCAAGCAGGTCCGGCGCCTGATCGGCTTGCCGTTTTTGATCTGAGCCGTACCACCAGCCGCAAAACGCTGGACGAGGTGGCCAGGGCTGTCGCGGGGCATCCCGAGTGGGACAACTGCAAGCGCTGTTCACTTGCATCGGGCGGCAAGATCTGCCCGATCGACGAGAACCGCAGGCGCCTCTTGGGCGAATCGGACGGGGGACAGCTAGCACGTCGTCTTGGTGACCTAGTAGAGATCGCCCGCCTGAATGGCTTGCATCTTCCGGTGCGGGACTTGCTCGCCCTGTGTTCGAACATGGTCCTGGGGTATTCAGATGCCAAGGACGCTAAGGAAAACTTAATGACTTGCGCAGATGTCGTGCGCATTCAAGAGATTGGTACTCTTGGAAAGGCCAGCGTCTACGCGAACGCATTTGGCGCTAATCTGCCCAAGCGGAGGATCTCCGACAGGCCGGTCTTCAAGGCCATGGCTAGCTTTGGGGTTGGCGAAGAGACCACCAATGCGATTGACGGTCTGCTGGTCTACGGTAAGGATGACACGCGCCTGCAAGCTGACTTCGATCGCTTGGTGGCTTCCGATCCGGCCTACGGAGCCACCGCCGTATTCCGATCAGCTCAGGATGCTTACTTGGAGGGTCATGAAAGTGCCCGACTCGAAGGCGGGGCTTCCGAATTCCTGGAGATGCTGGAAGCCCAGCGCCGTAGGCTTCTTTTCACCCTTCCCGAAGGCGAGGCCGGTTACCCGCATTGGTCGATGACGGCCTTCCGTTTCGCTGGAAGTTATTTGGAACTCATTGATTCTCTGCGAGCCAAGAAGGCGGTGAGCGATACCACCCGAGGCCGCATCACCAAAGGGCTCAATAGGGTGATGACTGGCTTGCTGCTTGAAAACGTAGATCGCATTTTCATTGCGAGCTCCGGCGGCTTCACCCAATCGCGCGTCAGCGTGCTTTGCGATCATGAGACGCCATCGCGGAGGCTTGGCGGAATCGGCATGGCAATCAAGCTCGATGAGGAAACCTGCAGGCCACTCCTTGACGTGTCCCTGGCGCCCAGCCCTGGCAACTCCGTGAGCTTCGATCTCACGCCGATTCGCCATGAGTTCCTGTCTCGCGTCGCCGAAGGTGCGTTGCCGGGAAGCTTCTCGAATGAATGCCTCGAGGATCTCTTAGCTTTCAAGGCCAAATTGCTGCGGAAGGCTGAACTGGTCCGAATGGCGGGGTTCACTGTAGACGACGAAGAGATTGGGGGCGAAGCCTCAGCGCTCACGCTAAATTTTATCGATATCGAACCTGGAGGCCGCGGGTTTGCGCGTCCTGTAACTGTGAGGGCGCCGGTATGAGTTCGACCATCAAGAGGCCGGAGATCAAGAGCGTCGATTTTTGCGTCGATGAGAATATTTGGGGTCATCGCCTCTATGACGAGCAACTTCCCCATTTAACGGTGCTGGAGTTCCTGGGCGTGCTTGGGTCGAATCTGGATCGGCCGCTGCTATCTAATGAGCGAGCGGGCGGTACCGTCCGGTTCAAGCCTCAGCGGCAGATCCGCTTGCGAGGCCTTCTTTTCAATAATCCGTATGTCGAAGCAATCGCGGAAAGTGCGCTGCCCGACGAGGAGAAGTGGAGGCAGTGGTTCGCTAAGTTCGCCGAAGGCGCTACGGGTAATGGTGATGGCGATATGGCGTACCTCCGACAAGCATTTTCAAGCTTCGATGACTTTGCCAAGGCCATTGAGCTGCTGCGTTCCTCGTCTTTCGAGGCACGCAGCAATAAGCGCTGGAGCTCCAAGTTTGCCTTCCCATTTGGCCCTGACGCGCTCTATGAGGACTTGGAGATCGACTCACGTGGCAAGATGACCAACGACCGGCGTTTCTTCGCGCGTACGGGCGAGCTTCTCTACTTGATGCTCACCCGGTCCAAACGCGGAGCCGAGCTCGGGCAGATCCTGGCTACGCAGCTCTTCGATCGCGATGCGCCTATGAACCGACTAGCCCGGGCCTTGCAGGGCCATCCGCAACTTGCTGATGATTCCCGCCCTGGAGGCTACCTACCGGAGGTCGAGAATCCCCGCTTCGAGCAGATCTGTGAAGACTGGTTGTCGATTCTAGCTAAGGACATGCCGATCTACGATGCGTTGGAGCATCTGATTGCCATTAGCGGCCTGAACATGCTCCTCTACTTCTTGGAGCGCGCCAAAAGGCAAGCTGGGGACGATGAGTTGGTTGAGATTGTCTGTGAGATCGTCTCCAAGGAACGCACGAAGGTGCGGGCACTGTCTGCCGACAGTTATCAATTCAACCAGGGACTGCCCTCTAAGGCGGTTCGCGCGCACGTAGAGTCCATCCGCTTGGATCCGCTCTGGAAGCAGGCGGATGCAATGGAATTTCCCGAGGCGGAGCGTGTCAAGCTGATGCGCGAATGGTTCCAGTGGCCGCCTTCTGATGGCGGCGATGATGACGATTATTCTGGCAAGAGCCCGGATGGCCTCGTCTCGGATCTGGCCGACCTCGCACTCGCTCGCCATGGGCAACATGTCGGCAAAATTCACGCATCGTGGTCCCGTGCGATCGGACTCAGCTCCCGAAGGCTTTCGAGGCGCACGCGCTATGCACCCAACGACCGGTTGATTAAGTCCATCGTGGTGGCTATCGTTGACGATCGTATGCAATTCGATGAATTCCTGGCCGAGGCCAAGCGTCGATACGGCCTAGTCATTGGCGATGTCGAAGGCGCGCGCTTGGTGGCCGCCAAGCTCGTCGACCAAGAGGAGCTTAGTGAAAACCGGGACAATCTCGAGGCCCGGCTTGTTGGATTGGGGCTGGTGCGCCGGCTCTCTGATTCCTGCTCATTTGTGGAAAACCCATTCACGTTCAGGGGAGAAGCCGCGTGCTGACCGATCGCATCATAGGGCGCGTCGGCGCGGACATCCTCGCCAAGCGCATTTCAAGCTCTGCCCATGCTGGAGAGACTGCTGGGCTCTTCCGACTTGACAAGCTTTCAGCTGGGCAGATCGCCGCGGTCGCGCGGGCGATCCTGGCGATCCCAGAACTGGTGGCCAAAGTCGATTTGCGGATCCCTGAGGCCTTGGTGGAAGGCCAAGGGCTGCCGTCAGAGACCCTCATCCCACATAACGCAGGCTTCGTCCGCAACAATGCCAATACCGACAAGGCTGCGATCCTGACGGCCAACGGCAACGAGCACAACCTAGCCGACACCTTGGGTCATGTTATGGCCATCGGCGCCAAAGAGATGCGTGCCGAAACGGAGCAGTGGGTCGAGGCAGCGCTCCATGTGGGGGGACTGTCTCCAGTGCCGGACGACCGCGCAGTCTTCCACGCGGCGATTGCCGGCTTATTGGCATCGTCCGATCTTTCGCTTGTTCAGCTCGGAGAGTTTTGCTCTGAGATCGTCGGCGCTATCTCTAAGCGCGGACTGCCTATCCGGAACGCTGTGGGCCATGCGCTGCCAAAGGTGGGATTGCCTCGCGACAGTTCGTTCTTTGACAACGCCAAGACCTACGCGGCCTTCCGCAAGCCATGGCAAAAGGCTTTCGGAAAGCTATTCGCGCAGCGCGCACCGTTGCTGAAGAAGCTCCGCCAGAATGGCCAACCGCTGGACCCAGATGAAATGCGAGAGCGGCTCACTGAGCACGGCGCAGAGATCGCTGACGGCGCCCGGCAGGCATTGGTGGCATTCATCGAGGCGCCGGCAGGCGACTTGGACGCTGCTGCTGAGCTCTCAGAGTTCGAGTGGGAAGGTGATGGCGTCTATCTGGCATTCGACAAGCCCAAGGAGAAGCAGTTGGGCCTGGCCGATTCGACCATCCGCTTCTTCGATCACGACTGCGAGCCCGAGAACGCTCTTGACGAGGAGGGGCGCAAGCTCCTTGAGGATTTGAAAACTCGCGAGCGCAGAGCTGACTTCAATGAAGAGGACGAGGAGTTCTTTGCCAAGCATCGGCGACTATTGGAACAAGACCCTAAGCTGTGCGCGCGCTGGGAAAAGGCCCTCTTTGGTAAGCCCATCGAATGCAACGATTTTCTTGATGGATTTGCGCGGGTGGTCCATAGCCTCCATGCAGGCCTCCGGGAGGCCGAAAGCGAACGGATTCTCCGCTTCACTGTCACCAAGGGCCGAAAGGAGTGGCGTGAACGTTTCAACTATGACGCCGGTAGCTTCTTCTCGGCGATGTATCGGGGCCTCAAAGAGCTAATGGGCTCCAAGGCAGAATGGAAGGTCGAACGCATGGGCAGCGCCAATTTGCCCGATCCGCTGTTTGACTACGAGGCTTTTTTTGCCAAAGAGAAAGACCTGCGTAACGAGAAGAAGAACAAGGTCAAGCCTAACGCCTCGCTGTCTCGAGCTGCGCTTCAAATCAAGTTCGATGTCGCGTTGGTCCAGCGAACCAATGGCAAGGAGTCTGTTCTGGCCAAGACGCAGCTCCTGTGGAGTTACCGACCAGCTTCCATCGGTCTCTCAATGGCCGCGGACATGCGCCGGCTTTTGGAGAAGGGGGCTGTTGGTAGCACCGAAGTTCCTCGCAGGTTTGTCAGCAAGAAGGGCGGGGTGCAAAGCGTCTCGCTCCTGGACACGGGTACATTGGAGGCGACTTTCGCCCGCGATGCCGGATCCCTCGTGCCACCTCCTAACAAGCTGCGTAGCCAGCGAGCGGAGATCAAAAAACGCATCGAGGAGCTTGCTACTGAGGGCCGTTTCACACAGCAGCAGCGCGACGAGATCCGATCCGCCTGGGACAAATTCGAGGAAGACTATATTCAGGCCATGCGCGATTTCGTTGAGACGGGCTTGCATGGTGAGGCCGTGATGCGGCAGGCGGAATCGTTTGGCGAATTGCTCTCGACGCTGATGGCAAACGCCCGAGGCGACGTATGCCGCGCGAGGCTCGTCTCGGAAGTCCTGTCGATTGGCACCGCCAGGATTGCTGGTGAGAACCCGGCACTGGTTATCCCGCCTTGGCATCCGGAGCGAATGAAGGCCTTGGCCGTCAAGTCCCGCCGGGTAGCGGGGTTCGCCACACATTTGCTGTCCAGTGAGAGCATCCTCTACGGGGACCGCGAGATCTTCATGCGCGAACTCTCTGACGAGCTCGCTCATCCGTTCTATCCGGAGATCGCGGTCCTCAACCGAGCCGGTGCTCCCACGCTGGTTTCTGAGAGCAGCACCGTCAATGGCTACAGCCTTTTGGAATCGCCCACTCGCGGCTCCGAAGACACCATGACCGACGTAGATCCGGCCTCGGCCGCCAAGCAGGCGAGGGATCTCTTGGAGCGCTATGTCGCTCTGCAGCCCCACGAGGCTTCCAACTTGAGTGTGGTGCTATACAACGCGGATGCCGCAGAGCTGCCGCTGGCCACTGTGCGCGAGCTCTCCTCATTGCAAGAGGATGGTAAGTTCCAATGCAGCGTGTCGGTGCGCCACTCTGATCCGGCAAAGCTTCGCAGCGTATATGGCGAACTCGTGAACAAAGCTGGTGACGATCCTGACCTGCCGGTCGTCAGTGAGACGAGCGACAACTTTATCTCGAAGTTGCGCATCTCGGTTACGCCGATTTCAGCTACTCCCAGCGAGAGTCGCCAAGGCTTCAAAGCTTTCGACGTAGCGTTCCTGCATGATGTGGTTGCCCGCGCGGCGCAAGCGGAGTGGTTGTCGGTGGACTGGACAAACGACCGTCCGAGCTTGGAGCACGCGCCGTCACGATTTTCCTATCGTAGTGTTTCGGGCGAAAATGAGCTCAAGTCGACGACATTCTTGGCCTGCCCCTGGCAGACCGCCTCAGGTTGGACATATGTGTCGGCGGTAGCTGCCGTCAGCCGCCAGACTGACGCACAGCCTAACGAGCGATTCCTTCCGGCGCGACGCATATCGCTGCAAAACCCATCGCTGGCCGCGATGATCAAGGACGCCCACGACCTGGCCGAGTGGATCGCAACTTACGATGAACTGCTGGACAAGCGGCAACTCCAGCACAACAACATTACCGTCGTCCGCTATCGACGCGGCTCGACTAACGGCAGAAACATGATCGTCAGCTCGACCTCCGAGCTTCGCCTGTTAGGCGTGCTGGTCCGCCGGCGGCTGAGTGAATTGAACCTCCAGCTTGGGGCCGATGAACTTCAAGCCACTGCCGACAAAGCTAAGAAGCACGCCTTGTCCATCTCCGGCGACATTGTCTTGCGTGCAGCGAAGCGTGGTGTCTCCGCAGGTGAAATGATCGGCCTGGTGCTAAGTCGCCACTTGCTCGCCGAGGAGTTCAAACAGGCTGCAGGCGGTGGACAGACCCTAACCACCTACTTCCTGCTGGACGACTACGCGAGCTGGCTATCGCAGCCGGAAAGCCGCATTGCCGATATTCTGGCGTTGAACGTCGAGGAGCGAGAGGAGGGTATCCGGGTTGCTGTGGCGATCGTGGAGTCAAAATATATTGGAGCCGATGGCCTCGCCAAGGCCCGCAGAGACTCCAAGGACCAGCTCTTGGCGACATTGAGTATGTTCCGCGAGGCCCTCTTTGGCAATCCAGGCCGCCTCGATCGCGATGTCTGGCTCGCCAGGCTTGCCGACATGCTCATTGACGCCGAGATACCGCCTGGTGTGACCGGCCTGATGGAGCGCGCGCGCGCGAAGCTTCGCGAAGGTGACGTCGAAATATCGCTTCGTGGATACTCGCACGTCTACGTCCACACCTCTGACGCTGGGGCAGGCTCGGCGTCCGAGCAGGAGCTGCTCGAAGAAGTTGAAGGCGTTCAAGCCTGGCAGGAGGTTTTCGACAGACCCGAGCTGCGCAAGCTGGCGGAGGTATATGCTAGGGATTCCGGGGCCATCGAGGCTCGCGCAGCCATTGGTCCGAACCAGCCTTGGTCAAACCACATTTTTAAGAAACCCGCGCCCAGGGTAGCCTGGCTTGCGGCAATCGGCCAGTTGGCGACTGTCACCTCCACAATAGATGACGAGCTCCTGTCCTCCGTTAGCGAAATTAATGATTCGCCAGACGGAAGCGCGCCTGCGGCATCTAGCGGTCCGCAGGGGGCTCTGCATCCGCCGCCTATGGTTGATGGTGGAGCCGAGCCTCACACACACAAGGCGTCCACGCTGGACGGGTTGTCGCTCACAGCGTTGGTGGCGTCCAAATACGCTGGAGGTGCCGTGGCCGACGCCGAGCGGGACAGTTGGGCTGAAGGCGTCACCAAGAAGCTCAAGGCGGCTCTAAATAGCTATGGGCTGCAAGCCGTAGTTCTGGGCACGCGCCTGACGCCCAATGGCTGTTTAGTGCGGCTGGCGGGCTCTGACCGGCTGCGCGTCGAGGACATCGAAAACAAGCGCACGCAGCTCTTGACTACTCATGCGATCAACTTGGTGACGGTCCAGCCCAAGCCAGGTGAAATCGTTGTCACAATAGCCGGCGCGAAGAGGCAGGCAGTGTCGCTATGGGAGCTATGGGCCCGTCGTGAGCTCAATCGCAATGTCGCCGGCATCAATACCTCGTTCCTCTTGGGGCTCCAAGAGATTAATGGCGCGCTACTGTATCTCAACCTCGGGTCGGAGTTCGGCGGACTTTCGTCACACGAGCCGCATTCCCTAGTGGCCGGTGCCACAGGCAGTGGCAAGTCGGTCTTAATTCAGGCGCTGCTGTTAGACATCGCTGCGACTAACCCCAAAGAGCTCGCACAGATCGTGCTAATCGATCCCAAAATGGGCGTCGACTATGCACCTTTGGCCGATTTGCCGCACATGCGCGAGGAGATTGTCACAACCAAGGAGCGCGCTAGTAAGGTCCTAGAATCGCTCGTCGAAGAGATGGAGAGCCGCTACAGGGCCTTCGCAAAGGCGCGTGCGAGAGACCTGCCAACCTACAACGCCAAAATCGAGCCCGAGCACCGGCTCCCTATGGTGTTCCTGGTCCACGATGAGTTTGCAGACTGGATGCTTGATGACGGCTACAAGTCAGCAGTAGGTGCGGCCGTCCAACGTCTCGGCGTGAAGGCCCGTGCGGCTGGGATCCATTTGATCTTCGCAGCACAGCGGCCCGACAAGGATGTAATGCCCATGCAGCTTCGCGAAAACCTTGGAAACCGGCTGATCTTGAAGGTTTCGAGCGAGGCGACCTCCAAGATCGCCTTGGACCGCCCTGGTGCGGAGCTCTTGCTGGGGCGCGGGCACCTTGCGGCCAAGCTCAATGGCGAGCAGGGGCTGGTGTTCGCGCAGGCCCCGTTCTTGTCAGATAACGACATCGCCGCGGCTGTCGATGCGATCCGGGTCGACGGCGGCATGCAAGGGGGCCTGCAATGAATGCCGACGAGGCGGCTGAAACTATCGCGAGGTTCTTCAACGACCTCATCGGCGCATGGGTCCCGGGAGCCGTTTTGGCCTGTGGATTGATCGCTATGCATTTGGGCCCCGCGAAGCTTCAAGCGGTCTTCAAGATTTCTGAAGGCTCTGGCGCAGCTTTAACTATTGCCGGGCTGTTGTTTGCCTTGGGTCATACTCTCTCGGCTCTCCATGAGCACGCGCTTAAGCCTGTACTCATACGCATGAAGCTCGCAGAAGAGTTCGATGAGGACAAGGTAAATAGGCGACAACCTTGCCAGTGGCTAGGTGAAATCGTGAGGCAGGCGCAGGGGACCGGGCAACAAGAGAATTGGGCCCCCAAAGATCTTCGCAATATCGCCCTCTCTGTATCTGGTGAGGGTGCCTCTCTGGGTCGCCGTTTCATGTTTATTTCGCTGCTGTGCAACGGAGTGGGTTCGGCACTGACAGTAATCGGCCTCGACTTTCTTGCTTGTCTTGCCTTCTCTCCCAAGCTACTGCACGAATATGATCAAGCCATTCATTGGAGCATCCAGGTTGTTCTCTTATTTGGTGCGGCCTACATGCTCTTCAAAAGTGGTGACAAGTTTTATGCACGGGCGTTTACAACGCCGTTTGCTGTCGCGGTTGCTGAGTTGAAGATTCAGAAGGTAGCCCAGTGCCCGAAGCCTGCTTCCTAGGAAGATCTATCGCAAGGATTCAAGTCATCGGCGGCCCACTGCAGTTGCCAAGCTGCGCGGCGGTGGGCGGCTGAGTCCGAGCAAGCTCAACATCCAAATCACAACGAACACGCCCGCTGGGATCTGGATGCCACTGGCATCGTGCTGGCCAATGTGGAATCGCCAGTAGCCCTGTCAGGTTTGCTTACATCACCAGCAGCGGAGTCTTCACTTGTGACAAATTAAGCATGATCCCGCTCCTTCGTCCTCTCCATAGATATCATCGATATCTTCGGGTTGTGATTTTTGCGGGCGAAGCGGATTTATTGGAATGCTCGCGCGAAGTCGAGCCTTGCGAACTTCGTAGCCGGCAACAATCTGAGCCATGCGCTCGGGTTGCTCCAGCTCCGCAAGGGATTCGCGGTCAGACCAGGTGAAGGGGGAGCCGTGTTCGAGGGCATCTTTCTCCAAAGCCTTCGCTTCTTCAAATGCCTCTGGGTGGCGCTCCTTAAGTCGCACCCATTCGATCTTCTGCTGAAAGAAGCAGAAGGTGCATCCACTGCGCGAGCGCCACTCGTAATACTTGGGATAACCAACGCCCGACGACTCGAGGATGTCTGTTACGCCTGCCTTATCTATGCCGCCCTCGCGGAACGGTAGTTTAACGAACAAGTTGGCCTGCTTGGACGCGTAGCCTTCGCGGTACTCCTCGTCGGCACGGATGGCGACATAGGAAGTAACGGTATCGCCTGCGGCGAGCATGGGCTTGATCCACTGCTCGAACGGAATAAGTTTGAGCTGTTTGGTGCACCAGCGAGTTTGCGGTGATGGCAAATAGTGGTTGTATTCTCGCAGCCAAAAGTCGAAGTCTCTTCGAGGGTTTAGGCGGACGATCGGCTTGCCGAGGTAGCCCTCTAGACGACCAAGAAACTCGTAGACCTCGGGCAGTTCCTTTCCTGTATCCGTAAAGAAATACTCGATGTCGAGCTCGGGGTGAAATTGCCGCATGAATACGGCCAGTGCGGCACTATCCTTCCCACCTGAGAGGCCCAGCACGTGTCGATCAGCCATGGCTTGTGTCCTTATCTTCCGAGACTAGGCGCATCCCCACCTTGGCTAGAATGGCCAGGAGGACGTCGGTGTCTAGGCCTTGCTTCCGCAACTGGTGGGCTAGTTCGTCTGCTCTGGATTCCACAGCCCGTCGATGCCGATCTGAAATCGCGAAGGATCGAGAAACCATTTTGGTCCCGGAACCTGCTCCGATGACCACTGCGAAAGCTTCGCTGGTAGGCTTTCGGCCTTTGACTGACGCAAAGGCCTCCGCTTGTCGGAATCGGAGAGCTACCTTTGAGATTTCGAGCATAGCAGCGTCGATGTCCATGTCCGTCCAGTCACGAGGCGGCTTATTGGCCGCCAAGCTCAGTATGTCCTCGATGCTCTGACGCGATCCATCATACTTCGCCAGGCGAGTTGCGAACGAGTCTTGGCGTAGATCCCCGGTGAGACCGGCAATCGTTGCTGCGCGAGTTCGTAATCTATCAAGCTGGTCCGCTGGAGCATCTAGGGCAAGCAACATCGCGGTTTCGATTCTTCGCAGCATAGCGTCGTAGGCTCCTGCAAGCTCTTCGATCGGCTCGCGAAGGGCGCTGACATAGGCCTTACTCTTGCTCGTATCAAGCAATGCAACGAGATCCACAAAAAGCACCTTGTGCGGATCGCTAGCCTTAAGCAGGGTGTCCCGTACCGCCCGAGTTTGCTCGCTGAGCCGGTGTGTGCGTCGCGTCCAAACGGGAAGATTGAACACCAACGCTACAAGGGCACGTGCTGCTTCTAAGGGATCTCGAGCCTCAGTCGCATGGCCAACATCAGCTAATACTTGCGAGATTCCCTTAAGGATGCGGGTCTTCTCTTCGTCAATGACAACCCAGCGAAGTGAAAACCGTTTGGGGTCTTGTAGGTACTCATCGATGTCAGCGTCATTCAAGCGTGGAATAAACATTCCATCCTTGTAGACCGCTACATTCGACTTATGTGCCAAGATAAAGGCAACAAAGACGACGGGGTGTGTGCCCGCCTTCAAGCCGTATGGGCGGGAGGACCAAAGCTCGTGGATCGCAGTGGCATTGATTTTGGACGTCGCGTCCGTAAAGAGTTGGCGCGTTGCCTCCCAGAGTTTGGCGAACGAGTGAGGATCCTCATCGTCTGGAGGCGAGAAACGCCACTGGTCATTCGCATCTTTCCGATGCAAGCCAGTGACTCGTAGGGTTGTTTCATAGAGGCCGCGCTCTGGGGGAAACCCTTCGATGCCAAGATGCTCTAGCCCCTCGGAGTCAAGCATCCTGTGAAGGAGATCGCGGCGCGCTTTGACGCTATTGCTCGACACGCTGTCGCGATTGATGAGTTCACTCCAGACTGAAGGACAGTTCTCATAGATCTCATCTGCGAGCTCTGAGGCGATAGGTGATAGCCGCGAACCTGCGTCCACAGGAGCTTCCGCCCCATTGAACCATTGAGCGCTTGTTATTGCCGCCTGGAGCTGCTCTTCCAGATTTGCTTTAACCGCGGCTAGGCGCGCATGAACTTCCCGGCGAGCCACTGCATCGCCCCCGAGCTCATGTCGAGCTGTGACGCTCTCCAATGCCTGGAGTTCCGAGCTGAGCTCTGCGATTCGAGCGTGGTTCTTCGGAATGCCAATGAGTACCGGCCAAGGCTGGCTGCGCGAGCATTCTTGCGCTCGCTTCAATGCGGTCTTATAGGTCATTCCCCGGTCAGGCAAGGCGAGGGCGAACACGCCGAACTCTCCCTTCGACGGGGCATAGTTTTCGGCGAGGCGTTCGGCTTCGTCAAATCGATGCAGGGATAGGTTCATCCACCGCATCGTGCCGGTCTCATGATAATGCCGCTTCGCCACCACGGGATGCAGGCCCACGACCTGAGCGAGGTGATGGTAGTCGACACCTGTCGACGAGGCCAATGTCTGGGCGATCGCTGAATCGATGTCGAAATCGCTGCCTTCAAACACTGACCAAGCGCCGATGTGCTTCTTGAACAGGGCGACGCGCATGAGCGAGAGTTGTTCAAGACCGCTCTCAATTTCTTTGGCGGGGCGCCTAAAGAAAATCGCACTGAGGACAGCGAGGTCCGCTGCAAGGCCCGACCCGTTGCGGAAAAGGTCGATGACGGCGATGTTCTTAATCAATTGAACCAAGAACGGATCGCCCGTTTTAGCCTCGGTGCGCTCAATGGCCTCAACTGCCTGCGACCAACGATGCCCGTCTGGCGATGCTAGGATCGATGGCTCAAGATTGGCACGTAGGTAGTCCCAATAATTGTCCGGCCGGTACCAGGTAGCTTCGAACACCTCTGTGGAGCGCAAATAGGCTTGGAACCCGTTGGGTTCCACGGAGGACAGGAATCCGAACGTGCTTCGTTCGTTCTGGCCAAATTGCCGTTTAGAAATAGGGCCCAGCAGAGCGGCCATGGATGGGTGTAGAGGCCAGCACTGTGCCAGGGATTTTGCGAATTCATTTCCAACGGCTGGCCGTCGCAACCGGATTGAATCCGCAATGATTTGCGATGCTTCGAGGGGCCAGTCAGGGGGACTTCTATCAGCCTCGATTGCGCGGCCGATTAGTTCTACGATTTCATCGCTAGCAGCAACGAAAGGCAAGTCCACATAGCGACCTTGGACCTTCGACCAATCGTCACGAGTGTCAATTCCAAGTCGCGCAGCGTACTGCGCGAAGGACTGATGGAGGATGCCGACAATAACAAGCCGGCCGTTAACGCGAGCGGCTGCTTCGGCTAGTTCTTGGAAAAAATATACGTCGTCACCGTTGCCGAGAGCGGATGCTTCCAAAAACTTGCCCATCTCATCCAGGATGACCAAAACCCCGTCAATTGAGCGATCTTCAGCAGTTTGGCAAAGCTCATTGATCAGCGCGGCGGGTGAAATCTTTCGGTGATCGGTACCCTTCCCCTTGGCCTTTCGCAAAGCAGCATTGATTTCCGATACAACGCTTCCCCGCTTGCCCACTACAGGTACGGTGAGCCAACCCTTCCGAGCTGGGAATGCTCGGTCAAACTCCGACATCGTCTCGAGTCCAAGAGCCAAGCGGGCTTCTGCGCGCAATGACTTGTCGAAATGCAGCGCGCTTGCTAATGCCACTGCAAGGGACGACTTGCCGCCGCCGAACGGGCCGGTCCAAGTGAAGGAGCGTTGATTCGTTTCTGCCAGCTGCGTTGCCATGCCACCTAGGACGGATGTGGCGGTGGCGTTCCGGATGTAACCAGTGAGCGCATCCTTGCGGCCTAAGTCAGCGTCAACACGAATTGAGCGCTGGTAATGGCGCGAAATTCGGACGATGTCAGAAAGCAATTGGCCTTTGTTATTCATATGCTTTTTGAATCAATTCCATGCGCAAATTGTCGCTTTTCCCAGTCCGTTTGTGGACTTGCCGAAGACCTGCGGTGTCGGTCCATGCTAAGTATCCGTGGGTTAGGTCCGCCAGAGCCATTAGTCGCTCTGCCACTGAGTCCTCGTCGAGCTTGAACACTCGCCCAGGCGCACCTTCTCCGTAGGCGACGGCCTCAAATGCTAGGGAGCTCAGCCCCGGGGCTGATCGCTCCCAGTAGTCGAGCAGTGAGTAGGCGAAGAGGCCATCATGTAGAGTGACCTTAGGTCCTCGACGAAAGGCGTATTGGCCTTTGTGGACCTCCTGCAACACGCCTAATTCCCCGAGTAAGGGTTCTGCAAAATCCTCTGGCGTACCGCCGGCCGACCGTGGCGCATAGCTTCTTAGACATGTCTCCAAGTCACGCGAAAGGGTGGATGCTGACAATCGACGCTGGGGGGCGAGTTTGCGAGCATATGTCTCCAACATTGGTTCAAGCTCTTGTCGAGTGAACGTCGGTGCTGTCACATGGTTAAAGAGCCAACGCCATGTCGTAGAACGCTTGCCCTCGCCGGCCAAACGCCAATGAGCGAGCCAAGCGGTACTTGGATTTTCCGCGTAGGGGTCTAGTCCGTCATCCCGCAGGATTGCAGTGGCAATCGGCGAGACCATATAAGTGTCGGGATCCGATTGAGAGTCGCTAAATATGTCGCAGGCCATTGCCCAATGGCGAATAGATGCAACCATATTTTTTCCCACACCAAACGCAGCGATAGCATCTTCGTCAGTGAACACAGACTTAAGCGCGCGCTCACCGCGCGTAGCTTCGTCAAATGCTTTTTTGAGCCACATCTGCCGAAGTGGAAAAGTCTCGTGACCCGAGAAGTGGACCGAAGTCCCCGTTTGCTGAGATGTCTTCATTTCGCCATTTTAGCGACTATGCCGAACTGGCGATAGTCGCCAGTTCGAGCCCATAGTGATGATAGCTTTGAGTCACATAAATCATGTCGCGGCCCGGACCGACGACGTACTGTATAAATATACAGGTGTCATCTCCTGCCGTCGAGTGGCTCGATGAGAGGGTGGTGCGCTGCCATAGCCGCACGGCTTTGATTGGCTTGGCACAGGCGCGCCATGTGCGCGTGGACGCCAGCGGGAAGCTACTGGACTATGTATCTATAGCGATATGTATGGAGGTCGTTATGCAACCAGCCACAACAAAAGACGAGGTCACGGCTGCGGAGCAAGCTCAGATGGCCGAGAGCCCGGCCAAATCCTCCCGCTGCCTTGGCTCGCCGCCTTGTAAAACGGCTGGCCCCGGGCCGTTTTGGGAATTGACCTAGCGGATCCATCTCCGCATATGGGGGCTTGCTCCAAGTGAAGGAGCGCCCATTCCATGGCATTTGCACAGAGGACGCCAGGGCGGCGTTGTCCGATAGATGCGTTATGTCATCCTGATTCGCCTTCAAGCCTTCAAGCCTTCAAGCCTTCAAGCCTACAAGCCCACAGCGTCAGCGCGGTAGCGTTGCGAGAGTTGCCGTTCTTGGTCCCCATCACGCTTCAGGTTCTTTGGCAGCGATAGCAGCAATCAGCTCATGATTCTTCTCATCGCCACCAACGCCGTGATGGATATGACGATGGCAGGCCGGACATATGGCTGCAACATAGCGCGGATGATCAAGTCCCCCATCTGACACGCGGGTGGTGTGATGTGGTTCAAGATAGGCTGAGCCGTCTTTTCGCTTGAACGGGGCTGGTTGCCGGCATGACTCGCAAATCCCTTCAGCCCGCAGTAGTACGTAGTCCTTTACTCGCTTGCTGCGCCGATAGAGCTTTCGTAATGCCGCCTTGCCCATTTCGTTGCCGGAATCGTGAATGGCCTCAATAGCGCGTCTGCGGGCCTCTTCTAAGTTAGTAGGCGCCGGATCATCCGTCGCGTCGTCTTCGGGCAGCGCAATACTCTCCTCATTCAATAGCGCGACCGGGACAAGCTGGAATACGATAATGTCTCTCCGCGTCCCTTCCCTGTCTGGGCCACGGCGAATTGTATGGCCGCCGTAAGCATGCTCGCCTAGATATGCCTGTCCCTTGCCTTTCCCGAGCGCCTTGAAGAGGTGCAGCGCCTGCCCGTTGGCGGCGTGCTCACGGATGGCAAGGTTGCCGCGTTTGAACTCCATATCGCCGACTTGCCCTTCTCCTGTGTACGAAAACATGCCGAGTTCGTCGCGGCCATCAAAGTAACCATACTGCTCGCCGCTCTCGCCGGTGAAGATGAAGATGGCTGGTACTTTGCTGGACGGAGCTATGCCGCTTTGGCGGCTGCCGCCAAAACGATCGTGAATTTCCGTTTGCCGATGGTAGACGCGCCCTAGTGCGAACCTTGGAGGTTCGAACCTGCCGAAGGGTGGGCTTCCGTTAGGGAGCCGGACAATGCTGAAGCCCAGGTTTTCAAGGTAAGCGTTTGTTTGCTCGCCGCCGCTAAAGCGTGAAACGGGCACGCTTGTCGCCATCGATAGAATTTGCTTAGGCGGATACAGCTTTCCTTGATCGGAGATCGCGTAAAGCTGCGACTTCTTGGTTTCCCAATCTTCCCATTTCTGGGTACCACGCAGCACCCGATCGAACTCGTCCAATGCCGACCTGATGGTCGCTTGCGTGACATGTGGAATGCGCAATTTTTCCCCCCAGACTGCGACCTCTACCGATGACTGCAATCAGAAATTTCTGATATTTTTGGTCATTATGTAGCGCCCGACGCCTGCAAGCAATGGCTTAGAGGGCTTCTCGAATTGGGGGAGTCAGGGGCATGTCTGCTGGGCGACTGAACGGCCCAGCGGTTCTTCAGTGTGCTTGGCTGGTAGTGGGGTTCGTGGACGATCTCTATGCCGCAGGTTAGGAAAATACCGGTGCGGACACCGTTTCGCTTACCGGGTACGGGTGACGCCGGCGAGTCGTGACATCAAATCCAGCCTATCCCATTCTCCTCGTTGGGAATCCTGCAGTTGGGTTCGATCTGGCACAGCATGTGCAGGCATGTACTCGGGCTTTGCCAATTGCGGCCGGAAGGGAGCTTTGAGAATTGCCGCATTGGTCCGGAAGCTCTGTCGGCGGAAACTGGTCGCGTCACCAAGACGATGGTCGACCAGGTTTGACAGCCTGACACTTGTACACCGGACGAGGAGCGAAGCAGTATCCTCTCGTCTTTCGCCTATGTACGCCCCTATGGGCGGGCCGTGGCGGGGGAGCCTTCGCGCTCGCCGGTTCGTACATGCCGGTCTGTCAACCCTGCCTCGTGCTCGCCCACCCGGTTGACAGCGGATGGTGAGCCTCCATAACCCATGTACGGAGGTCGCAATGACTAGCACTACCCAAGCTCCCCAAGAGCCCACCCTAGCCCAAAAACAAGCCCAACTAGCCGAGAACCTGGCCAAGATCGACCGCGCCCAGGCCCGCCGCCAAGCCAAAGCCG
>NZ_JBYSZW010000042.1:0-72561 GCF_058787575.1 Cupriavidus sp. FW305-3-2-15-C-LB2
GTCCCAACCCGCCCCGCCGTGACCGCAACGGCACCGCCTCGCGCCCGCGCCGCGGGCAGTTCTCGGCCAGCCCGGTGCTGGGCCTGCGCCTGCCGATGTGGCGCTCCAAGCTGGTGGTGTTCCTGATGTTCGCCGCCTTCGGCGCGCTGGCCCTGCGCGCGGCCTGGATCCAGGGCCCCGGCAACCAGTTCTACGAGGCCGAGGGCAAGAAGCGCTTCCAGCGCACGCTGGAGCTGCCGGCCACGCGCGGCAAGATCCTGGACCGCAACGGCCTGGTGCTGGCCACCAGCCTGCCGGTCAAGGCCGTCTGGGCGGTGCCCGAGGACGTGCCCAACCAGGTCGAGGCCGCCAAGATCCGCCAGCTGGCGAAGTTGCTCGGCATGTCCGAGAAAGACCTTGGCAAGAAGCTGTCCGAGGACAAGGGCTTCGTCTACCTGAAGCGCCAGGTGCTGCCTGACGTCGCCGACAAGATCGCCGCGCTGAAGATCGAGGGCATCCACCAGACCCGCGAATACAAGCGCTTCTACCCGGAAGGCGAGGCGATGGCCCACATCGTCGGCTTCACCAACGTGGAAGACCGTGGCCAGGAAGGCGTGGAGCTGGCGCGCGAGCCCGGCCTGGCCGGCCGGGCCGGCGCGCGCCAGGTGATCAAGGACCGCCTGGGCCGCGTGGTCGAGGACGTCGGCGTGCTGAAGACCCCGCGCGACGGCGAGGACATCCAGCTGTCGATCGACGCCAAGATCCAGTACCTGGCCTACAACGAGCTCAAGGCCGTGGTCGAAAAGCACAAGGCGAAGGCCGCCAGCGCGGTGGTGCTCGACGCCCAGACCGGCGAAGTGCTGGCGCTGGCCAACTGGCCCACCTACAACCCCAACGACCGTACCCGGCTGTCCGGCGAGCAGCTGCGCAACCGTGTGCTGACCGACACCTTCGAGCCCGGCTCGATGATGAAGCCGATCACGGTCGGCCTGGCGCTGCAGCTCAAGCGCGTGACGCCGTCCACGGTGATCACCACTACCGGCAAGTACAACTTCGAAGGCGCCACCATCAGCGATACCCACAACTACGGGGCGCTGACGGTGAGCGGCGTGATCCAGAAGTCGAGCAACATCGGCACGACCAAGATCGCGATGATGATGAAGCCGCAGGAGATGTGGGACATGTACACCAGCATCGGGCTGGGCCAGGCGCCCAAGATCGGCTTCCCCGGCGCCGTGGCCGGCCGCGTGCGCCCGTTCAAGAGCTGGCGCCCGATCGAGCAGGCCACCATGTCATACGGCTACGGCCTGTCGGTGTCACTGTTCCAGATGGCGCATGCCTACACCATCTTCGCGCATGACGGCGAGCTGATCCCGGTGTCGATGTTCCGCACCAGCGGCCCCGCCACCGGCGAGCGCATCCTGTCGCCCCAGGTGGCCCGCGACGTGCGCGCCATGATGGAAACCGTGACCGCGCCCGGCGGCACCGCGCCCGAGGCGCAGGTGATGGGCTACCGCGTCGGCGGCAAGACCGGCACCGCCTACAAGCATGAAGGCCGCGGCTACAACCGCAGCAAGTACCGCGCCTCGTTCATCGGCCTGGCGCCGATGTCGAATCCGCGCATCATCGTGGCCGTCAGCGTGGACGAACCCACCGCGGGCAGCCACTACGGCGGCCTGGTGGCCGGCCCGGCGTTCGCGGCCATCACCGGCGGCACGCTGCGCGCACTGAATGTGCAGCCCGACTCGCCGATCCGCCAGCTGGTGGTCAGCGACAAGGTGCAGGAGAGCGAACCGTGGAGTTCGACCCAATGACGGCCAAGCCACTGCTCCCGCTCGAGGTCACCGCGCAGGCCAGCAATGCGCTGGCCTGGCTGCGTACCAACGTGGCCGCCGCCGCGCAGCTGACCGGAGATACCCGGCGCCTGGCGCGTGGCGATGTGTTCTTCGCCTACGTGCTCGGCAACGCGCGCCTGGCCACCGACGGCCGGCTCTATATCGCCCAGGCGATTGCCGCCGGCGCGGGGGCCATCGTCTATGAGGCCGACGGCTTCGACTGGCCCTTCAGCGACGTCGTGCCGCATCTCGCGGTGAGCCGCCTGCACCAGCTGGCCGGCCCGATCGCCGCCGGCTGGCATGGCAACCCGGTGCGCGGCCTGGCCGTGACCGGCATCACCGGCACCAACGGCAAGACCTCGTGCAGCCAGTGGCTGGCACGGGTGCTGCAGGCCGCCGGCACGCCCTGCGCGACCATCGGCACGCTGGGCACTGGCTTCCCGGGCGCGCTGCAGGCTACCGGCTTCACCACGCCTGACGCGGTGCAGCTGCAGGCCAGCCTGGCGTCCCTGCACGACGCCGGCGCGCGCGCGGTGGCGATGGAGGTGTCCTCGCACGGCCTGGAGCAGGAGCGCGTGGCCGGCACGCATTTCTCTGTGGCGGTGCTGACCAACCTGACCCAGGACCACCTCGACTACCACGGCTCGATGGCCGAGTACGAGGCCGCCAAGGAGAGCCTGTTCCGCTGGGACGGCCTGCGCACCGCGGTGGTCAACCGCGACGACGCCATGGGCCAGCGCCTGCTGGCGGCGGACGCCGCCGCCATTGGCGCGCCGCACGTGATCGAATACGGCATCGACGGCCCCGGCGCGGCCACGGTGCGCCGCCCGCGCGGCGAGTGGCTGCGCGCCACCAACGTGCGCGCCACGCCCACCGGCACCGCCTTCCATATCGACGGCAGCTTCGGCAGCGCCGAGATGGCCACACCGATGATCGGCGTCTTCAACGTCAGCAACCTGCTGGCGGTGCTGGGTGCGGCGCTGGCCAACGGCGTGGCGTGGGACGCGGCCATCGCCGCGCTGCGCGCGCTGACGCCGGTCGAAGGGCGCATGGAGTTGTTCGGTGCCGCCGGCGGCCCGGATGCGCCGCTGGCCGTGGTCGACTACGCCCATACCCCGGACGCGCTGGCGCAGACGCTGGCCGCGCTGCGCCCGGTGGCGCAGGCGCGCAACGGCCGCCTGTGGTGCGTGTTCGGCTGCGGTGGCGACCGCGACCCGATCAAGCGCCCGCTGATGGGCGCGGTGGCCGAGCGCGAGGCCGACGAGGTCATCCTGACCAGCGACAACCCGCGCAGCGAAGACCCGCAGGACATCCTGGACGCCATTGCCGACGGCATGGCCGTGCGCGCGCGCGCGCGCCAGATCGAAGACCGCGCCGCCGCCATCCTCTATGCCGTCAGGCACGCGGCACCGGCCGACGTGGTGCTGGTGGCGGGCAAGGGCCATGAGGCCACCCAGGAGATCCAGGGGCGCAAGCGCCCGTTCTCCGATCGCGAACATGTACGACTGGCGCTTGCCACCCGTGGAGTATCGGCATGAGCCAGACCCCAATGACCAACTTGCAGCAAGCCGCCGGCTGGATCGCCGGCGCGCGCGTTTGCGGCGACGGCGCCGTGGAGTTTTCGCGCGTGCATAGCGACAGCCGCAGCGTCGAGCCCGGCGACCTGTTCGTCGCTCTCAAGGGCGAGCGCTTCGACGCGCATGACTTTATCGCCGACGTGGTGGCGCGCGGCGCTGCCGCCGTGCTGGTCAGCCGCGAGGTCGATGCCGGCGTGCCGGCCATCGTCGCGCCGGACACGCGCATTGCGCTGGGCGAGCTCGGCGCCGGCTGGCGCCGCCAGTTCACGCTGCCGGCGGTGGCGGTGACCGGCAGCAACGGCAAGACCACGGTCAAGGAAATGATCGCGGCCATCTTCGCCGCGGCGGTAGGCGAGGAGCAGCGCCTGGCCACCGGCGGCAACCTGAACAACGATATCGGCCTGCCGCTGACGGTGCTGCGCCTGCGCGCCACGCACAAGCTGGCGGTGCTGGAGCTCGGCATGAACCATCCGGGCGAGACGGTCTACCTGGCCGGCATCGCCCAGCCCACCGTGGCGGTGATCACCAACGCGCAGCGCGAGCACCAGGAGTTCATGGTCAGCGTGGAAGCCGTCGCCCACGAGCACGCTGCCGCGATTGCGGCGCTGCCTGCCAACGGCGTGGCGGTGTACCCGCTCGACGCGGAAAGCGGCGGCGCCTACGCGCCGGTGTGGCGCAATGCCGCGGGCGCGCGCCGTGCGCTGTCGTTCGGCACCTCGCAGCGCGCCGATGTGCACGCCACCGTGACGCTGGTCGACGGCGCACAGGTGATGCAGGTACGCGCGCCTGGCCATGCCTTCGACGTGCGCCTGGCGCTGCTGGGTGAGCACAACGTGCGCAACGCGCTGGCGGCCATCGCCTGCGCGCTGGCCGCGGGGGTGCACGTGCCGGCGATCCAGCGGGGCCTGGCCGGGTTCCAGGCGGTCAAGGGCCGGCTGCAGGTCAAGTACACGCCGGGTGGGACGGTAGTCATCGACGACACATACAACGCCAACCCCGACTCCATGCGCGCCGCCATCGACGTGCTGGCCGGCTTTGCCGCGCCGCGTGTGCTGGTGCTGGGCGACATGGGCGAAGTGGGCGACCAGGGCCCCGCATTCCACCAAGAAATCGGTGCCTACGCCAAGGCACGCGGCATTGGCACGCTGTGGGCGACCGGTGAACTGGCCGTGCATGCGGTGCAGGCATTCGGCGCGGGTGGCCGGCATTTCGGCACCGCGGAAGCCCTGGCAAAGGCGCTGGAGGAAGACAGCAGGGGCATGGTGGCGCAAGTGGGCGCCGTGCTGGTGAAGGGATCGCGCTTCATGCGCATGGAACGGATGGTCGCGGCGCTGGTCGCAGACACTTCCGCACATTAAATAAGACAACACGATGTTATTGGCTCTGGCCCAGTGGCTGCAAAACGACTACAGCTTCCTCCGGGTCGTCAACTATCTGACTTTCCGCGCGGTGATGGCCAACCTCACCGCGCTTCTGATCGGGCTGGCGTTCGGTCCGTGGGTGATCCGCAAGCTGACCGAGCTGAAGGTCGGCCAGGCGGTGCGCACCATCGGCCCGCAGACCCACTTGGTCAAGGCCGGCACGCCGACCATGGGCGGCGTGCTGGTGCTGGTCTCGATCGCGGTGTCGACGCTGCTGTGGTGCGACTGGGGCAACCGTTTTATCTGGGTGGTGATGCTGGTCACCTTCGGCTACGGCGCGATCGGCTGGGTCGACGACTACCGCAAGGTGGTGTATCGCGACCCGCGCGGCATGTCGAGCCGCGAGAAATTTTTCTGGCAGACGCTGATCGGCCTGGTGGCCGCGGTCTACCTGGCGTTTTCGGTATCGGAAAGCAGCAACGTACGGGTGTGGGAGCTGTTCCTGAACTGGGTCGAGGGCGGGCTGTCGTTGGACATGCCGTACAAGTCCAACCTGATCGTGCCCTTCTTCAAGGAGATCAGCTACCCGCTGGGCGTGGCCGGCTTCATCGTGCTGACCTACCTGGTGATCGTGGGCTCGAGCAACGCCGTCAACCTGACCGACGGCCTGGACGGCCTGGTGATCATGCCGGTGGTGCTGGTTGGCGGCGGGCTGGGCGTGTTTGCGTACGTAATGGGCAACTCGGTCTACAGCAAGTACCTGCTGTTCCCGCATATCCCGGGCGCGGGCGAACTGCTGATCTTCTGCTCGGCATTGGCCGGCGCGGGGCTGGCCTTCCTCTGGTTCAATGCGCACCCGGCGCAGGTGTTCATGGGCGACGTCGGCGCGCTGGCGCTGGGCGGCGCGCTCGGCACGGTGGCGGTGATCGTGCGCCAGGAGATCGTGCTGTTCGTGATGGGCGGCATCTTCGTGGTGGAAACACTGTCGGTGATGGCGCAGGTGACGTGGTTCAAGATCACCAAGCGCCGCTATGGCGAAGGCAGGCGGCTGTTCCGGATGGCGCCGCTGCACCACCATTTCGAGCTGGGCGGCTGGAAGGAAACCCAGGTCACGGTGCGTTTCTGGATCATCACCATGCTGCTGGTGCTGATCGGGTTGTCGACGCTGAAGTTGCGTTAATGGTTGCGCGGGTCAGGGACTGACGGCGCTTTCTATATAGATACAGGAAAACAAAGGCAGGAAATCGAAGTGTTTGGCGAGCTGCAAAAACCTCATGTGCTGGTACTGGGCCTTGGTGAGTCGGGCCTGGCCATGGCGCGCTGGTGTGGCCTGAACGGCTGCGCGGTGCGCGTGGCTGACACGCGCGAGGCGCCCGCCAACCTTGTCTTCCTGCAGGCCGAGCTGACTTCGGCCGAATTCGTCGGCGGCCCGTTCGCCGACAGCCTGCTCGACGGCATCGGCCTGGTGGCGATCAGCCCGGGCCTGTCGCCGCTGGAAGCCGCCACTGGCGCGCTGCTGGCCGCGGCGCAGGCGCGCGGCATCCCCGTGTGGGGCGAGATCGAGCTGTTCGTGCGCGCGCTGCGCCACCTGGAAGCCGAGTCCGGCTACGCGCCGAAGATCCTGGCGATCACCGGCACCAACGGCAAGACCACCACCACCGCGCTGACCGGCCGGCTGGTGGAGCGCGCCGGCAAGAGCGTGGCGGTGGCGGGCAATATCAGCCCGTCGGCGCTGGACAAGCTGTCGGCCTGCATCGCCTCGGCATCGCTGCCGGAGGTGTGGGTGCTTGAGCTGTCCAGCTTCCAGCTGGAAACCACGCACACGCTGGCGCCCGCCGCGGCGACTGTGCTCAACGTCACCCAGGACCACCTGGACTGGCATGGCTCGATGGAAGCCTATGCCGCGTCCAAGGCGCGCATCTTCGGGCCGGCCGGCAGCGAGTGCGTGCAGGTGCTCAACCGCAACGACCGCCTGACCATGGATATGGCGCGGCCCGGGAGCACGCCGCTGACCTTTGGCACCGACCTGCCGGAAACGCCGGGCAGCTTCGGCATCCTGCGCGAGGGCGGCATGCCCTGGCTGGTGCTGGCCGAACCCGATCCGGACGCGGAAGGGGAGGGCAAGCCGCGCCGCCGCAAGGCCGCCGAGGTGGCCCGGGAAGCCGTGCCGGTGCGCCACAAGCGCCTGATGCCGGCCGACGCGCTGCATATCCGCGGCATGCACAACGCCACCAACGCGATGGCCGCGCTGGCGCTGTGCCGCGCCATCGACCTGCCGATGAACGCACTGCTGCACGGCCTGCGCGAATACCGCGGCGAGCCGCACCGCGTGGAGTGGGTTGCGACCATCGACGATGTCGAGTATTTCGACGACAGCAAGGGCACCAACGTGGGCGCAACCGTGGCCGCGCTGTCTGGGCTGGACAAGCGCGTGGTGCTGATCGCCGGCGGCGAAGGCAAGGGCCAGGATTTCTCGCCGCTGGCCGCGCCGGTGGCGCAGTACGCGCGCGCGGTGGTGCTGATCGGCCGTGCCGCGGGTGAACTGCGCGATGCATTGCAGGGCAGCGGTGCCAGCCTGGTCGACGCCGGCACGCTGGAAGAGGCCGTGACCAAGGCTGCCGGACTGGCCGAGAGCGGCGATGTGGTGCTGCTGTCGCCGGCATGCGCCAGCCTCGACATGTTCCGCAACTACGTGCATCGCGCCGAGGTGTTCCGCGGCGCCGTGGAAGAACTGGCGCTGTCCCGGGGGATCCTGCCATGAGCGAAGCACAGGTCAAGCGCAGCGGCTTTATCGGCGCCACCATCGGCAATGCCTGGGGTGGCCTGCGCGACGCCGTGTCGGGCGTCAAGCCGACCCGCTCGCGCATGATGGAGTACGACCAGCCCATGCTGTGGGTGTCGATCGTGCTGCTCGCGCTCGGCCTGGTGATGGTCTATTCGGCCTCGATCGCGCTGCCGGACTCGCCGCGCTACGCCAACTATCGCGAGAGCCACTTCCTGATGCGCCATGCGTTCGCGCTGGGGATCGGGCTGTCGGTCGGGCTGGCGTCGTTCCAGGTCCCGGTCAAGGTGTGGGACCGCTACGCGCCCAAGCTCTTTATCTTCGCGCTGATCCTGCTGGTGATCGTGCTGGTGCCGTTCGTCGGCAAGGGCGTGAACGGCGCGCGGCGCTGGATTCCGCTGGGCGTGATGAACTTCCAGCCGTCCGAGCTGATGAAGCTGGCGGTGGTGCTGTACGCGGCCAACTACACCGTGCGCAAGCAGGAGTGGATGCAGACCGTGTCCAAGGGCTTTTTGCCGATGGGCGTGGCGGTGGTGGTGGTGGGCATGCTGCTGCTGCTCGAGCCCGACATGGGCGCGTTCCTGGTAATCGCCGCGGTGGCGATGGGCATCCTGTTCCTGGGCGGCATCAACGGCAAGCTGTTTGCCGGGCTGGTGGGCGTGGCAATCGGCGCGTTCGCGCTGCTGATCACGGCTTCGCCCTGGCGGCGCGAGCGGATCTTCGCCTACCTGAACCCGTGGGAAGAGAGCAACGCGCTGGGCAAGGCCTACCAGCTCACGCACTCGCTGATCGCTTTCGGCCGCGGCGAGTGGACCGGGGTGGGGCTGGGCGGCAGCATCGAGAAGCTGCACTACCTGCCCGAGGCCCATACCGACTTCATCCTCGCGGTGATCGGCGAGGAATTCGGCTTTGTCGGCGTGCTGGTGGTGATCGTGCTGTTCTACTGGCTGGTGCGGCGCGCCTTCAATATCGGCCGCACCGCGCTGCAGCTGGACCGCACCTTTGCCGGCCTGGTGGCCAAGGGCATCGGCGTGTGGATCGGCTGGCAGACCTTTATCAATATGGGCGTGAATCTGGGCCTGCTGCCGACCAAGGGGCTGACGCTGCCGCTGGTGAGCTATGGCGGCTCGGGGATCTTGATGAACTGCGTGGCGCTGGCGATCCTGCTGCGCATTGATTATGAAAATCGAGTATTGATGCGCGGAGGGAAGGTATGACCGGACCGCGCACCTTGCTCGTGATGGCCGGCGGCACCGGGGGGCATGTGTTCCCGGGGCTGGCGGTCGCGCACGCGCTGCGCGAGCAGGGCTGGAAAGTGGTCTGGCTGGGCAACCGCACCGGCATGGAAGCCACGCTGGTGCCCAAGCACGACATCCCGATGGAGTTCATCCAGTTCGGCGGGCTGCGCGGCAAAGGCCTGGTGACCAAGTTCCTGCTGCCGCTGAACCTGCTGCGTGCGTTCTGGCAGAGCATAGCCGCGCTGCGCCGGGTGCGCCCGAGCGTGGTGCTGGGCATGGGCGGCTATATCACCTTCCCGGCCGGCATGATGGCGTCGCTGCTGGGGCGCCCGCTGGTGCTGCACGAGCAGAACTCGATTGCCGGACTGGCCAACAAGGTGCTGGCCAAGGTGGCCGACCGCGTGCTGTGCGCGTTCCCGGACACGCTGCCCGGCGGCGAATGGACCGGCAACCCGGTACGCGAGGAACTGGCGCACCTGGACGCGCCCGAAGCGCGCTATGACCAGCGCAGCGGCCCGCTGCGGATCCTGGTGGTGGGCGGCAGCCTGGGCGCCGCGGCGTTGAACGAGGTGGTGCCCAAGGCCATCGCGCTGCTGCCCGGGGGCGAGCGCCCGGTGGTCACGCATCAGGCGGGCGCGAAGCAGATCGACACGCTGCGCGCCAACTACGCGGCCGCGCAGGTGCCCGCGCAGACCCTGCCGTTCATCGACGACATGGCGCGCGCTTACGCCGATGCGGACCTGGTGATCTGCCGCGCCGGCGCGATGACGGTGTCGGAAGTGGCTGCCGCGGGTGTGGCGGCGATGTTCGTGCCGTTCCCGCATGCGGTGGACGACCACCAGACCACCAACGCGGAATTTTTGTCGAAGCAGGGCGCGGCCCTGCTGGTGCAGCAGAAAGACCTGACGGCCGAGGGGCTGGCGCAAACCATCGCCAGCCTGACCCGGCCGCAGCTGAAAGACATGGCGCGCCTGGCGCGCGGACTGGCCAAACCTGAGGCAACCCGGCGCGTCGCCGAGATCTGCAGTCAGCTGGCCAGGGACTGAAGCCTATATAAGCAGCAATCGAATGAAGCATATCGTCAAGAACATCCACTTCGTGGGCATCGGCGGCGCCGGCATGAGCGGCATCGCCGAGGTCCTGCTGAACCTGGGATACAAGGTCTCGGGCTCGGACGTGGGCAACAATGCCGCCACGCGGCGCCTGGCATCGCTCGGCGCCACGGTCATGCACGGGCATGACGCGGCCAACGTGACCGGCGCCAACGCGGTGGTGGTGTCGACCGCCGTCAGCGGCGACAACCCCGAAGTGCTGGCCGCCCGCAGCAAGCGCATCCCGGTGGTGCCGCGCGCAGTGATGCTGGCCGAACTGATGCGCCTGAAGCAGGGCGTGGCCATCGCCGGCACGCACGGCAAGACCACCACCACCAGCCTGGTGGCGTCGGTGCTGGCCGAAGGCGGGCTGGACCCGACCTTCGTGATCGGCGGCCGCCTGAACTCGGCCGGCGCCAACGCGCGCCTGGGCACGGGCGACTTCATCGTGGCCGAGGCCGACGAGTCGGACGCATCGTTCCTGAACCTGTTCCCGGTCATCGAGGTCATCACCAATATCGATGCCGACCACATGGACACCTACGGGCATGACTTTGCCCGGCTCAAGCAGGCGTTCATCGAATTCACCCAGCGGCTGCCGTTCTACGGCATCGCGGTGCTGTGCGTCGACGACCCCAACGTGCGCGAGATCCTGCCGTTCGTGTCCAAGCCGGTGGTGCGCTACGGCTTTGCCGAGGATGCCCAGATCCGCGCCGTGGACGCGCGCGCGGTCGACGGCCAGATGCACTTCACCGTGCAGCGCCAGCTCAACGGCCATACCGAGCCGCCGCTCGAGATCGTGCTGAACCTGCCCGGCCTGCACAACGTGCAGAACGCGCTCGCGGCGATCGCCATTGCCACCGAGCTGGAGGTGCCCGATGCCGCCATCGTCAAGGCACTGCGCGAGTTCCATGGCGTGGGCCGGCGCTTCCAGCGCTACGGCGAGGTGGCCACGCCCGACGGCGCCGGCACCTTCACCCTGGTGGACGACTACGGCCACCACCCGGTCGAGATGGCGGCCACGCTGGCCGCCGCGCGCGGCGCGTTCCCGGGGCGCCGCCTGGTGCTGGCGTTCCAGCCGCACCGCTTTACCCGTACGCGGGATTGCTTTGAGGACTTCGTCAAAGTGCTGGGCACCGTCGATGCGCTGCTGCTGTCCGAGGTCTACGCCGCCGGCGAAGCCCCGATCGTGGCCGCCGACGGCCGTGCGCTGACCCGCGCGCTGCGCGTGGCCGGCAAGGTCGAACCTGTTTTCGTGGAGCAGATGGAAGAAATGCCGCAGGCCATCCTGGATGCCGTCCGGCCGGGCGATGTGGTCGTGACGATGGGCGCGGGCTCGATCGGGGCCGTGCCGGGGCAGCTGGTGTCGCACCAGCAATCGACGCAATCAACGCAGGGAGGCCAGGCATGAGCTTCGTCGCCCATCCCAATATCGATCCCAAGTCGCTGGGCAAGGTCGGCGTGCTGCTGGGCGGACGCTCGGCCGAACGCGAGATCTCGCTGATGTCTGGCAACGGCGTGCTGGCCGCGCTGCAGTCGCGCGGCGTGGACGCGCACGGCTTCGACCCGGGCCTGCAGAGCGTGGCCGAGCTGGCCGCTGCCGGCTTTGACCGCGTCTTTATCGCACTGCATGGCCGCTATGGCGAGGATGGCACCATCCAGGGCCTGCTCGAGCAGCTGGGCGTGCCGTACACCGGCAGCGGCGTGCTGGCATCAGCCATGGCCATGGACAAGCAGGCCACCAAGCGCTTGTGGATGACCTATGGCCTGGCCACGCCGCGCTTTGCCATGCTGCATGCGGACACTGATTTTGATGCCGTGGCGGCCGACCTGGGCCTGCCGCTGATCGTCAAGCCGGCGCGCGAGGGCTCGTCGATCGGCCTGACCAAGGTCACTGCCGCCGACCAGATGCGCGCGGCGTTCGAGAAGGCCGCGGCGCTGGACAACGACGTCATTGCCGAGACCTTTATCGACGGCGCCGAACTGACCTGCCCGATCGTGGGCGAGGGCGACAGCGCCGAAGCGCTGCCGGTGATCCGCATCGTTGCACCCGAAGCCAACTACGACTATCAAAATAAGTACTTTACTGACGATACCCAGTACTTGTGCCCGTCGGGCCTGGATCCCGAAGTCGAACGCGAGGTCCGGGCGCTGGCGGTGCAGTCCTACCGCGTGCTGGGCTGCCGCGGCTGGGCGCGTGCCGACCTGATGCTGCGCGCCGACGGCAAGCCTTTCCTGCTCGAGATGAATACCTCGCCCGGCATGACCGGCCATTCGCTGGTGCCGATGGCGGCGCGCGCGGTTGGCATCAGCTACGAGGACTTCGTGATGCAGGTGGTGGCCGCGGCCACGCTGGACCTGCATCCCAACGAGCATTGGAAACCCGAATAACGCAACCGAACAGGACCGTACCGGACCATGTGGCATAACGCACGCCTGCTCAACCTGATCGCCTCCGCGCTGTACGCGCTGGTGGTGCTGATGGCGCTCGCGGCAGGCCTGCTGTGGCTGGCGCAGCGGCCGGTGTTCGCCATCACCCATGTGGAGATCGGCCCGCTGGACGGCGGCGCCCTGCGCCACGTGAACGCGCCCAGCGTGCGTGCCAGCGCGCTGGGCAAGCTGACCGGCAATTTCTTCACGCTGGACCTGAACGCGGCCCGGCAGGCATTCGAGTCGGTGCCCTGGGTGCGGCGCGCCAGCGTGCGGCGCGAATGGCCCAACGGCCTGGCGGTCGAGGTCGAGGAACACGAGGCGCTGGGCACCTGGGGCACGCCCGACAGCGGGCGCCTGATCAATACCTATGGCGAGGTCTTTGTCGCCAACACCGCCGAGGCGGAAGAAGACGCACAGCTGCTGGCGCTGGACGGGCCGCCGGACAGCGAGGGCGATGTGATCGAGAAGCTCGAGGTCATGCGCCAGTGGTTCAAGCCGCTCAAGGCCGAGCCGCTGGCGGTGGCCCTGTCTGGCCGCTATGCGTGGCGCGCGAAGCTGTCCAACGGCATGGAGGTCGAACTGGGCCGCGAGCAGAACGATGAGGATCGCGTGGCGATGGACCAGCGGGTCCGGCGCTTCGTCGCGGCCTGGCCGCAGGTCACCCAGCAATGGGGCAGCCAGATCGAGTATGCCGACTTGCGTTATCCCAACGGCTTTGCCATCCGCGCCGCCAATGCCCGCTTCCTGACCGAGGCGCAGATCGCAGCGGCGGTCAGGGCGGAGAAGGCGGCGAAAGCAGCGAAGGCGGCCAAGCCGGCGCCGGCGGCAGCAGCGGTTTCAGGTACTTCCAACAACAATCCGACGCGACTGAAGAGCAAGAACGCGGAGAAAACCCGATGAGCAAGGAATACAAGGACCTGTTGGTCGGTCTCGATATCGGCACCTCGAAGGTGGCGGCGGTGGTCGCAGAACTGCGCCCCGACGGCAGCTACGAGGTGATCGGGATGGGCCAGTCAGAGTCCAAGGGTCTGAAGAAAGGGGTCGTGGTCAATATCGAGGCCACCGTGCAGTCGATCCAGAAGGCGCTGGAAGAGGCCGAGCTGATGGCCGACTGCAAGATTTCGGAGGTCTTCACCGGCATTGCCGGCAGCCACATCCGCAGCTTCAACTCCAGCGGCATGGTGGCGATCAAGGACAAGGAGGTCACGCAGACCGATGTGGCGCGCGTGATCGAGACCGCCAAGGCGGTCAATATCCCGACCGACCAGCAGATCCTGCACATCCTGACGCAGGAATTCATCATCGACGGCCAGGAGGACGTGCGCGAGCCCATCGGCATGAGCGGCATCCGCCTGGAAGTGAAGGTGCATATCGTCACCGGCGCGGTCAGCGCCGCGCAGAACATCGTCAAGTGCGTGCGCCGCTGCGGCCTGGAAGTGCACGACCTGATCCTGCAGCCGCTGGCTTCGAGCCTGGCGGTGCTGACCGAGGACGAGAAGGAACTGGGCGTGGTGCTGGTCGACATCGGCGGCGGCACCACCGACATCGCCATCTTCAGCGAAGGCGCGATCCGCCATACGGCCGTGATCCCTATCGCCGGCGACCAGATCACCAACGACATCGCGATGGCGCTGCGCACGCCGACGCCAGATGCCGAGGACATCAAGATCCAGTACGGCATCGCCAAGCAGGCGATCGCCGACCCGGACGACATGATCGAAGTGCCGGGCGTGGGCGACCGTGGCACGCGCACGCTCAGCCGCCAGGCGCTGGCCGCGGTGATCGAGCCGCGCATCGAAGAGCTGTACTCGCTGGTGCACCAGGTGGTGCGCGAGTCGGGCTATGAAGAACTGTTGTCGTCCGGCGTGGTCATCACCGGTGGTACCGCGATGATGCCGGGCATGGTCGAGCTGGGCGAGGACATCTTCCTCAAGCCCGTGCGCGTGGGTGTGCCGGAGTACCGCGGCAACCTGCACGAGGTGGTGAAGAGCCCGCGCTACGCGACCGTGATGGGCCTGCTGCTGGAAGGCCGTGTGCAACGCATGCGCGGACGCAAGGTGGCGGTGCAGAGCGGGTCGGTCAAGCAGGTGTGGACCCGCATGAAGGAATGGTTTGTCGGCAATTTCTGATCAATGCGGAAATTGACGCGCTGACGATGCAACGGCGCGCAGGCAGGGCGGTCTACCGGACAGGCCTGTGTGCCGAGTGGAAGTTTTCTGGTTTTCTTTTTATTGGTTTCTTGTTCAGAAACCAGGGGTTGCGGCGGGGAGGCTGCATCGTCTGGGGACTGATTTTTCTCGGAGGCAGTGATGGACTTTGACATGATCGAAACGGAAGTGCAGGACGGCACCATCATCAAGGTGGTCGGCGTGGGCGGTGCGGGCGGTAACGCCGTGCAGCACATGATCAGCCGCGGCGTGCAAGGCGTCGAATTCATCTGCATGAACACCGATGCCCAGGCGCTCAAGCGTTCGAGCGCTTCGCGCGTGCTGCAACTTGGCAATACGGGCCTGGGCGCTGGCGCCAAGCCGGAAGTCGGCCGCAACTGCGCCGAATCGGCCCGTGATCAGATCGCCGACTCCCTGCGCGGCGCGCACATGGTCTTCATCACTGCCGGCATGGGCGGCGGCACCGGCACGGGCGCCGCGCCGATCGTCGCGCAAGTGGCCAAGGAGATGGGCATCCTGACCGTGGGCGTGGTCAGCAAGCCGTTCGACTTCGAAGGCGCGCGCCGCGCCAAGGTGGCCGAACACGGTTCCAGCGAGCTGGAATCAAGCGTCGACTCGCTGATCGTGGTGCTCAACGAGAAGCTGTTCGAAGTGATGGGCGACGACGCCGAGATGGACAAGTGCTTCCAGTGCGCCGACGACGTGCTGCACAACGCGGTGGCCGGCATTGCCGAGATCATCAACGTTGACGGCCTGGTGAACGTCGACTTCGAAGACGTGAAGACGGTGATGGGCGAGCAGGGCAAGGCCATGATGGGGACGGCCACCGTGTCGGGCGTGGACCGCGCCCGCCTGGCAGCCGAGCAGGCCGTTGCCAGCCCGCTGCTGGAAGGCGTTGACCTGTCCGGCGCGCGCGGCGTGCTGGTCAACATCACCGCCAGCCGTTCGCTGAAGCTGTCGGAAACCAAGGAAGTCATGAACACCATCCGCAGCTACGCGGCGGAAGATGCGACCGTGATCTTCGGTACGGTGTACGATGACTCGATGAGCGATGCGCTGCGCGTGACGGTGGTGGCCACGGGCCTGGGCCGCTCGGCCAAGAAGCAACAGCCGATGACCCTGCTCAAGACCGGCACGGACAACATGCCGGTGCAGATGATGGCCAACATGACCGCCGCCGCGGCCACGCACAGCTCGCCGGACTACAGCAACCTGGATACGCCGGCAGTGTGGCGCAGCTCGCGTGAGTCGGCGTCGGCTCACGTGGCGGCGCTGCAGGAAAAGGGTGTGGATACGTACGACATCCCGGCCTTCCTGCGCAAGCAGGCAGACTGAGCCCTGCCTGGCGCGGCATCGGTGCCTCCACCGGCCGCCTGACGGAACGCGTCGCCTTGTCGCGATGCACGTGCGCTCCCCATCCGCGCGTGCCTTGCATGGACTGACGTGAACCGCCGGGCTGCTGGCGGCGCCGCGCCTGCGCCGGACTGAGCTTCACCCGCATCCCGCCGGGACTGGCGTGCCGCTGGCCGCCTCCCCGGACTGGTTTCCCGCCTTCCCGGTCGGGATGTATCAGCGTCCGCGCGGCGCACCCAAGAGGTGCGCCGCGCGGACGTCTTTGTAGCAAGGTCTTTGTAGCAAGGTGTATCGGATCCGCGCCGGATGTCACCGGATGTGACCCGGCTTTGGCAATGCGGGCAAGGCGCCTATGATCTTGAGATTGCCCGTCTGACTGAGTGCGGGCGTCTGCGCCCCGGCATCCGGACTATTCTTCAGAAAACCCAGAAGGACCACGACCCATGATCACTGTCGGTTCCCGCGTCCCCGACGCCACGCTGCAGGAATTCTTCGAAACCGAAGGCAACGGCTGTGCGCTCGGCCCCAATGCCTTCAAGGTGGCGGACCTGGTCCGCGGCCGCAAGATCGTGGTGTTCGGCCTGCCCGGCGCTTTTACGCCGACCTGCTCGGCCAAGCATGTGCCGGGCTTTGTGCAGCACGCCGCGGCGCTGCGCGAGGCCGGCGTCGACGAGGTCTGGTGCGTGTCGGTCAACGACGCCTTCGTGATGGGCGCCTGGGGCCGTGAACAGCAGACTGGCGGCACGGTGCGCATGATGGCCGACGGCAGCGCCGAGTGGACCCGCGCGCTGGGCCTGGACCAGGACCTGGGCGCGCGCGGCATGGGCGTGCGCTCCAAGCGCTACGCGATGGTGATCGACGACGGCGTCGTCACCCGGCTCGACGTCGAGGCACCGGGCGAATTCCGCGTCAGCAGCGCCGAAGCAGTGCTGGCGGCGTTGCGTGGCTGACACAGTCATCCGGGTAAACGTGGATAATACGCAACTTGTTAAGGGGATGTTAACAGCCGGAAACAAAACCCGGCTGCAGCGCCCCTGAGGTGGTGGTAAAATCCCTTAATCATAAAAGCTGCCCGATAGATTTTTATAATAGTTGAGGCTGTCATGCTCAAACAGCGCACCATCAAATCCCTGGTAAAGACCGTTGGCATCGGCCTGCACTCGGGACGCAAGGTCACGTTGACCCTGCGTCCCGCGCCGGCGGACACCGGCATCGTCTTTACCCGCGTCGACCTGCCCGAGGCCGTCGAGATTCCCGTGGCCGCGTCGGCCATCGGCGACACGCGCCTGGCATCGGTGCTGCAGAAGGATGGCGCGCGCGTTTCGACCGTCGAGCACCTGATGTCGGCCTGTGCGGGCCTGGGCATCGACAACCTCTATGTCGATGTCGACGCCGAGGAAATCCCGATCATGGACGGCAGCGCCGCGTCCTTCGTGTTCCTGCTGCAGTCGGCCGGCATTGAAGAGCAGAACGCGCTGAAGACCTTTATCCGCGTCAAGAAAGCGGTGGAAGTGCGCGAGGGCGACAAGCTGGCGCGGCTGGAGCCGTTCTTCGGCTTCAAGCTGTCGTTCACCATCGACTTCCGCCACCCGGCGGTCGACAAGACCGGCCAGACTTTCTCGATCGACTTTGCCGACACCAGCTACGTGCGCGAGATTGCCCGCGCCCGCACCTTCGGCTTTGCGCACGAGGTGGAAGCCCTGCGCGAGATGGGCCTGGCGCGCGGCGGCAGCCTGGACAACGCGATCGTGCTGGACGAGCACCGCATGCTCAACAATGAAGAGCTGCGCTACGGCGACGAGTTCGTGCGCCACAAGATCCTGGATGCGATCGGCGACCTGTATGTGGTGGGCCACCCGCTGATCGGCGCCTATGTGGCGAACAAGTCGGGCCACGGCCTGAACAACCAGCTGCTGCGCGCGCTGCTGGCCGACCAGGAAGCCTACGAACTGGTCACCTTCGACCGCGTCGAGGAAGCCCCGGTCGCGTTCCTGCCGCAGGCGCAGCCGGCGTTTGCCTGATCCTGGCGAACTGGCGCAGAAAAAAGCCGACCCGAGGGTCGGCTTTTTCGTGTTCGGCAACGGGCTAGCGGTGATGGGCGAGCAGCGTATTGAGCGCGTCGCGCAGCGGCGAATCCGGCAGGCTGCGCGCCAGCTGGTCCAGATTGGCGAGTCCCGTGGGCGTCATGCGGCCGCCGGTGCGCTGGCGTTGCACGGGCTCCACTTCCCAGTCCGCATGGCGCGACACCTCCGGCTGCACCCGCACCCGGATCGCGGTGATATGCGAGCCGCGCTGCTGCAGCCGTGCCAGCAGCGTCGGCACTACCTGGCGCACGCGGGCAGCGGCGGCGCCGTGCGCGGCCAGCAACAGCAGCACCTGGGCGTTCGGGTCGGTGGCGTCACGCTTGACCCCGGCCACGGCCAGGCCGTCGCGCATGCCGGCGGGCAGCAGTGCCAGCACCTCGGCCTCGAGCACCGACAGCTGGCGCGCGGTCTGCATCAGCGTCGAAACCGGGCCGGCCTTGGCCAGCCAGTCATTGAGCGGCTTGGCGGCGGGGGTCTGCAGGGCGTGATGGGTGAAGCGGCGCATGCATGCATTCTAGCAAGGGGCGCGCTGGCCGCCTTGCCCGACTGTGGATTGAAGCTGCGGCGGCCGCCCCAAACTGTGGCCAATGGGCGCACGGGCAATCACGCGGGCAATCTGCGGACCACACGCGTGGCCGACATCCGGCAGGCTTGCCTGCCCTTGCGGGACGGGGCCAGGCGCGTTCCGGCCGTGACCCCGGCACATGATAAACTCGGCGTTTTGCGCCAATCTATCCATTCCTCGCCCGGCCGCCGGAGCAGCCCGCATCCCTGGGGTGCCGCCCGGTTCCGCGCAGGTGAAAGCAATCGATGATCACCGGCCTTCTCAAGAAAGTCTTCGGCAGCCGCAATGAGCGGCTGATCAAACAATACCGCCGCACGGTGGCGCAGATCAATGCGCTGGAGCCGAAGTTCGAGCAGCTCTCGGACGACGAACTGCGCGGCATGACGGAGACCTTCCGGCAGCGCCACGCCGGCGGCGAATCGCTCGAGGCGCTGCTGCCCGAGGCCTTCGCCGTCTGCCGCGAGGCCAGCAAGCGTGTCATGAAGATGCGCCACTTCGACGTGCAGCTGATCGGCGGCATGGTGCTGAACGACAACAAGATCGCCGAAATGCGCACCGGCGAAGGCAAGACGCTGACCGCGACGCTGGCCGTGTACCTGAATGCCATCACCGGCCAGGGCGTGCACGTGGTGACCGTCAACGACTACCTGGCGCAGCGCGATGCCGAGTGGATGGGCCGGCTGTACAACTTCCTGGGCCTGTCGGTGGGCGTGAACCTGTCGCAGATGCCGCACGACGCCAAGCAGGCGGCGTACAACTCGGACATCACCTACGGCACCAACAACGAGTTCGGCTTCGACTACCTGCGCGACAACATGGTCTACGACCCGTCGCAACGCGTGCAGCGCCCGCTCAACTACGCCATCGTCGATGAAGTGGACTCGATCCTGATCGACGAGGCCCGCACCCCGCTGATCATCTCCGGCCAGGCCGAGAACCAGACCGACCTGTACCAGCGCATGAACGGCATCCCCAAGCTGCTCGAGCGCCAGATCGGTGAAGAGAAGGCCGACGGCACCGGCGTCGAGAAGCCGGGCGACTACTACGTCGACGAGAAGGGCCACCAGGTCTACCTGACCGAAGCCGGCCACGAGAAGGCAGAAGAGATCCTGTCGCAGCAAGGCCTGATCGGCGAGGGCGAGTCGCTCTACGCGCCGCAGAACATCACGCTGATGCACCACCTGTACGCCGCCCTGCGCGCGCACAGCCTGTTCCATCGCGACCAGCACTACGTGGTGCAGAACGACGAAGTCGTGATCGTCGACGAGTTCACCGGCCGCCTGATGACCGGCCGCCGCTGGTCCGACGGCCTGCACCAGGCCGTTGAGGCCAAGGAAGGCGTCACCGTCCAGCAAGAGAACCAGACGCTGGCGACGATCACCTTCCAGAACTACTTCCGCATGTACAACAAGCTGGCCGGCATGACCGGCACGGCTGACACCGAAGCGTATGAGTTCCAGGAGATCTACGGCCTGGAAGTGGTGGTGATCCCGACCAACCGCCCGGCCCAGCGCAAGGACCAGCAGGACCAGATCTACAAGACCGGCAAGGAGCGCTACGACGCCGTGGTGCGCGATATCCGCGACTGCTACGAGCGTGGCCAGCCGGTGCTGGTGGGCACCACCTCGATCGAGACCTCGGAATACCTGTCGGGCCTGCTCGATCGCGAGCAACTGCCGCACCAGGTGCTCAACGCCAAGCAGCACGCGCGCGAAGCCGAGATCGTGGCCCAGGCCGGCCGCCCCAAGATGATCACCATTGCCACCAACATGGCCGGCCGCGGTACCGACATCGTGCTGGGCGGCAATGTGGAGAAGCAATCCGGCTTTATCGAGGCGGACCCGAACCTGTCCGACGCCGAGAAGGCCGCACGCATCAAGCAGCTCGAGGATGAGTGGCATTCGCTGCACGAGCAGGTCAAGGCCGCCGGCGGCCTGCATATCGTCGGCACCGAGCGCCATGAGTCGCGCCGTATCGACAACCAGCTGCGCGGCCGTGCCGGCCGCCAGGGCGACCCGGGTTCGTCGCGCTTCTACCTGTCGCTGGACGACCAGCTGCTGCGCATCTTCGCCGGCGACCGCGTGCGCGCCATCATGGAACGCCTGAAGATGCCCGAGGGCGAGCCGATCGAAGCCGGCATCGTCACGCGCTCGATCGAATCGGCGCAGCGCAAGGTCGAAGGCCGCAACTTCGACATCCGCAAGCAGCTGCTGCAGTACGACGACGTCGCCAACGACCAGCGCAAGGAAATCTACAAGCTGCGCAACGACGTGCTGGAAGCCCAGGATGTCGGCGACATGGTGACCAACCTGCGCGAGAGCGTGCTGGTTGAGCTGTTCCGCGACCACGTGCCGGCCGACACCATGGAAGAGCAGTGGAACATCTCCGGCCTGGAAACGCGCCTGCGCGAGGACTGGGGCCTGGAAGTGCCGCTGGCGCAGACCATCGAGGGCGCGCAGAGCATCGAGGACGAAGAGCTGCTCAACCTGATCATGAAGGCGGCCGCGGAGCGCTACGATGGCAAGGTCGCGATGGTCGGCCGCGAGTCGTTCGCCGGCTTCGAGCGCTCGGTCATGCTGCAGAGCATCGACACGCACTGGCGCGAGCACCTGGCCGCGCTGGACCACCTGCGCCAGGGCATCCACCTGCGCGGCTATGCGCAGAAGGATCCCAAGCAGGAATACAAGCGCGAGTCGTTCGAGCTGTTCGCGCGCCTGCTGGACCTGATCAAGAACGAAGTCACGCGCGTGACCTTCAACGTGCAGATCCAGTCGCCGGAAGAGCTGGAGCAGGCTTCGGAAGAGATCGAGGAAGGCCTGTCGCACCTGGAGAACATCCAGTACAAGCACGACGAGTTCGCCGAAGGGCGCGAGCCGGTCGAGGAAGCGCCGTCGCCGCGCACCGGTGCGGCCATGGCCGCCGCCGAGCTGGCGCTGGCGGGCATGCCCAAGGTCGGCCGCAACGATCCGTGCCCGTGCGGCTCGGGCAAGAAGTTCAAGCAGTGCCACGGCAGGCTCAGCTGAACTGAGCCCGGCCGGGTACCCGGCATGACGTCGTTCCCGCTGTCTGGGGAGTGACGCGCAAGGAAACGACATGCCCGCCCTCCGCGGGCATGTTCGTCTGATGACAAGCAAGTTGCGAGCAGAAGCCGCAAGCAGATAACGCAAGCAGGAACGAGGAGTCCACATGCCCGTCAATCTTCCGCTGCCCCAGGCAGAGAACCTGAAATCCGTCGCCGGCGTGGAGCTGGGCTGGGCCGAGGCGGGCATCCGCAAGGCCAACCGCAAGGACGTGCTGGTGGTGCGCGTGGCCGAAGGCAGCACCGTGGCCGGCGTCTTCACTAGCAACCGCTTCTGCGCGGCGCCGGTGCAGGTCTGCCGCGAGCACCTGGCCGCTGGCAAGGGCATCCGCGCGCTGGTGGTCAACACCGGCAATGCCAACGCCGGCACCGGCGAACCGGGCCTGGCCAGTGCCCGCGCCAGCTGCGACGCGCTGGCAGCGCAACTGGGCATCGCCGCCGAGCAGGTGCTGCCGTTCTCGACCGGCGTGATCCTGGAGCCGCTGCCGGTCGACCGCCTGGTGGCCGGCCTGCCCGCCGCCATCGCCAACGCGAAGCCGGACAACTGGCTGGCCGCCGCCGAAGCCATCATGACCACCGACACGCAGCCCAAGGCCGCGTCGCGCACGGTGCAGATCGACGGCAAGACCGTGACGCTGTCGGGCATCAGCAAGGGCGCCGGCATGATCCGCCCGAACATGGCGACCATGCTCGGCTTTATCGCCATGGACGCCGCCGTGGCCCAGCCGGTGCTGCAGGCGCTGGTCTCCTACGCCGCCGACCATTCGTTCAACAGCATCACCATCGACGGCGATACCTCGACCAACGACTCGTTCGTGCTGATCGCCACGGGCAAGTCCGGCGCCGTGGTCGAGCGCGCCGAAGGCCCGGCCTTCGAGGCGCTGCGCGACGCGGTGACCGCGCTGGCGCAGGAACTGGCGCAGATGATCGTGCGCGACGGCGAAGGCGCCACCAAGCTGATGACCATCCGCGTCGAAGGCGGCAAGGACGTGGCCGAGTGCCGCCAGATCGCCTATGCGGTGGCGCATTCGCCGCTGGTCAAGACCGCGTTCTATGCGTCGGACCCCAACCTGGGCCGCATCCTGGCCGCGGTCGGCTACGCCGGCGTCGATGACCTCGACGTCGGCAGCGTCAACCTGTGGCTGGACGATGTCTGGGTGGCCCGCGACGGCGGCCGCAACCCCGACTACCGCGAGGAAGACGGCCAGCGCGTGATGAAGCAGGCCGAGATCACCGTGCGCATCGCGCTCGGCCGCGGCAAGGCCGAAGCGACGGTCTGGACCTGCGACCTGTCGCACGACTACGTGTCGATCAACGCCGACTACCGCTCCTGAGCTTTCCGTCCTTCCCGTGCATGCGGGAAGGGCATCGATTCCCCTGCCAGCCGATACCGCGCCCCTAGCGCGCCCCTGCCATGTCTGACCTCGCCGCCCGCCTCGACAACTTCCTTGCCCGACTCGAACAATGGCTGCCGCCGCAACTGAGCGACGCCGACTGGCAGGAGGCCGTGGCGTTCCGCTGGCGCAAGCGGCAGAGCCTGTTCGGCAATATCGGCTACCTGCAGCCGGTGCGCCAGCTGCCGCCGATCCACCTGGACGACCTGAAGAACATCGAGCGCCAGAAGGATGCCATCGTCGCCAACACGCGTCAGTTCGTGAGCAAGCTGCCGGCCAACAATGTGCTGCTGACCGGCGCGCGCGGCACCGGCAAGTCGTCGCTGATCAAGGCCTGCCTCAATGCCTTCGTCAGGGACGGGCTGCGGCTGGTTGAGGTGGACAAGGATGACCTGGGCGACCTCGGCGATATCGTCGAGCTGGTTGCGCAGCGCCCCGAGCGCTTCGTGATCTTCTGCGACGACCTGTCGTTCGAAGAGGGCGAGTCGGGCTACAAGTCGCTCAAGTCGGCGCTGGACGGCTCGGTGGCGGCGCAGTCGGACAACGTGCTGATCTACGCCACCTCCAACCGCCGGCACCTGCTGCCGGAGTACATGAAGGACAACGAGACCTACCGCCACACCGACGATGGCGAGATCCATCCCGGCGAAGTGGTGGAAGAGAAGATCTCGCTGTCCGAGCGCTTCGGGCTGTGGCTGTCGTTCTACCCGCCCAAGCAGGACGAATATCTGGCCATTGTCGGCCACTGGCTCAGGCACTTTGGCTGCACCGACGAGGACATCGCCGCGGCGCGCGGTGACGCGCTGGTGTGGGCGCTGGAGCGCGGCTCGCGCTCGGGCCGCGTGGCCTGGCAGTTTGCGCGCGATTGGGGCGGCAAGCATGGCAAGCCCTATATTGCCGATGTCGCCGGAGACGCCAAGGCATGAGCGCGGCCACGCAGAACCCCGCGCAGACCGGCGCCAACCCGCCGCGCAAGGTGACCGAGGTGGCGGTCGGCGTGCTGGTGCAGCCCGACGGACGCTTCCTGCTGGCGCAGCGCCCGGCCGGCAAGCCCTACGAGGGCTATTGGGAATTCCCCGGCGGCAAGCTGGAGCCCGGTGAGTCGGTGGAGGCAGCACTGGCCAGAGAACTCCATGAAGAGCTGGGCCTTGATGTAACGCAATGCGAGCGTTGGCACATTCTGGAACATGACTATCCGCACGCCTATGTGCGGCTGTATTTCTGCAAGGTCACCGACTGGCGGGGCGACCCCGTCGGCCGCGAAGGCCAGGCCTTCTCGTGGCAGCGCACGCCGGTGACGGTGGGGCCGCTGCTGCCGGCCACCATTCCCGTGGTGGAGTGGCTGGCCGAGGAATCGGGCAACGGCTGACCCTGCCTTCCCGCTGTCGGGCAAGCGGCCGCGGCGCCCGCTTGCGCGCCGCCAGGGCCTGACCAGGCCCTGATCCACAGGAAAGGAACCTGCATGCTACGTGTCGATCGTATCGCCGACGACGTTTCCCTGCCTGAACTGACCCTGCGCGGCATCATCCTCGGTGCGCTGATCACGGTCGTGTTCACCGCCTCCAACATCTACCTGGGCCTGAAGGTCGGCCTGACCTTCTCGTCGGCGATCCCGGCGGCCGTGATCTCGATGGCCGTGCTGCGGCTCTTCCCCGGCGCCAACATCCTGGAAAACAACATGGTGCAGACGCAGGCCTCGGCCGCGGGCACCCTGTCGTCGATCATCTTTATCCTGCCGGGCCTGGTCATGCTGGGCCACTGGCAGGGCTTCCCGTTCTGGCAGACGCTGGCGATCTGCGCGGCCGGCGGCATGCTGGGCGTGCTGTTCAGCATCCCGCTGCGCCACGCGATGGTGGTGCAGAGCGAGCTGCCCTACCCGGAGGGCGTGGCCGCGGCGGAAATCCTGCGCGTGGGCAGCGCCGCGCCAGACCAGGCCGCGCCGGGGCAGAAGCCCCAGGCGACCGGCCTGGCCGACCTGATGGCCGGCGGCCTGGTGGCGGGGCTGTTCAGCTTTGCCGCCGGCGGGCTGCGCCTGCTGGCCGAGGGCGCCAACTTCTGGCTGTCGGCCGGGGCCTCGGTGGTGCGGCTGTCGATGGGGTTCTCGCTGGCGCTGGTGGGCGCGGGCTACCTGGTCGGAATCGTCGGCGGGCTGGCCATGCTGCTCGGGCTGGTGCTGACCTGGGGCGTCGCGGTGCCGTGGCTGACGGCCATCACGCCGCGCCCGGACGGCGCCACGCTGTCGGCCTTCGGCGCCATGGTGTGGAGCCAGCAGGCGCGCTTCATCGGTGCCGGCACCATCGGCATTGCCGCGATCTGGACGCTGCTGTCGCTGGCCGGGCCGATGCTGTACGGCATCCGCGCCTCGTTCGGCGCGCTGCAGGGCGGGCCGGCGGGGCAGGGCAAGATGCCGCGCACGCAGCAGGACATGCCGGCCAGATGGATCGGGCTGGTGATGCTGGGGCTGCTGGCGGTGCTGGTGACGGTATTCGCCTGGTTCCTCGCGCCGGCGCCGCTCGATGGCGGCGCACGCTGGCGCCTGGTGATCTACGCGGTGGTGTTCGCCTTTATCTTCGGCTTCCTGGTGGCGGCGGCGTGTGGCTACATGGCCGGGCTGGTGGGCTCGTCGGCCAGCCCGATCTCGGGCATCGGCATCATCGCGGTGATCCTGGTGTCGCTGCTGATCCTGCTGGCGGGCAAGGCCGACGGGCTGCTGGCCACGCCCGAGGGCAGAAACTTCGCGATTGCGCTGGCGATCTTCACCACCTCGGCGGTGGTGGCGGTCGCCTCGATCGCCAACGACAACCTGCAGGACCTGAAGACCGGCTGGCTGGTCGGTGCCACGCCGTGGCGCCAGCAGGTGGCGCTGCTGATCGGCTGCGCGGTAGGCGCGGCGGTGATTCCGCCGGTGCTGGACCTGCTCTACAGCGCCTATGGCTTCGCCGGCGCGCTGCCGCGTGCGGACATGGACCCCAACCAGGCGCTGGCCGCGCCGCAGGCGACGCTGATGACCGCGATCGCCACCGGCATCTTCACCCGCCAGCTCAACTGGACCATGATCCTGATCGGCATCGGGCTGGGCGTGGTGCTGATCGCCATCGACGAGGTGCTGCGCCGCCGCCGCGGCGCGGCGCGGCTGCCGGTGCTGGCGGTGGGCATCGGCATCTACCTGCCGCCGACCATCAGCTCGGCGCTGGTGGTGGGCGCGGTGCTGTCGTGGCTCCTGCTGCGCGGCGAACGCCGCCGCGCCACCGCGCGCGGCGACGACGTCAAGCTGGCGCTGGAACATGCCGAGCGGCGCGGCACGCTGCTGGCCTCGGGCCTGATCGTGGGGGAAAGCCTGGTCGGCGTGATGCTGGCCGCGGTAATCGGCCTGTCGGGCAGGGATGCGCCACTGGCGCTGGCCGGGCCCGGGTTTGAAGCGACCGCGCAGTGGCTGGGCCTGGCGGTGTTCGCGCTGGTATGCGTGGGCTTCTACCGCCGCGTGCTGGCGGCGGCGCACTGAACCGCGAGGGACGCTGAAGGCGAGGGCGCTTCAGTCGTCCTCGTCTTCAGTCTGGTCGGCGGAGGTCTCGCCCGGCTTGCCGCCGATCACGTATTTCTCGGACGCCCAGGCGCCGAGATCGATCTGCTTGCAGCGCTCGGAACAGAAGGGGCGGAATTTGTTGTCGGGCACCCAGGCCACCTCGGTGCCGCAGGTGGGGCATTTGACGACAGCAGGCATAGCGTTCAGCGCAGGCTTCAGAAATTGCAGAGTTTCAGCAGGAACGGGATATCCGCATCGACCGAGCGTGGGCGCAGGTCGCCGTCCTGCTGCGTGAAGCGCACCCACAGCATGTACTTGTTGGCGCTCATCTCGGGGATGAAGGCCAGCAGCGAGTCATCCAGGTAGACCTGCATCAGCTGGTAGCTGCGTCCGGACAGCATTTGCTGGTAGCTGCCGCCGGTGGCGATCACCTTGCCGCTCTGGCCGGCTTCGCGCAGCAGGCGCAGCACGATGGTGGTGCCCATGCGCAGCGACAGCAGCGGACGTACCCACTTCAGGATATCGGCGCGGCGGTCTTCGGCGGGGCGGTGCTGCCAGGCATAGTAGGCCGGCAGGTCGAACTCGCAGGTGCCGCCGGGGATGATCGCGCGGCTGCGGATGCTGGTCAGCCACTCGTTGTCGGCCAGCAGCTGGCCGGCCTTGCCCACGGTCTGGTTGAGCATGGCGATGCCTTGCTCGATCTCGCCGATGACGGCGTCCAGCGCCTCCTGGTCGATCTGCGGGCTGGCGCGCAGCGGCGCCAGTGCCTGGCGCTGGCGTTCCAGTTCCTTGATCAGGTCGGTCTTGAGGTCGGCGCGGCCGGCGACGTCGATGATCTCGAACAGCGTGGTCAGCGCGACATGGTGCTGGTGGGCATGATCCTGGCCGAGAAAGTATTCCAGCCGATCGAACAGGTCCTCCAGGCGCAGGAGTGTCCTGATGCGTTCGTTGAAAGGGTATTCGTACAGAATCAAGTGCAATGTCCGTGCAGGGCGTCGGGCGCTTTCAGGAGCGGCCCGGTGCAGAATGAGGCCCGGGAAATGCCGGAAGGGGCGATATATGGCGGGCGGTTGCCGCCAGTATGCGGTGATTTCCCCGCATATTCCAGCGCATTCTATGCGAGACACGGGCCGAGGACAATGTCGCGTGCATGATGCCATGCGCTGGCGCGCCGGGTTGCGCGTTATGGATGGACCCTGGCCGCCGCCGACAGTTCACGATAGTAGCGGTCGAGCCGGTCGACCTGGTCCACCAGCGCCTCCACCGGACCGTCGTTGTCGATGACGTCGTCGGCACATGCCAGGCGCTCGGCGCGGGTGGCCTGTCTGGCCATGATGGCCTGCACCTGCTCGCGGCTGAAGCCGTTGCGCGACATCACGCGCGCTACCTGGGTGGCCTCGGTGCAGTCCACCACCAGCACGCGGCCCACGCGCTCGCGCCATGAGCCCGATTCCACCAGCAGCGGCACCACGTAGATCAGGTAGGGATGGTCGCCGGCATCGCGGATCGCGTGGGCGCGCTCGGTGGTCAGTGCACGGATCAGCGGGTGGGTGATCGCTTCAAGCCGCGCCTTGGCTGCGGGGTCGGCAAACACCAGTGCGCGCATCGCGTCGCGGTCCATGGCGCCGTCGGGACGCAGGCAGGCCGGGCCGAAGGCCTCGACCAGCGCCGGGATGGCGCGCCCGCCCGGGGCGGTGATCTCGTGCGCGAGCAGGTCGGTGTCGATGATCGCGGCACCGCGCGCGGCAAACATGTCGGCCACGCGGGTCTTGCCGCTGCCGATGCCGCCGGTCAGTCCGATTTCCAGCATGTGAGGCTCTGTTGACGATGTTGCCGCAACGATACCAGCTTCAGCGGAGATCGTCGGACACCGTCATGGCCATGCAAACAGCGGCAGCACGCCGGGGCCGAACAGCAGCACCACCACGCCGGCGAGCGCGATGAAGGGCCCGAACGGGAAGGGCGTGTCGCGTTCCTGCCGGCGCAGCGCGATATTGGCCAGCCCGAACAGCACGCCGACCACCGACGACAGCAGCACCAGCGCCGGCAGCGCCTGCCAGCCGAGCCAGGCGCCCAGCGCCGCCATCAGCTTGAAGTCGCCAAAGCCCATGCCTTCCTTGCCGCGCACCAGCCGGAACAGCCAGTAGGCCGTCCACAGCACCAGGTAGCCGGCAGCCGCGCCGATCACGGCGTCGGGCAGCGCTACGAACACGCCGCCCAGGTTCAGCAGCAGGCCCAGCCACAACAGCGGCAGGGTGATCTGGTCCGGCAGCAGTTGCGTATCGGCATCGATCATGGTCAGCGCCAGCAGCGCCCACACCAGCACCAGCGCGGCCAGGGCCTGTCCGCCGGGGCCGAAGCGCCACGCCGCCAGCGCGCTCAGCACGCCACAGGCCAGCTCGACCAGCGGATAGCGCACGCTGATCGGCGCCTGGCACGCCGAGCAGCGCCCGCGCAGGAACAGGTAGCTCAGCACCGGCACGTTCTCCCACGGCGCAATCGCGTGGCCGCAATGCGGGCAGGCCGAGCGCGGCACCATCAGGTTGTAGCGGCCGGGGTAGGGCAGCGGGTCGCCGCGCAGCTCGGCGATATAGTTGGCCTCGTCGCGCTCCATCATGCGCGGCATCCGGTGGATGACCACATTGAGGAAGCTGCCGACCACCAGCCCGAGCAGCGCGGCGGCCGCCACCAGGAAGGCGGGCGGCAACGCCGCCAGTGCCTCCACCAGCGGCGCGCCGCCGGTGGAGGCCGACGAAGGGTAGGGGGAAGCAGACCACGAAGACAACATCGCTTACACCACCTGTCCCAGCTTGAAGATCGGCAGGTACATCGCCACCACCATGCCGCCGATCAGCACACCCAGCACCACGATGATCAGCGGCTCGATCAGGCTGGAGATCGCGGCCACGGCATCGTCGACCTCGCGCTCGTAGAACTCCGCCACCTTCAGCAGCATGTTGTCCAGCGCGCCGGACTCCTCACCGATCTGCGTCATCTGCAGCACCATGTTGTCGAACACATGGGTGGCCTGCATCGCGTTGGTCAGGCTGGTGCCGATGCGCACCGATTGCTCGATCTCGCGCGTGGCGTCGTAGTAGACCCAGTTGCCGGCCGCGCCGGCCACGGACTCCATTGACTCCACCAGCGGCGTGCCGGCGGCGAACATGGTGGCCAGCGTGCGGGTCCAGCGCGCGATCACGGCCTTGCGGAACAGGCTGCCGAAGATCGGCAGCTTCAGCAGCGTGCGGTCGGTGGCGCGCTGCACCTTCTCCGATTTCTTCAGTGCGCGCAGGTAGAAGGAGATGCCGGCCACCGGCGCCCCGATCACCAGGTACCAGTACTGGACAAAGAAGTCCGAGATGGCGATCACCAGCAGCGTCGGCGCCGGCAGGTTGGCGCCGAAGCTGGAGAACACGCCCTTGAACGCCGGGATCACGAACAGCATCAGGATCACGGTCACGGCAAAGGCCACCGTCAGCACCGCGATCGGGTAGATCATCGCCGACTTGATCTGGCCTTTCAGCGCGATGGTCTTTTCCATGTAGAGCGACAGGCGCTCCAGCAGCGAATCCAGGATACCGCCCTGTTCGCCGGCATCGATCAGGTTGCAGTACAGCGTATCGAAGTACTTCGGATGGCGCCGGAATGCCGCGGCCATGCTGCTGCCGGCCTCGATGTCGAAGCGGATGTCGGACAGCAGCTGGGTGAAGTTGGGGTTCACGTGGCCACGCGCGATGATGTCGATCGATTGCAGCAGCGGAATGCCGGCCTTGAGCATTGTCGACAGCTGCCGGGTGAAGTAGGCGATGTCCTTCTCGGTGATCTTGCGCCCGCGCGCGGCCTTGCGCTTCTTCAGCTTGACGATGGTCAGGCCCTGCTTGCGCAGCGTGGCGGTGACCTCGGCCTGGTTCTCGGCGCGCAGCTCGCCGGTGAAGGTCTTGCCCTTGCGGTCCTTGCCTTCCCACTCAAAGATGTACTGGGTGGGTGCCTTGCGCCCCTTCCCTGATTTCGCCCGTGACGGTGCCGCCGTCCGGGCGCCCGCCGCTGGTGCACGCGTCGCCATGATATTGACCCCCGATGTAAATGACGCTTGTTCTGCGTCTTGTATTTACGTTTGTCCTGCTTCCCTAAGTATTCGTAGTCGCCAGCACTTCTTCGAGTGACGTGACGCCCTGCTTCACCTTCAGCAGCCCCGCTTCGCGCAACGATAGCACGCCGTCCTTGCGCGCCTGCTCGGCGATCTGCAGTGCCGTTCCGTGCGTCAGGATGATCTCCTGCATGGCCTCGGTGATCGGCATTACCTGGTAGATGCCGCAGCGGCCCTTGTAGCCGGTGCCGTTGCAGCGCTCGCAGCCGACCGGGTGGTAGGGCTGCCAGCTGCCGTCCAGGTCTTGTTCGCGGAAGCCCGCCTCCAGCAGCGCCTCGCGCGGGATCTCGCCCTCGCGCTTGCAGGTGCACAGCCGCCGCGCCAGCCGCTGCGCGGTGATCATCAGCACGCTCGAGGCAATATTGAAGGCCGCCACGCCCATGTTCATCAACCGCGTCAGCGTGGTCGGCGCATCGTTGGTGTGCAGCGTCGACAACACCAGGTGGCCGGTCTGCGCGGCCTTGATCGAGATGTCGGCGGTTTCCAGGTCGCGGATTTCGCCGACCATGATGATGTCCGGATCCTGCCGCAGGAACGAACGCAGGGCCGCGGCAAAGGTCAGGCCCGCCTTGTCGTTGACGTTGACCTGGTTGATGCCGGGCAGCTGGATTTCGGCCGGGTCTTCCGCGGTGGAGATATTGATGTCGCCCTGGTTCAGCAGGTTCAGGAAGGTGTACAGCGACACCGTCTTGCCGCTGCCGGTGGGGCCGGTCACCAGCACCATGCCATAGGGGCGCTTGATCACGTCCAGCAGCAGCGCCTTCTGCTCGGGCTCATAGCCGAGCTGGTCGATGTCGAGCTTGTCGGACGAAGATTCCAGGATCCGCATCACGATCTTCTCGCCGAACAGCGTCGGCAGCGTCGACACGCGGAAATCCACTGCCCGCTCGACCGTCTCCTTGGCGTCCTTGTCCTTGGGCAGGGCAATCAGCAGCTTCATGCGGCCGTCCTGCGGCACGCGCTTTTCAGAAATATCCAGGCGCGACAGCACCTTGATGCGGGTGGCGATCTTGTCGCGGATATCCAGCGGTGGGCGCGCGACCTCCTGCAGCACCCCGTCCACGCGGAAGCGGACGCGGTAGAAAGTCTCGAACGGCTCGAAGTGCAGGTCGGACGCGCCGCGATGGAAGGCCTCGGTCAGCAGCTTCTGCAGGAAGCGCACCACCGGGGCGTCGTCGATATTGTCGGCGGTGGTGCGGTTGCGCTGGTTGCCGGCCGCGGCCACCGGATCGTATTCGATCATCTTGCGCTCGGCCTGCACCGGCGAGATGTTCTTCAGCGTGCCCAGGGCCTCGCCGGCGGAGCGCACGTGCTTCATCAGCTTGTCGTGCTCGACCACCACCGCTTCGACCGGCAGCTTGTACTTTTCCTTGATCGCATCCAGCCCGGCCTGGTTGGACGGGTCGGACATCGCCAGCACCAGCCGGTTCTCGCGCCGGCCCAGCGGCAGCAGCCGGTGCGCGTGGAATTCACGGTTGCCGGCCAGTGCCGGCGGCACCTTGTTCAGGTTGTACTGGGCCAGGTCCAGCAGCGGCAGCTGGTATTTGTCCGCGGCAAACAGCGCCAGGTCGTGCGCGCTCATGGTGCCGCTGCCGACGATCTCGTCGATCAGCTGCGACTGCTTTTCACGCGCGGCCTGCTCCAGCTGAGCAAGCAGGGCGGGCGCGATACGCCGGCTCTGGGCCAGGGCAAGACCGAGTGTCATGGCAGGTGCGCTGTGCGGTGCGGTTAGGCGGTGGCGGATGCCACGCAGGCGGGGGCGGACGGACCCACGTCCCCGGATCGGGGCAGTTTGCCGCCGGGGTCACTTTTTGTAAAGCCGGCGCGGGCGCGGTGTTGGCGTTTGCGCGACACGGGCGCAACCCTACTTGCGCGGGGAAGAAGCGGCGTTTCAGGCAGCTTCCTTGCGCGCGGGACAGGTGCCCTTTTGAGAGGAATCCCTGTCCCCGCCCATGTTTGCCTTGGCCTTTTCCCAACGGGAGACGCCACGTCATTTTTGATCCGATATAGAATCAAAAGTGCGTGCATAACACTGCGTGATGCCAATTTGCAGGAAGCCCTTCATGCAGTTCATCAAGAAGGCGCACAAGCCGCTGCACCTGGCGATCGAGGATGAAGAGAGAAAGGGATGACCATCATGACCGCAGAAGACCTGATGAAGGCCGTCAGCAAGATGCCCGCGCAGGAGCGCATCAAGTTTTTCACGCTGGTGGGCGAGCAGGCTTTCAAGGACGAGGACTTCTCGCACGAGGAAGTCTTTGGCCACCTCGCGGAAGCAGATTTCACCGCCGCGGAGGCGGCCGAATACCTCGAAGTTTCAATTGCCACCTTCCGGCGGCTGGTGCGCGACGGCAAGCTCGCGCCCCATGCGGTAGTGGGTCGTAGCCAGCTGTTTTCCGCGGCCGACCTGAAGGCATTCAAGCGTCAGCGCAAGGCGATCAAGGGATGAGTTGCCGGAGGATCGGGGAGGGGGGGCAGAAAGACAAAAGGCCGAACCAACTGACGTTGATTCGGCCTCTTAAATCTGGTCGGGGTGAGAGGATTCGAACCTCCGGCCTCTACGTCCCGAACGTAGCGCTCTACCAGGCTAAGCTACACCCCGATTTGGTTTGCTGGCAAACGTCTGACCGTCTGCAGCAAAGAACGTAAGTTTAGCAGCGTTTTTTGGGGAATGGAAGAGGGCGAGGAAAATCGCCGTTCTGCCCGCTTCCGCTGCCTTCCCCGCGGTTGCGTCAGGACTGCCGTTGCAATGAGAACGCGCAGAGCTGGATCAGGGTTTCCTTCAGTTCCGACGGCGGGAACTGCCGTGCCGCCTGTTCGGCGGCTTCAGCCTCGCGCCGCGCGGCTTCGAAGGTGACGTCCAGCGCGCCACTGGCGTGGATCGCGGCAAACACGGCATCGAAATGCTCGGTGCCGCCTCGCACGATGGCGTCGCGCGCCAACTGGCGCTGTTCGGGCGTGCCGTGTTCCAGCAGGTGCAGCAGGGGCAGGGTGGGCTTGCCTTCGCGCAGGTCGTCGCCGGCGTTCTTGCCCATCTGCTCGGCGCTGGCGGTGTAGTCCAGCATGTCGTCGATCAGCTGGAAGGCGGTGCCGATGCGGCGGCCATACTCTGCCGCGGCTTCTTCCATCCGGGCGTCGGCGCCGGCCAGCACGGCGCCGAGTTGCGCGGCGGCCTCGAACAGCTTGGCGGTCTTGTAGCGGATCACCTGCAGGTAGCGCTCGACGGTGACGTCGGGGTCGTGCATGTTCAGCAGCTGCAGGACCTCGCCCTCGGCGATCACGTTGGTCGCGTTGGACAGGATCTCCATGATGCGCATGCTGCCGGCATCGACCATCATCTGGAACGCGCGCGAATAGAGGAAGTCGCCCACCAGCACGCTGGCGGCGTTGCCGAACACGGCATTGGCGGTATCGCGCCCGCGCCGCAGCTCGGACTCGTCGACCACGTCGTCGTGCAGCAGGGTGGCGGTGTGGATGAACTCCACCACGGCGGCCAGCTCATGGTGGCGGTTGCCGTCGTAGCCCATCGCGCGCGCTGTCAGCAGCAGGATCACCGGGCGCAGGCGCTTGCCGCCGGCACCGATGATGTATTCGCCGATCTGCTCGATCAGGGGGACTTCAGAAGACAGCCGCTGGCGGATAACAGCATCGACCGCGCGCATGTCTGCAGCGACCGGGGCAAGCAAGGCAGTGGCGGAAGGCTGGGACAAGATGATCACCGTTACGCAAAACCGGACGATTATATGCGATGCGCGTGGCGTTCTACGTATGGCGCGCTTCTAAAGATTCGCGCTCAGGGTATGCGCTCAGGGTGTTCGCAAGGCGCGCAACTATAATGCAGCCATGAACAAGCCCGTGCCTCGTCGCCACCTGCGCCGCACCGCCCTTTGGGTGGCGTTTGCGGCACTGGCGGGATTCCTGCTCGCCGACCTGACCTGAGCCAGGGCGCGGTTGCATTGTGGAGATGCCGCCGCACACAGGCTATGTGCCTGTTTTCTTTGCCCTTTTCCCGGATCTCATTTATAATTCCCGGTTTCCTCCGGTAGCTGCGCTCGCTTTGCGGGTTCTGACCGGCGGGAGATAACCGGGCCGCATTGAGCCCGCCCAGGCGCCAGGCCGTGCAATTGACCGGCCGCGCAGGGTGCGCCAGTGCCGGCATACGGCGTTTTATTCACATCCGAGAGGTTCGACAATGTACGCGGTCGTAAAAACCGGCGGCAAGCAATACAAGGTTGCTGCTGGCGAAAAACTGAAAGTAGAACAGATACCGGCAGACATTGGCGCAGAAATCACGCTCGACCAGGTGCTCGCAGTGGGCGCCGGCGACCAAATCAAGTTTGGTACGCCGCTGGTTAGCGGGGCTTCCGTCAAGGCTACCGTTATCTCCCAAGGTCGTCACGACAAAGTGAAGATCTTCAAGATGCGCCGTCGCAAGCACTACCAGAAGCGTCAGGGCCATCGTCAGAATTACACCGAACTGCGCATCGAAGCGATCGTTGCCTGATCGATCGAGCGTAACCAGGTAAAGCGACAGGAGTAAGACATGGCACAGAAAAAAGGCGGCGGTTCCACGCGGAACGGCCGTGATTCCGAATCGAAGCGTCTGGGCGTGAAGGTGTTTGGTGGCCAGGCCATCAACGCCGGCGGCATCATCATCCGCCAACGCGGTACCCGCGTGCATGCCGGCGACAACGTCGGCGTGGGCAAGGACCACACGCTGTTTGCCCTGGTGGACGGCCACGTGCAGTTCGCCGTCAAGGGCCCTGCCAAGAAGCAGCAAGTCAGCGTCGTTCCGGCGGCCTGATAACAGCCTTTGCAGGATGAAGGCCCCGCAACGCTTGCGGGGCCTTTTCTTTTCTGGCGACAATGTCAGTTCGCCAGCCCGGTCGGAGGCTTCCAGCCGCTGATCCGCCGATCCATCACGGAAACCCATCATCATGAAGTTCATAGACGAAGCCCGAATCGAAGCCATCGCCGGCAACGGCGGCAATGGCAGCGCCTCGTTCCGGCGCGAGAAGTTTGTGCCCTTCGGCGGCCCGGATGGTGGCGATGGCGGCCGCGGCGGCAGCGTGTTCGCCGTGGCGGACCGCAATATCAATACGCTGATCGACTTCCGCTACGCCAGGAAGCACGTTGCCCGCAACGGCGAGAACGGCCGCGGCTCCGACTGCTACGGCGCGGCGGGTGAGGACATCACGCTGCGCATGCCGGTGGGCACGCTGATCACCGACATGGACACCGGCGAAGTCATCGCCGACCTGACCGAGCACGGCCAGCGCGTGTGCCTGGCCGAAGGCGGCATGGGCGGCTGGGGCAACCTGCATTTCAAGTCCAGTACCAACCGCGCGCCGCGCCAGCAGGTGGACGGCAAGCCGGGCGAGCGCCGCATGCTCAAGCTCGAGCTCAAGGTGCTGGCCGACGTCGGCCTGCTGGGCATGCCCAACGCCGGCAAGTCGACCTTTATCTCGCATATCTCCAACGCGCGCCCGAAGGTGGCGGACTATCCGTTCACCACGCTGCACCCGAACCTGGGCGTGGTGCGCGTGGACCATGAGCAATCGTTCGTGGTCGCCGACATTCCCGGCCTGATCGAAGGCGCCGCCGAGGGCGCGGGCCTGGGTCACCAGTTCCTGCGCCACCTGCAGCGCACCGGCCTGCTGCTGCATATCGTCGACCTGGCGCCGTTTGACGAGGCAGTCGACCCGGTGGCCGAGGCCAAGGCCATCGTCAACGAGCTGAAGAAGTACGACGAAACCCTGTACGACAAGCCGCGCTGGCTGGTGCTGAACAAGCTCGACGTGGTTCCCGAGGACGAGCGCGCGGCCCGCGTGAAGGATTTCATCAAGCGCTACAAGTGGAAGGGGCCGGTGTTCCAGATTTCGGCGCTGACCGGCGAAGGCTGCCGCGAGCTGATCTACGCGATCAAGGACCACCTGCAGGCGATCAAGGCCGAAGAAGCCGCGGCGCTGGCCGAGCCGGACATCCGGCTGGACGAGCGCCTGCACAACGTCGACCAGGGGCAGGGCGAGGCATAAGCCGGGGCCGCCGCTGGCGCCCCACCACAGAAGAATACCCACGGACAATTCGGGCGCGGCGCCCGCCGCCGGCTGCCCGGGAGACAGGATTCCCGTCATGCAATCGGTCATCGCGCAGGCAAAGCGCATCGTCGTCAAAGTCGGCTCCAGCCTGGTCACCAACGACGGCAAGGGGCTGGACCACGACGCCATCGCCCGCTGGGCGGCCCAGATCGCCAAGCTGCGCGTGGCCGGCAAGGAAGTGGTGCTGGTCAGCTCCGGCGCCATCGCCGAAGGCATGCAGCGCCTGGGCTGGGTGCGCCGCCCGAAGGAAATCCATGAGCTGCAGGCCGCCGCCGCCGTCGGCCAGATGGGCCTGGCGCAGGTCTATGAAAGCCAGTTCGGCCGCTACGGCATCCGCACCGCGCAGGTGCTGCTGACCCACGCCGACCTGGCCGACCGCGAACGCTACCTCAACGCCCGCTCGACCCTGCTCACGCTCCTGTCCCTGGGCGTGGTGCCGATCATCAACGAGAACGACACCGTGGTCACCGACGAAATCAAGTTCGGCGACAACGACACGCTGGGCGCGCTGGTGACCAACCTGATCGAAGGCGACGCGCTGGTGATCCTGACCGACCAGCGCGGCCTGTACACCGCCGACCCGCGCAAGGACCCGGCCGCGCAGTTCGTGGACGAGGCCCTGGCCGGCACCCCCGAGCTGGAAGCCATGGCCGGCGGCGCCGGCACGTCGATCGGGCGCGGCGGCATGCTGACCAAGATCCTGGCGGCCAAGCGCGCAGCCAAGTCCGGCGCCCATACCACCATCGCCTCCGGGCGCGAGGCCAACGTGCTGGAGCGCCTGGCCGCGGGCGAGGCCATCGGCACCCAGCTGCTGGCGCCGACCGGGCGGCTCACGGCGCGCAAGCAATGGATGGCCGACCACCTGCAGCTGCGCGGCCGGGTCGTGATCGACAACGGCGCGGTCGAGAAGCTCACCAGCGGCGGCAAGTCGCTGTTGCCGATCGGCGTGACGGAAGTGCAGGGCGAGTTCGCCCGCGGCGAGGTGATCGCGTGCGTCGACGCGCAGGGCAAGGAGGTGGCGCGCGGCATCACCAACTATTCCAGCGCCGAGGCGCGGCTGATCGCGCGCAAGCCCTCATCCGAGATCGAGTCCGTGCTGGGGCACCTGAACGAGCCCGAACTGATCCATCGCGACAACCTGGTGCTGGTCTGACGGGCGTACAGGCCGGGCGCAAACAAAAACGGCGGGGCTGCCAGGCAGTCCCGCCGTTTTTTTATGTCGACGCCGCGCGCTTCAGCGCTTGCGCGGCGCTCGCGATTGCAGGTCGCGCACCATGGCGTCGGCGGTGCCGGCCACGGTACGGCCCTCGCAGAAGAAATCGATCGCCAGCGTGGCGGCATAGGCATTGCGCACGCCAGTCTCCATGCGGTGCCAGGTCTCGCCGTAGTCGCTGCTGTTGGGCACCCACTCGGTGGCGCCCTTGGGCAGCGTGGCGTAGAGCTTGCGCTCGAACGCATCGCAGCGCAGGCCTTCGAAGGTCACGTTGCGTGCGCCGCTCTGGCTGGTGGTGACGACCGTGTAGCGCACCACGTTGTCCTTGCCGACCGAGACCGACTTGCCGTCCACCGCGAATGACAGCGAGCCGGTGCCCGACACCGAGAACGGGATCAGGTTGGCGTCCTGAGGCGGTGCCGGCAGCATCGCCTTGGCCTCATCAAAGGTCTTGGGCGCGAACGGGTTGAGCCAGGTGCTTTCTTCCTCCGCCATCTCCTTGCCGGTGGTCTTGCAGCCGGCCAGCGCAAGGCTGGCCGCGGCAATCAGCATGCCGGCAGCGGTCAGGCCGCGGCGGCGGCCCAGGCCGGTGAAACTAGTCATCAGTGCTCCGTGAGGTGGAAACCGGCGTTGCCGGTGAATCGTGCTCGGTCGCGTGCGCGGCCTCGGCATTGCAGTCGGCGTCGGCCTGCTGCGCCTGCTGGGCGCGGCTGAGCGCCTGGCTGCGCGGCCCGCCATGCCGGCCATGCATGCCGTGGGGGCCGTGCGTGCCGTGTGTGCCATAGGGACTCAGCGGCACACGCGCGTGCCGGTTCAGGAAGCGTGACAACTCCGTCAGCGCCAGCTGGTAGACATCGCGCTTGAACTCGATCACCGCCTCCAGCGGCACCCAGTAATGACTCCAACGCCAGGCGTCGAATTCAGGGTGCTCGGTGGCACGCAGATGGATATCACAGTCCCTGCCGGCCATGCGCAGCAGGAACCAGATTTGTTTCTGGCCCTTGTAGTGGCCGCGGATCTCGCGGCGGATGAACTTGTCCGGCACCTCGTAACGCAGCCAGTCGCGCGTGCGACCGACGATCCTGACGTGCTCCGGAAGCAGGCCGATTTCCTCATGCAGTTCGCGGTACATGGCCTGTTCAGGCGTTTCGCCGTACTTGATGCCACCTTGCGGGAACTGCCAGGAGTGTTCGCCGATTCGCTTGCCCCAGAAAACCTCGTTTCGTGCGTTGAGGAGGATGATGCCGACGTTCGGGCGAAAGCCTTCACGATCGAGCATGACTGCACCTCGAATCCTTTAGAATTACGCTGATTATAAAGGAAGCGCGCAGCCGGGCCCGGACCGGGGGATGCTGGTTTTCCCCGAGCGGAAGGGCAGTTTCAGGCGCGTGCCCACAATTCAGTGCCGCCGGCCCCCGGATTTTGCCGGGACGGGTTTTCCCGAGCCCGGCGGCCCAGAGAGAAATTACGGATGAAAGCCTCGCAATTCTTCATTTCCACCCTCAAGGAAGCGCCCGCCGATGCGGAAATCGTTTCGCACAAGCTGATGATGCGCGCCGGCATGATCAAGAAGCTGGGCGCCGGCATCTACAACTACATGCCGATCGGGCTGCGCGTGATCCGCAAGGTGGAGAACATCGTGCGCGAGGAAATGAACCGGGCCGGCGCGGTGGAGCTGTCCATGCCGGTGATCCAGCCGGCCGAGCTGTGGCAGGAAACCGGCCGCTGGGACAAGATGGGCCCCGAGCTGCTGCGCCTGAAGGACCGCCATGAGCGCGACTTCGCGGTCCAGCCGACCTCGGAAGAGGTAGTGACCGACATCGCCCGCTCGGAAATCCGCAGCTACAAGCAGCTGCCGGTCAATTTCTACCAGATCCAGACCAAGTTCCGCGACGAGCGCCGGCCGCGCTTCGGCATCATGCGCGGGCGCGAGTTCACCATGAAGGATGCCTATTCCTTCGACCGCGACACGGACGGCCTGCGCAAGTCCTACGAGAACATGTACGACGCCTACGTGCGCATCTTCCGCCGCTTTGGCCTGGAATTCCGCGCCGTGGCGGCCGACAACGGCGCCATCGGCGGCTCGGGCTCGCATGAGTTCCATGTGATCGCCGACACCGGCGAAGACGCCATCGTCTACTGCCCGACCTCGGACTACGCCGCCAACATGGAGGCCGCCGAGGCGCTGCCCCTGCTGGCCAGCCGCGCCGCGCCGGCCGAAGACCTGGTCAAGACCGCCACCCCGGAAAAGGCCAAGTGCGAGCACGTGGCCGAGTTCCTGGGCATCCCGCTGCAGCGCACCGTCAAGTCGATCGTGCTGGCCAAGGACACCGAGGCCGGCGCCGAGATCTGGCTGCTGCTGATCCGCGGCGACCATGAGCTGAACGAGGTCAAGGCGTCCAAGGTGCCGGGCCTGGCCGACTTCCGCTTCGCCACCGAGAACGAGATCGTCGATGCCTTCGGCTCGCCGCCGGGCTACCTGGGCCCGATCGGCGCGAAGAAGCCGGTCAAGGTGGTGGCCGACCGCACCGTCGCCAACATGAGCGATTTCGTCTGCGGCGCCAACTACCGCGACTACCACTACACCGGTGTCAACTGGGGCCGCGACCTGCCCGAGCCGGTCGTGGCCGACCTGCGCAACGTGGTCGCCGGCGACGCCTCGCCGGACGGCCAGGGCACGCTGGAAATCTGCCGCGGCATCGAGGTGGGCCACGTGTTCATGCTGGGCACGCGTTACTCGGAATCGATGAACGCCACCTTCCTGGACGAGAACGGCAAGACCCAGCCGATGCAGATGGGCTGCTACGGCATCGGCGTCACCCGTATCCTGGGCGCGGCGATCGAGCAGAACTTCGATGAGCGCGGCATCATCTGGCCGGCCGCGATCGCGCCGTTCGCGGTGGTGATCTGCCCGGTGGGCTACGACCGCTCCGAAGCCGTCAAGGCCGAGGCCGACCGCATCCATGCCGAGCTGCTGGCCGCCGGCGTGGACGTCATCCTGGACGACCGCGGCGAGCGCCCGGGCGTGATGTTTGCCGACTGGGAGCTGATCGGGGTGCCGCACCGCGTGGTGGTGGGCGACCGCGGCCTGAAGGAAGGCAAGGTCGAGTACCAGGGCCGGCGCGACGCGCAGGCCACCGCCGTCAGCGTGGGCCGACGTGGTCGGCCACGTGCGCAGCCAGCTGGCGAACTGAGCCCCATGCGCGCCGCCCGCGGCATGACCGGTGCCGCCCGCCGCTGCGCGGGCGGGCTGCTGCTGGCCGTCGCGGCCATGGCAGCCCACGCCGGCGCGCAGAAGGAAGAAGACCTCGCCGATTCCGTGCGCGGCGCGCTGGCCGCCGCCATTGCCGATGACCGGCCCACGCGGCCGGTATTCGCGTCCGGCGGCGAGCGCCTGGCCTACCTGAAATGGCTGGGCGAGATGTCCGCCCGCCTGGCCTCGCGCATCCCCGAGCCGCAGGTGCGCGTGGAACTGATCGAGGTGGCCTACTACGAGGCCAAGCGCGCCGGGCTTGAGCCCGCGCTGGTGCTGGGCCTGGTCCAGGTCGAGAGCAACTTCCGCAAGTACGCGATCAGCTCGGCCGGTGCGCGCGGGCTGATGCAGGTGATGCCGTTCTGGGTGCGCGCCATCGGCGACAGCGACCCGCGCAAGCTGTTTCACCTGCAGAGCAACCTGCGTTACGGCTGCACCATCCTGCGCTACTACCTGGACCGCGAGCAGGGCGACCTGTACCTGGCGCTGGGCCGCTACAACGGCAGCCGCGGCCGCCCCGAATATCCGAACGCGGTGCTGGCGGCGTGGAAGCGCTGGCAGTATTCCGAAGCCACGGTCACCGTGGCCGGCGAGCCCGAGATCGCGCAGTCGCGCCCGCGCGCACCGGTGTCCGAGCCGCCTGCCCGCAACCCGTTCTCGTCGCAGCGCGTCGCCGCCAATCCGTCATGATCCGCGAAGCATCCGTTGCCGGCGGCAAGACCGGCTACACCGAATCCTCGCCCGAACTTGAACAATGGCTGGCCCGGCATATCGCCCAGGGCTTTGCCGCCGATGCGCTGGTGTTGTCGATGCTGCGCTCGGGCTATGACGACGCCTTTGCGCGCCGGGCCGTGGCCGCGGCCTTCGCACAAGGCGCCGATGGCGCCGCGCCGGCCCGCCCTGCCGCCACCGCCGGCCCGCCCGCGCTCTACGCGGCCGATGGCGGCGACCGCCAGGTGCCGATCCTGTTCCGGCTCGCGTCGCCGCAGGTCCAGCTGTTCCAGCAACTGCTGACCGACGACGAGTGCGATGCCCTGGTGGCGCTGTCGCGCGGCCGCCTGGCGCGCTCGCCGGTGGTCAACCCCGATACCGGCGACGAGAACCTGATCGACGCCCGCACCAGCATGGGCGCGATGTTCCAGGTGGCCGAGCACGCCCTGATCGCGCGCATCGAGGCGCGCATCGCCGCCGTCACCGGCGTGCCCGCCGAGCACGGCGAAGGGCTGCAAATCCTCAACTACAAGCCCGGCGGCGAGTACCAGCCGCACTTCGACTACTTCAACCCGCAGCGCCCGGGCGAGGCGCGGCAGCTGTCCGTCGGCGGGCAGCGCATCGCCACCCTGGTGATCTACCTGAACACGCCCGAGGCGGGCGGCGCCACCGCGTTCCCGCGCGTGGGGCTGGAGGTGGCGCCGGTCAAGGGCAACGCGGTGTACTTCAGCTACCTGCTGCCCGACGGCACGCTGGACGAACGCACCCTGCACGCGGGCCTGCCGGTGGCATCCGGCGAGAAGTGGATCGCCACCAAATGGCTGCGCGAACGGCCGTACCGCAGCGAGGCATGAGCCGCCCCACGGCCGCGCCTGGCGCCACCCGCTGGTGGGCTGATCCCGCGCTGCCGTTTGCCGAAAGCCGGCGCGCCAGCCACAGCAGCGCCAGCTACCTGCCGCATATCCATCCCACCCTGTCAGTCGGCGCCGTTGACAGCGGCACCAGCCGCTTTGCCTGCGGCGCCGATGCGGCGCTGATCGGGCCCGGCGCGGTGGTGGTGATCCCGGCGGGCCAGTCGCATGCCTGCAATCCGGTGCCCGACGGGCGCTGGAGCTACCAGATGCTGCATTTCGATCCGGCGTGGGTCGCCTCCGTGCTGGATGAGGACGGTGCGGCACGGTCCGCGCTGCCGGCGTGCGTGACGAAGTCGCTGCCGGTCTACGGGCTGGTCTGCGGGCTGAACCGCGCGCTGTTCTCGGCCGCGGACAGCGTCGAGAAAGAGGCCGCGCTGGTCGCCTTCATCGGCGACCTGCATGCCGCCATCGATACCGGCGCAGCCACGCGGACCATGCCGGCGCCCGTTGCCATATCCGCTCGGGTGGCGCAGCTGTGCGAGCTGCTGCACGCGCGCCATGCCGAACGGCTGCCGCTGGCCGAACTGGCGCGCGCCTGCGGCCTGAGCCGCTACCACCTGATCCGTGCCTTCCGCGCCGAGACCGGCATGACGCCGCACGCCTACCAGCTCGACCTTCGCATCCAGCACGGGCGCCGCCTGCTGCGGCAGGGCGCGGCGCTGGCCGAGGTGGCGCTGGCGCTGGGCTTTGCCGACCAGAGCCACTTCCAGCGCGCTTTCAAGCAGCGCGTCGCCATGACGCCGCGCGGCTATCAGCGCGCTGCCTGATACGGCCTGCCGCCACAGCAACTTTCTTCAAGACCGCCGACATCCCGGTACACGACACTGCCGGCTCTTCATGGAGGGTTGGCATGGACATGGCTTTCGATCTCGGCGCGCGGACGCTGCCCTGGCAGCAGTTCGCCATGGTGGCCGGCGCGCACGCGCTGGCGCTGCTCAGCCCGGGGCCGGATTTCTTCCTGGTGGTGCGCAGCGCGCTGGTGCACGGGCCGCGGCGCGCGAGCGGCGTATGCCTGGGTATCGCGCTGGGCAATGGCGTCTTCATCGGCCTGGCGCTGGCCGGATTTGCCGCGATGCGCGACCATCCGCTGCTGTTCGCGGCGTTGCAGTGGGCGGGCTGCGCCTACCTCGCATGGCTGGGCTGGCGGCTGCTGCGCACCAGCGGCACGGTGGCCATTCCCGCAGCGGACGGCGGCGCGCCCGCGCCGTGGCTCACCCAGCTGGCCAGCGGGTTCCTTTCCGCCGTCCTGAATCCCAAGAACGGGCTGTTCTATGCCAGCCTGTTCTCGGTGCTGGCCGCCAGCCGCACTCCGCCTGCGGTGCAGCTCGCCTACGGCGCATGGATGTTTGCCGTGGTGCTGGGCTGGGATCTGCTGGTGGCGCATGGCATCGGGCATCCGGCGGTGGCGGCGCGCTTCGGGCGCTCGGTGCGATGGGTGGAGCGGATCACGGGTGCGGTGCTGTGGCTGCTCGCGTTTGCCATCGCTTGGCACGCGCTGCGCTGAACCAGCCAGCAGGCCTGGCCCGTATCGGTATTTATCGAAAAAATTGTACCGGTACTGTACCGCTAACTGACCGTAGACTGATTTCCCTGAATGTATCTGAACGCCCCTGGAGTCAGTCATGGAAGTATCCCAACTCGCCGCCGGAACCGGTGTTTTTGCCGCGTTTGCCGGCTTTGCGCTGGTGTCGTCGATCACCCCCGGTCCCAACAACACGATGCTGCTCGCCTCGGGCGTGAATTTCGGCTTCGTGCGCACGGTGCCGCACCTGCTCGGCGTCAGCATTGGCTTTGCGCTGATGGTGGGGCTGGTCGGGCTGGGGCTGGGATCGATGTTCCACGCCTTCCCGTGGACCTGGCAGGTGCTGCGCGTGGTGGCGACGGTCTACCTGATATGGCTGGCGTGGAAGCTGGCCACGGCCGGCGGCGTGCAGGACCAGCAGGTCAAGCGGCCGATGGGCTTCTGGGCCGCGGCGGCGTTCCAGTGGGTCAATCCCAAGGCGTGGGTGATGGCGGTGGGCGCGTGCAGCACCTATGTGCTGCACGGCAACCTGTGGCTCAACGTGCTGCTGCTGGCGGGGATCTTCGGGGTGGTGAACCTGCCCAGCGTGGCGATGTGGGCACTGTGCGGCTCGGCGCTGCGGCGCTGGCTGGCGCGTCCGCGGGTGCTGCGCGCCTTCAATATCGGCATGGCCGTGCTGCTGCTGGCCTCGCTGTGGCCGATCCTGGGCGCCTGAGGATGGCGCCGGGGCAGGCACCCGGGCGGGTGCCTGTATTCAACTGATCAAACCAGCGCGCGGATCGAGTCCAGGTTGCGCCAGTAGCCCTTGGCATCCATGCCGCACCCAAACACATAGCGGTCCGGCACGGCAAAGCCGCAGAAGTCCGGATGCATGGGCTTGATCTTGGTCAGCGTCTTCTCGCACAGCACCGCGGCGTGGAATTCCTTGGCGCCCATGTCCATGATGCGCTCGCGGATCGCGGCCATGGTCTCGCCTTCATCCAGGATGTCGTCCAGCACCAGCACCACGCGGTCCTTGACCGACTCGCGCGGGGCCACGCGCCACTGCATCTCGCCGCCCACGGTCTTGTTGTTGTAGCGCGAGAGGTGGATGTAGTCGAACTCCAGCGGGAAGGCCAGCTTGGGCAGCAGCATGCCGGTGAAGACCACCGCGCCGCCCATCACCGACAGCACCAGCGGGAAGGCATCGCCCATCTTGGCGGTGATTTCCGTGGCCATGCGGTCCAGCGACGCCTGGACTTCCGCGGCGGAGACGATTTCCTCGGAGTTGGCCCACAGCTCGCGGGCCTGTACGGCGCTCATCATGATGTCTTTCCTGTTCTTTTGCGGGGGAAGGCAAGTCGGGGTGCGACGGACGGATTCTAGCGGTTGAAGAGGCCCTTCATGCCGCCCTTCATCGCGCCCATCTGGCGCATCATCTTCATCATGCCGCCGCCCTTGAGCTTTTTCATCATGGACTGCATCTGGTCGAACTGGTTGAGCAGGCGGTTCACTTCCTGCACCGGCACGCCGGCGCCCGCGGCAATGCGGCGCTTGCGGCTGGCCTTGATCAGCTCGGGCTTGGCGCGCTCGGTGGGCGTCATGCTGTTGATGATGCCTTCCATGCGGGCCACCTGCTTCTCGGCCTGGTCCATGTTGGCGCCCTGCGCCTGCTGGGCGAACTGCGCCGGCAGCTTGTCGACCAGGCTGCCCAGGCCGCCCATCTTCTTCATCTGGCCGATCTGGGCCTTGAAGTCTTCCAGGTCGAAGTCACCGGTCTTCTTGATCTTCTTGGCCAGCTTCTCGGCCGCTTCCATGTCCACGCCGCGCTGGGCTTCCTCGACCAGCGCGAGGATGTCGCCCATGCCCAGGATGCGCTGGGCCATGCGGTCGGGGTAGAAGGGCTCCAGGCCGTCCAGCTTTTCGCCGACGCCGACGAACTTGATCGGGCGGCCGGTGATATGGCGCACCGACAGCGCCGCGCCGCCGCGCGCATCGCCGTCCAGCTTGGTCAGCACCACGCCGGTCAGCGGCAGGGTGTCGTTGAAGGCCTTGGCGGTGTTGACCGCGTCCTGGCCCAGCATGGCGTCGACCACGAACAGGGTTTCGGCGGGCTTCAGCTCGGCGTGCAGGGCGGCGATTTCCTGCATCATCAGCTCGTCGATACCCAGCCGGCCGGCCGTGTCGACGATCAGCACGTCGTGGTAGTGCTTGCGCGCCCAGTCCACCGCCGCGCGGGCGATGTCCGCCGGCTTCTGGTCCGGCTGCGACGGGAAGAAGTCAGCGCCGACCTGCTCGGAAACCGTCTTGAGCTGGGCGATAGCGGCGGGGCGGTAGACGTCGCACGAGACCGTCAGCACCTTCTTCTTTTTGTTTTCCTTGAGCCACTTGGCCAGCTTGCCCACGGTGGTGGTCTTGCCGGCGCCCTGCAGGCCCGCCATCAGGATGATGGCGGGCGGCTGCACGGCCAGGTTCAGCTCGGCTTCCTTGTTGTTGCCGCTGGCCGCGTCGGCGCCGCCGATCACGGCGGTCAGCTCGCGCTGGACCACGCCGACCAGGGCCTGGCCCGGGGTGAGGCTGCTGACAACCTCCTCGCCCATGGCCTTTTCCTTCACGCGGGCAACGAATTCGCGCACGACCGGCAGCGCCACGTCGGCTTCGAGCATGGCAAGGCGCACTTCGCGCAGCATCTCGGCGGTGTTGGCCTCGGTCAGGCGCGCCTCGCCGCGCATGGTCTTGACCACACGCGCCAGGCGTTGAGTGAGATTGTCCAGCATGGCAGGAATCGGGGGAGAAGTCGGAGCAGGGCTCGGGGCTGAAATCGGAGGCAGTCTTGCACACGGGGCGGGCCTGGAACACCTGTTACACCGGTTCAAGCGGGCCGCCACCGTCCGTGGGCACTAAGGTAAACTGCGTAAATGGTCATTGTACTGTATGCCCTGACGGCACTTCTCTATTGCGGCCTGGCCTTTCACGGCTGGGCCACGCGCCACCCACGCCTTGCCACCGCTGCCGGCCCGGCAGGGGGGGCGACCTCGGCCGTGCTGGTGGCCGGCGGCGGCCCCATCCCCCCGGCGGGCGGCGCGCACGGCGAAGGGCGCCCGGCCTGGTGGCACGTGCTGATGCTGGCGGCGCTGGCCAGCCACGGCATGCTGCTGCATGAAACCATCTTTCCGGCCGAGCGCATGATGTTCGGCTTTGCCTTCGCACTGTCGGCCATGCTGTGGCTGGGCGTGGGCATCTACTGGATCGAAAGCTTCTTCTTCTCGCTGGCGGGCCTGGGCCTGATCGTGATTCCGGTGGCGCTGGTGGCCAGCCTGATGCCGCTGGCCTTCCCCGGCTCGCAGATCCTGGGCTACGCGGCGCGGCCGCTGTTCAAGCTGCATTTCATCATCGCCAACGTGGCCTACGGGCTGTTCACGCTGGCGGCGTTCCACGCCTTCCTGATGCTGCTGGCCGAACGGCGCCTGCATGGCTTCCGGCACGCGCCGGCGCGGCCGCCGGAGCAGCAACCCAGCGAATGGCTTGGCCGCTGGCTGGACCTGCTGCCGCCGCTGCTGACGCTGGAGAAGCTGCTGTTCCGGCTGATTGGCGCCGGCTTTGTGCTGCTGACGCTGACCATCGGCTCGGGCCTGCTGTTCTCTGAAGACCTGTTCGGCCGCGCCTTCCGGCTGGACCACAAGACGGTGTTCGCGCTGATCTCGTGGGCCATGTTCGGCGGCATCCTGGCCGGGCGCATCTTCCGCGGCTGGCGCGGCAAGGTGGCGCTGCGCTGGGTCATCGCCTCGTTCGGCATCCTGCTGCTGGCCTATGTCGGCAGCCGTTTCGTGATTGAAGTCGTCCTGCATCGCCTCTGATTCCCCATGGCACGTATCCTGATCCTGCTGGCCGTGGTGCTGGGCGTCATCTGGTGGCTGCGCGCCCGCGCCGAGGCGCGGCTGGCTGAACACCGCGCACGCCAGGCCCGCGAGGCCAGCGAGCGCACTGCCGCCGCCGGCCCGGCCGACGCCACCGCCGAACCCATGGTCCAGTGCGCCCAGTGCGGCGTGCACCTGCCGCAGGGCGAGGCCATTGCCTGGCGCGGCCTGCACTACTGCCGCCGCAGCCACCTGCCTGACGAAAGCCGGGCCGAGGGCAGCGACAGCAGCAGCGGCCCCCGCCCATGACAGAGCCGGCGTCGTCGGGCTGGCAGCGGCTGAACGCCTGGCGCGGCCTGGCCCAGCTGTGGCGCCAGCCCGAACCGCCTGACTTTCACTGGCGCCTGCTGCGCTATTTCTGCTGGACCCGCGTGGCGGTGGGCCTGCTGCTGGTTGGCTTTGCGCTGATGCGGCGCGGCGAGCCGGCCTCCGTCACCGCCATCACGAATGCGATCCCGCCCGTGCCGTTCGACCTCGGGGGCCTGGGCGGCATCGAGCACGCGGCGGCCATGACCATCGCCGTGCCCTATCTTGGCATCGCCCTGGCGATGCTGGCCGGCACGCTGTGGCGCCGGCACTTCCACCTGCGCGTGCGGGTGCAGGTGCTGGCCGACCTGGCCCTGCTGGCGCTGGTCTTCAGCGTGCTGGGGCGGGGCGGGCAGGCCGAGGGCCTGGCCATGATCTTCCTGCTGCCCGCGCTGGAAGCCGGCGCACTGACCAGCCTGCTGTTCGCGCTGTTTGCCGCGTCGATCTCCGCGCTGGTGGTGATGAGCGGGCCCTTCATGCACACCATCCTGCTGCGCCAGGCCGATGCCGGCCTGCTGGGCTCGGGCCTGTTCGGCCTGGTGTTCATGATCGCGGCGCTGCTGATGTATATGCTGGCCAACCGCCAGATCGCGCAGGAGCGCCTGGCGCTGGCGCGCGAGCAGGAGCTGCGCCTGCAGCAGCTGGTCAACCGGCTGATGGTCAACGACATGCAGGACGGCGTGATGCTGGTGCGCGCCAACGGCGCGGTGGTGGCCGCCAACCCCGCGGCGGTGGTGCTGCTGGGCGTGCAGCCGCATGAGCGCATCTACTCGCGCCGGCTGGGTGGTGCGGCAGGTCAGGGCGGAGAAGCAGTGCTGTTCGACCTGCGCCGCATCCCGCGCCTGCAGCCGCTGATGGAGATGCTGCGCGACTGGCTGCACAGCAAGGACGACGTGCCGCGCATCCTGCAGCTGCTGCCGATGGCGTCCGGCACCGCGCTGGCCGACGGCACCATGCAGCACACCCGGCTGCGGCTGCGCTTTGTGCTGCCGGGGCTGGCAGGATTGCGCTCGACCATGGCGCATGGCCGCACCGTGCCGGCCACGCTGGATACCGCCGCCTGGAGCGAACTGTCGCCCGAAGCCGCCGGCCGCCTGCGCCTGGCCATCGCCCAGAACGAGGCCATGGCCTGGTCGCAGGAGGATGAGGCCCTGTTGCGCAACGAGATGCGCGACACCGTGCTGGTCCATATCGAAAGCTGGGAACGCATCGCCGAGCAGGTGCAGCAGGAAAAACTGGCCGCCATGGGCCGGCTGGTGGCCAGCATCGCGCACCAGATCCGCAACCCGCTGGCGGCAATCAGCCAGGCCAGCGAGCTGCTGGGAGACTCCGGCCGGCGCGACCCTGCCGCGCAAGACCATGGCGGCGCCGATGTCGATATCGACGCCCGCCTGCTGCGCATCATCAACGACAACGTGCGCCGGCTGGACCAGGTGGTGTCAGACGTGCTGCAGATGTCGCGCCGCCCGCGCACCGGCCGCAGCACCGTGCACCTGGCGCAGGCGCTGCCCGAGATCGTCGAGCGCTGGCGCGCCGAAATGCGCTCGCGCCGCCCGCGCGCCGGCGAGACCCGCCCGGCGGGCCGGGCCGACATCAACGCCAATGCCATCCGGCTGACCGTGGACGTGGCCCAGCCGGTGGTGTTCGACGCCTCGCAGCTGCAGCAGGTGCTGGGCAACCTGCTGGACAACGCCTGGCGCTACTGCAGCCGGCTGCCGGGATCGATCCGGCTGCTGGCGCATGCGCTGGACCAGCACCATGCCGAGCTGATCGTCTGGAACGACGGCGCCGAAGTCGCGCGCGAGCACCAGCGCAGCCTGTTCGAACCGTTCTTCACCAGCAACGCCCAGGGCACCGGGCTGGGCCTGTTCATGGCGCGCGAGCTGTGCGGCGCCAATGACGCCCAGGTGCGCTACGGCGCCATCGCCTTGCCGGCGCTGCTCGAGCGCACCGGCATGCTGGCCGCCGCCGCGCGCGATACACTGCCGGCCAAGGCTTTCGTGCTGACGCTGCGCATCGAGAGTGCCGATGCGGCCGCCGCCTGACCTGTCCCAACCCAGCCACCACCCCATGCCACCCCGAATGTCCCGAGCGCCCGATCCCATCCTGGTCATCGACGACGAGGCCGACCTGCGCGAGCTGCTGGACATCTCGATCCGCCGCATGGGCCATGACGTGGTGCTGGCCGGCTCGCTCGCCGAGGCGCGCGAGAAGCTGGCGCAGCGCCGCTACAGCCTGGTGCTGACCGACATGCGCCTGGGCGACGGCCTGGGCATCGAGATCGTGCGCCAGCTGTCGGCCGCGCCGGAACGCATCCCGGTGGCGGTCATCACCGCCTACGGCAGCGCCGACAACGCCGTGGAAGCACTCAAGGCCGGCGCCTTCGACTACATCGCCAAGCCGGTATCGCTGGAGCAGCTGCGCAGCCTGGTGCTGAACGCGCTGGGCCGCCAGCAACGCGACAGCACCGATGCCGAAGCCGCCGCGGCCGAGCAGGCCGCCGACCGCGCCGCCGCCCTGCTGCCCGGCCATTCCGCCGCCATGCTGGAGGTGCGCCGTTCGCTGTCGCGGCTGGCGCGCAGCATGGCGCCGGTGGTGATCAGCGGCGAATCCGGCAGCGGCAAGGAGCGCGCCGCGCGCGCCATCCACGCGACCAGCGGCCGGGCCGCGCATCCGTTTATCGCCGTCAACTGCGGCGCCATCCCCGAGAACCTGATGGAGTCCGAGTTCTTCGGCCATGTCAAAGGCGCCTTCACCGGTGCCGACGGGGAGCGCGGCGGCTTCTTCCAGGCCGCCAACGGCGGCACGCTGCTGCTCGACGAGGTGGCCGACCTGCCGCTGCCGATGCAGGTCAAGCTGCTGCGCGCGCTGCAGGAGCGCCGCGTGCGCAAGATCGGCGCCAGCCGCGAAGACGCCGTCGACGTGCGCGTGATGTGCGCCAGCCACAAGGACCTGGCGGCGATGGTGTCGGCCGGGCAGTTCCGGCAGGACTTGTACTACCGCCTGAACGTGCTGGCGCTGCGCATGCCCACGCTGCGCGAGCGCGGTGAAGACATCCCGGTGCTGGCGCGCGCCATCCTGGACCACCTGGCGGTGCGCTACGGCGACCCGCGCCCCAAGCGGCTGTCGCCGGCGGCGCTGCAACGGCTGGTGGCCTATCCGTTCCCCGGCAACGTGCGCGAGCTGGAGAACCTGCTGGAGCGCGCCTACGCCTTTGCCGAGAGCGAAGAGATCGAGCTGGCCGACCTGGGCCCGCTGGACGCCGGCGCCGAGCGCGCCGGGCTGATGCATGCCCCCGCGCCGGCGATGGCGCCCACCAACTATTCCGCCCCCTGGGGCGCCGCAGGCATGTGGGCGCCGGTGCCGCCGGCCGCCGCGCCCGCGCCGGCCCCGGCAGAGCCGCCGCCCGTGGTGCCGGCCCCGGCCAGCGCGCCCGAACCCGAGCCCGCCGGCGATCCCGCCGAACGCGCCTGCCGCGGCATCGTCTTCCCGATCGACCTGCAAGCCAGGCTGGAAGCCGTGGAGCGCGAGCTGATCCTGCAGGCGCTGGCGCAGACCAACTTCAACCGCACCGCGGCCGCGCCGCTGCTGGGCCTGAACCTGCGCCAGCTGCGCTACCGTATCCAGCAACTGGGCATCCGCGAGGCCATGGACGCCGCCGAACGCAGCACCGTGGAAGGCGAGGGCACGTCATGAGCAAGCCCGAGCACCGCTATCTGCCAGAGGCCGACGGCTGGGTCCCCGCCGCGCGCCGCGTGCCGTCACCAAACTTTGACGAGCGCCCGGCCGGCATGCCGGTGGACCTGGTGGTGCTGCACAACATCAGCCTGCCGCCCGGCCAGTTCGGCAGCGGCGACATCGAGGCCTTCTTCCAGAACCGGCTCGATCCCAACAAGCACCCCTACTTTGCCACCATCCACCAGGTGCAGGTGTCCGCGCACTTCCTGGTCACGCGCGAGGGGGAACTGGTGCAGTTTGTCCCGTGCACGCAGCGGGCCTGGCACGCCGGACAGTCCGACTTCTTCGGCCGCGCCCGCTGCAACGATTTCTCCATCGGCATCGAGATCGAGGGCTGCGACGACCTGCCGTTCACCCTGGCCCAGTACGACACCGTGGCCGCGCTGGTGCCGGCGCTGCTGGCCGCCTACCCGGTGCGCGCGATTGCTGGGCACAGCGACATCGCCCCGGGGCGCAAGACCGATCCCGGCCCGCATTTCGACTGGGCACGCTTTGCCAGGCAGGCCGGCGTGGCGCCCGGCATGTTGCCCTACCAGTGCCCTGGCGCGGCTGGCCAGGTGACGAATTCTTAACGTCATTCCCCATCCCCGTGCGCCCCGTTCCGGCGCACATGCCCTGCCTCGGGGTGGGGCTATCGCAACCTCGCAACAATCAAAAAAATTTTTGTGAAATGTGCAGTTGCGAACGGTCTGGCGAAAACCCTTGCGAGTATTAGGCTTGCGGGCATGTGGCGCTGCCGCATCGGCGCAACCGCCCCCGAAATAGCGCTTGTCAAGACTGGTCATTCGGATTCGTTTCACTATACTTAGCCCAGTTTCACGCATCACACACTATATCTAGTAGTCAAACCGGGGAGCCGGCCCCAAGGGTGAGTCAGGGATCACGAAGTTCGTGCATCGTCTCGAAACCGCCCGCTAAGGCCAGCGAATCACAAGAGTCCCTGGCGAAATGTTCACGTAAAGGCAGTCTATCCGCCCCCGACCTCACGCCGGGAGGGACGTTCTTTTCGCCGCATTTCGCCAGGGACTCTTTTGTCTCTTATTTCCAGGGTAAAAAAAGGAGTTCTCATGCAAACGGCCCAGAACGAAATCACCACGGGTGGCGCCGCCGCCGGTATTGCACCGACCGCGCAGCAGACCCCCGCCAACGCCGCCAATACGAACTACCCGGATCACAAGATCATTCGACGCAACGGCGCCGTGGTGGCTTTCGAGCCGTCCAAGATCGCCGTTGCCATGACCAAGGCCTTCCTCGCCGTGAACGGCGGGCAGGGCGCCGCGTCCGCGCGTGTGCGCGAGATCGTCGAGCAACTGACTGACAACGTCGTGCGCGCACTGGTGCGCAGCCGCCCCAACGGCGGCGCCATCCATATCGAAGACGTGCAGGACCACGTGGAACTGGCGCTGATGCGCTCGGGCGAGCATGAAGTGGCCCGCGCCTACGTGCTGTACCGCGAGAAGCGCAAGGACGAGCGCGCCCAGGCCAACGCCCAGGCCGTGGCCCGCGTGCAGGAAGGCGGCATCTCGGTCAACGTGACCGATGGCGGCGTCACGCACGTGCTGGACATCGCCGCGCTGCATGACCTGATCGACAACGCCTGCAGCGGCCTTGGCAACGCAGTGAGCGCCGAGCCGATCCTGAAGGAAACCCTGAAGAACCTGTACGAAGGCGTGCCGATGACGCAGGTGTACGACTCCGCCATCCTGGCCGCGCGTACCCTGATTGAAAAGGACCCGAACTACAGCCAGGTTACCGCCCGTATCCTGCTGCACACGATCCGCAAGGAAATCCTGGGTGCCGAAGTGACCCAGGGCGAGATGTCCAGCCGCTACGCCGAGTACTTCCCCAAGTTCATCGCCCGCGGCATCAAAGCCGAGCTGCTGGACGAAAAGCTGGCCACCTTCGACCTGGCCCGCCTGGGCGCCGCGCTGGACGCCGGCCGCGACTTCCAGTTCAACTACCTGGGCCTGCAGACCCTGTACGACCGCTACTTCCTGCATATCGATGAAACCCGCATCGAAATGCCGCAGGCCTTCTTCATGCGCGTGGCCATGGGCCTGGCGCTGAACGAGAAGGACCGCGAAGCGCGCGCCATCGAGTTCTACCAGCTGCTGTCGTCGTTCGACTTCATGTCGTCCACGCCGACGCTGTTCAACTCCGGCACCCGCCGCTCGCAGCTGTCGTCGTGCTACCTGACCACGGTGTCGGACGACCTGGAAGGCATCTATGAAGCGCTGAAGGAAAACGCGCTGCTGTCCAAGTTCGCCGGCGGCCTGGGCAATGACTGGACCAACGTGCGCGCACTCGGCTCGCACATCAAGGGCACCAACGGCAAGTCGCAAGGCGTGGTCCCGTTCCTGAAGGTGGTGAACGACACCGCCGTGGCCGTGAACCAGGGCGGCAAGCGCAAGGGCGCCGTCTGCGCCTACCTGGAAACGTGGCACCTGGACATCGAAGAGTTCCTGGAACTGCGCAAGAACACCGGCGACGACCGCCGCCGCACCCACGACATGAACACGGCCAACTGGATCCCGGACCTGTTCATGAAGCGCGTGATGGAAGGCGGCGAATGGACCCTGTTCTCGCCCGCCACCTGCCCGGACCTGCACGACAAGGTCGGCAAGGAATTCGAGAAGGCCTACCTGGGCTATGAAGCCAAGGCCGCCAGCGGCGAACTGAAGCTGTTCAAGAAGCTGCCGGCGCTGCAACTGTGGCGCAAGATGCTGGGCATGCTGTTCGAGACCGGCCACCCGTGGATCACCTTCAAGGATCCGTGCAACATCCGCAGCCCGCAGCAGCACGTGGGCGTGGTGCACAGCTCCAACCTGTGCACGGAAATCACGCTCAACACCAATGAGAGCGAGATCGCCGTCTGCAACCTGGGCTCGGTCAACCTGGTCGCCCACATGGCGAAGCAGGCCGACGGCACCTACGCGCTGGATCACGCCAAGCTGCAGAAGACCGTGCGCACCGCCATGCGCATGCTCGACAACGTGATCGACATCAACTACTACGCCGTGGACAAGGCGCGCAATTCCAACCTGCGCCACCGTCCGGTCGGCATGGGCATCATGGGCTTCCAGGACTGCCTGCACGTGCTGCGCACGCCGTATTCCAGCGATGCCGCCGTCAAGTTTGCCGATACCTCGATGGAAGCGGTGTGCTACTACGCCTACCACGCTTCGACCGAGCTGGCCGAAGAGCGCGGCCGCTACAGCAGCTATGAAGGTTCGCTGTGGGACCGTGGCATCCTGCCGCAAGACTCGCTCAAGCTGCTGGCCGAAGAGCGCGGCGGCTACCTGGATGTCGACATGTCCGCCACCATGGACTGGGACAGCCTGCGCGCCCGCATCAAGCAGCACGGCATGCGCAACTCGAACTGCATCGCGATCGCCCCGACCGCCACGATCTCGAACATCATCGGCGTGTCCGCCTGCATCGAGCCCACGTTCCAGAACCTGTACGTCAAGTCCAACCTGTCGGGCGAGTTCACCGTGGTCAATGACTACCTGGTGCGCGACCTGAAGGAACGCGGCCTGTGGGACGAAGTGATGGTTGCCGACCTGAAGTACTTCGACGGCTCGCTGTCGCGCATCGACCGCATTCCGCAAGACCTGCGCGACATCTACGCCACCGCGTTCGAAGTCGAGCCGACCTGGCTGGTGGAAGCCGCCAGCCGCCGCCAGAAGTGGATCGACCAGGCCCAGTCGCTGAACATCTACATGGCCGGCGCGTCGGGCAAGAAGCTGGACGACACCTACAAGCTGGCATGGGTGCGCGGCCTGAAGACCACGTACTACCTGCGCACGATGGCTGCGACCCACGTGGAGAAGTCCACCGTGTCGCGCGGCTCGCTGAACGCAGTGTCGTCGGGCAGCGACAGCGGCTCCGCCCTGGACGCAGCGGCCGCCTCGGCCCCGGCCATGCCGGAAGCCGAAGGCGCGGTCTGCACGATGCGCCCGGGCGACCCCGGCTTCGAAGAGTGCGAAGCCTGCCAATAAGTAACAAAAAACGCCCCAGAGTGGGGCGTTTTTGGGATGGAGGTTCGCAGTGTTACGAGCACTGCGAACCTAGGCGACTTCGAGGAGCGGTTGCCCCCAGTTGATGTCTGCCTGCGTTGCCGCGCGTTGAAGGTTAGCACAAATGGGCATGTGTAGCTCCTCTCAATCTCTTGAGTTACAAAATGTCTACTCTCTACTTTGTTGACTACGACCTCCGCAAACAGCGCAACTATCAAGCTCTGTACGATGCACTTGCAAAGCTTGGTGCCGTGCGCATTTTGGAATCACAGTGGTGTTTCCACTACGCAAGCCCGGGAGCGAGTGAGTTGCTTAGAAACCATTTGACTCAATACATGGATGCTGACGATGGCATCTGTGTCTCAGAGATCTCTGGTTGGGCAACCAAGGGCGTGTTGAAAACACCAAAGAATCTTTGAACCTAACTAGGCCTCAGTGAGAAGTTGGCACTGAGGCCTAACCACGAGAGCCAAGGGGATCCATGTAATGCTTAGCTGGGACGATGATTCTCAAGCAAATGACAAGACTGCACCGCAGCCCATACTTCAACAGACACCGTACGATAAGCAAGTTTTAACATCGCTGACAGAGATGCCAGCTCCCGGCATCCTGGGCAACAATCCCAACGCCGCCGCCCTGCAAAGCAACCGCCGCGTCAACGCCGCCGACAAGCGCGTGATCAACGGCTCGACCGACGTCAACCAGCTGGTGCCGTTCAAATACAAGTGGGCGTGGGAAAAATACCTGGCCGGCTGCGCCAACCACTGGATGCCGCAGGAAATCAACATGTCCCGCGACATCGCCCTGTGGAAAGACCCCAACGGCCTGACCGAAGACGAGCGCCGCATCATCAAGCGCAACCTCGGCTTCTTCGTCACCGCCGACTCGCTGGCCGCCAACAACATCGTGCTGGGCACCTACCGCCAGATCACCGCGCCGGAATGCCGCCAGTACCTGCTGCGCCAGGCCTTTGAAGAGGCCATCCACACCCACGCCTACCAGTACATCGTGGAGTCCCTCGGCCTGAACGAAGCCGAGATATTCAACGCGTACCATGAAGTGCAGTCGATCCGCGACAAGGACGAGTTCCTGATCCCGTTCATCGATACGCTGACGGATCCGTCGTTCAAGACTGGTACGCCGGAAAACGACCAGAAGCTGCTGAAGTCGCTGATCGTGTTCGCCTGCATCATGGAAGGGCTGTTCTTCTATGTGGGCTTTACGCAGATCCTGGCGATGGGGCGGCAGAACAAGATGACTGGTGCTGCGGAGCAGTATCAGTACATCCTGCGCGATGAGTCGCTGCACTGCAATTTTGGGATTGACCTGATTAACCAGATCAAGCTGGAGAATCCGCATCTTTGGACGGCGGAATTCAAGGCCGAGATCACCGAGCTGTTCAAGAAGGCGGTGGATCTGGAGTATCGCTACGCTGAGGACACCATGCCGCGTGGCGTGCTGGGTCTGAATGCGCCGATGTTCAAGTCGTATCTGCGGTTCATCTGCAATCGTCGGTGCCAGCAGATTGGGCTGGATCAGCTGTTCCCGAACGAGGAGAACCCGTTCCCGTGGATGTCTGAAATGATCGATCTGAAGAAGGAGCGGAACTTCTTCGAGACGCGCGTCATTGAGTATCAGACGGGTGGGGCGTTGAGCTGGGATTGAGTTTTCGATTGATGCAAAATGGGAGCTGATGGCTCCCATTTTTATGATCCGAGATAACAGGTGGCTGCAATTCAGCTGGATGGCTGAGAAAGCAATTGTTCGTGTTTAGCCGCAGGAGGCGAAGCCATATACACGTTCAATATCAATTCTCATGCGAAGTCCAGTGTCCGTATAAGCACTGTTTGGTTAATATTTTTTGGGGTCGACATGCCATTATACCGCAATCTCAGTGGTAACTCGAATGTTGTTTCCTTCGAGATAGCCGAAGACTCAATCCATGTTGTCTTTAAGTCTGGGACGCATCGGAACTATCTCTACAATCATCTTCGGCCGGGGAAAGGAATGGTTGACAGGATGAAAGCCCTAGCTATTCAAGGGGTTGGTTTGAATTCATACATCTCTACCACTGTTAAGGGAAATTACGTGAAGAAGTGGTAGGGTTAACATAGCAAATCTGTCGCGCCGGATGTTCGATAAGCTACGCCTTTATGAGAAAGGGGGCAGATCTATTTCAAGATCAAGTTCGGAAATAGATCTGTCTCCATTCGCCGCGTGTGAGATACACGCCGATGCGCCACGCTTGAACTGTCTGCTTTGTACCCCCATATGCTGAGTGGTGAGAACAACTAAAAGAGGTCGGCCGTGCCGCGAACCATTGAAGAAGGATTTGTTGATTTTCATAACAGAATAAAAACCTCTGCTGTGGAAACAGCGGCGGCAAAATCCCATAGGGCTTCAATTGAGGCTTGTTTAAGGAATAATTTTGGGTTGAATCGGTTTACCAGGATTGGATCATTCGGAAATGGCACCAATGTAAGCGAATATAGCGATGTGGATTATTTGGCCTGCCTGCCGCGCAACGTATTAACAAGAACCTCTACGGCGTCGCTTGTGAAGGTAAGAAATGCCTTAGACATCCGCTTCCCAAGGACTGGCGTAAGAGTCAGTACTCCCGCTGTTGTATGCCCTTTTGGGACATACAAATCAGAAGACACGGAAATTGTTGTTGCCGATTATCTCAGGGAGGAAAAAGGCTTTAAGGTTTATGATATCGCTGACAGCAATGATGGCTGGATGGCAGTAAGCCCGGATGCTCACAATTACTACGTTGCTGAAGTTGATCGAAAGCATGGCGGGAAGGTCAAGCCGCTAATTCGGTTTATAAAGGCGTGGAAGTATTATCAGAATGTCCCAATCAAATCCTTCTATCTTGAAATGAAGGTGGCAAAGTATGCCAATGACGAAAAAGCCATCATCCATTACTTGGATGTGAAATACTTCCTTGATCGCCTCAATAACGAAGGTCTATCCGCCATGCAAGATCCTATGGGAGTTGCTGGCTATATATACCCCTGCAACAGTGAGGCTCAGAAGACCGATGCACTCTCAAAGCTGAATACAGCAGCGACACGAGCTAATAAGGCCGAATCTGCCAGGGCATTGGGAAATATAAAAGATGCCTTTGATTGGTGGAATCTGCTCTACAACAACAAATTTCCAAGCTACTATCTATGAGCATCATCCAAAGGCAAGAGGTTCCCGAGAATATTGAGCTTCTGGCTGCTCAGAGGAATTTGTACTCAAGGGCAAAGAACATCATTGGCCTGCAAATGGTGCTGAGTGGCCCAGTCGCGATCTGCGCTGCCATCACTACGATCATCAAACCAGAATTCAAAGGCCATCTTGCTTTGTGGGGGATTTTGGTTGTGGTCTTCGACCTCTTCGTATTCACTCCTTGGGTGAAGAAGCTACGAGACAATGCTGCTAGAGTGCAAGAGCTTTTTGACACCAAGGTTCTTGGTCTAGATTGGAATGAAATGTTCGTAGGGAAAAGGCCTGATCGCGAATTGATTCATGAAGAGGCCCAGAAATATGGAAAAAGTGAAGAACGGCTCGCGGGCCTCAGGAAATGGTATCCTATAGTCATAGATCAAGTTCCTGAAGCCTTTGGTGTCATTATCAGTCAGAGATCCAATGTGTGGTGGGATTCTCGAATGAGAAGGAAATATACCTTATTCATCCGAATTTTCTTGGTCTTGATAGCATTGGGCTTGATTGGGTACGGCCTCTACTCAAAAAAGGATATGTTTAATTTCCTAGCCTTCATTGTTGCTCCTCTGGCCTCTACTTATATCTTTGGGTATCGCCAAATGACGGAGCATGGCGATGCGGCAGACAGGCTGGATAAATTGAAAGAGCTATCTGAAAAGGTCTGGTCAGATGCCGTGAAAGGTGAAGATGCTGTAAAGATAAAGATCAAATGTCGGGCGTTGCAGGATCAGATTTTTGATCATAGAAAAAGAAACCCTCCTATCTTTGATTTTGTCTTCAAGTGGTTCCGAGATGGAAATGAAGCATTGATGAATGTTGGGGCGGAAGCACTCGTAGCTCAAGTCGAGAAATAACAAAAGGCACCTGCGGGTGCTTTTTTGTTGTAAGCCGTCGACACGAAATGTCTCTATGCAGAGAAAAGGGGGCAGATCTATTTCTAGATCGATCTCTTTCAAGATCAAGATCAGAAATAGATCTGTCCCCTTTTCGCCGATTTTCGCCGTCCCAAAGGTTGCTCGTAAGGTCGTCGGTATTTTGCGGTGCGATGAAAACGGTGTTGGTGTGTTATCCTTGAACTCCAAGAACGCACAACTACTGATATGGGATTCCTGTCAAAGAAGTTTGCGCACTACGAGGCCATTGCTGAATCTATCTGCTTGGCGTTCTTAGGTAGACCGACTGAATTCGAGAGTGGAAACGGATTCCGAGTTTTCCTTTCGGGGAAGCAAACCATCGCGTTCTACTGGCGAGAGAATCATCAGGACAATTGGGCTGAACTTGCAGTAGATCCAGTTCCGCTTTCCCAGGACCTGGGCTTTCCAAGTTCCTCGACGGTCGTTGCGGATTGGATGGAGCACCGCCGAACCATCACCGGGCGGCAATGTGCGATCCACAAGCGCGAACAGCCGGATCGCAAGCGATGGCCGATCGTTGGCTTTGCTAACAACGCTGAACTCGACGACTTTCTGAAGAGTTACCGTCAGCTCCGCGCGACCAAGGCCTTCTCTCCCATGTTGTCGATGGAGAGGGCAGGCTCGAATGACACATTCAAATCCGTGGCTGGTGAACTTCTAGCCAAGTACCGAGAACGAGTTGCCTCTGGCGAGGCCGACACGATGCGCGAGTCAATCGGCCGTCAACGTGTAGGCCAAGATCTGCTGCGCGATGTAGTGCTTGATGCTTGGGGCGGCCGCTGCGCGCTGACCGGAATCGAGCACCCCGCCCTTGTTGTGACGTCGCACATCAAAGCATGGAAAGTATCTACCGACGAAGAGCGGCTTGATCCTTACAACGCGTTGCCATTGGCAGCACACGTCGACGCTGCATTTGACGCACGTCTGATCTCTTTTCATGACGATGGCAGGATTATTCTCTCGGCTGCGCTTTCGGAATCGGACTTGAAAGCGCTGGGCATCGGTATCTATAGCCGACTCAGCCAGCCGCTAAGCAAAGGCCATCTGCCCTATCTCGCTTGGCACAGAAGCTCGATGGCTTCCTGACACCTTAAGCGCGATTCTAAAATACTCATCGCCAAGTGAAGGCGATTCCAGGCTGAGGACAAAAAAGGGGGCAGATCTAATAGATCTATCCCCCTTTCGTAGTCTGCGAATCCCTTCCCACTGTGGCTATTCCGAAGAAATTACGACAACCTTATTCCGTACTTCCACTTTAAGCGCTTGTCCGATCTTGAAGCCTGCCCGTTCCAACCATACCCCACCTAACCGAATCCATGGAACGCATCGCATCCCACTATAGCGGTTACCTTCAGTTGCCTTGACGCGGAAATGCCTGTAACTGGTCGTGAATGTGCGCACGTGCGCAGTGGAAGATATCTTCCGCATAGCGAACTCCTGATTCGAAACTTGGATTCGCCCGTGCAAACTGGGCGGCCGGGCACTTGAACACCGCCCCGCAGATCGGCCCGCATGTTTCCCCTTTCGGGTCTTGTATCGATGCGCGCTGCCCGGCCTTAGCAGAAAGCTAATGGAAGATGCGCCACGGCTGTCGGACGTGGCAACGCTCGGGGGGTGTGTTCAGCACCATAGGCAAGCCTACGCGTCACGCGCATGCCGGAGAATGAGACGAGTCTAAGTTCACAGCACAGGATTGCCGACGCGGTCGGTCAGCCCTCACCCCGCTGCAAAAACCCCCGCAAAAACAACCGAACCGCCCGCCGCACCTTCTCACGCCGCGGCGCATCCAACCCCGCCGCATCCAATCCCTGAACCGCCCGATGGAACGGCTCGGCTGCCACGCTCTGCAGGAACTGCGAGGCCACGAAGGCGATCTCGTCATCGCTCGGATTGCCGGCAGCCCATGTGCGGAATACCGGCTCGAATGAGCGTGCCGCGCCGAGGATGGCGAAGTCGACCACGGTTCGGGCCAGTTGTGGAAACCGTGGTGCTTCGGCAATCGTCACGCGATACAGGCCCAGGACCTCGGGTCGCAGGATCCATTCGAGCAGCTCGCAGGCCATGCGGACCAGGCGTTCCTCCAGCGGCTCGCTGTCGGCTTGCGCCGGCTGTCCGGTTCGCAGGTTCTGCGCCACGTAGCGCAGCACGGCCGCCTCGAAGACTTCTGCCTTGCCGGCAAAGCGGGTGTAGTAGGTCTTCTTGGAAATGCCGGCGGCAGCGGCAATGGCCTCCACGCTGGTGGCGCCAAAGCCATGCTCGATGAAGAGCCGGGTGGCGTGATCCATGATGGTGTCGGCAAGCTGCCCGGCCCGTTCCAGCGAGGGACGTCCGGATGGCCGCACGGATGGTTGTCTGGATGGCGCCGCCGTCATTGCGGTTTCTCTGCCCTTGCGCATTGCAATACTGTTCTCCGCTGTCGGCCTGATTGGGTGAGTGCCACGGCAGATGCGGGCCCGCATCTGCGCATAGGGAAAGCATGGACTTGCGCATCGGCATCGGGCGTCCTATAAAGGAAACGATGTCGTTTCCTTTATCGTTTTCTTTATAGAACGACCCGTCCATTTGGCCAAGAATTATAAGAGGGCTGCGTGCAGCTCTCCCGCTGATCCAGGAGACCCGAATGTCGCATGATGGCAGGCTGTCCCCCGCGTTGCCGGGCCGTGCAATTGACCAGGCCGCGCTTGCGGCGCGTTTCGGCGCCGAAGCCACGGCGCTGGTGATGGAAATGGCCGCCAGCGCCGATCCGCTGGCCGATGCGGCCATCGCCGCGCTGAACAGCGGACAGGCCGGCCATCCGGCGATCTTGCAAGCGGGCCTGCGGGAAGGGCGCGCAAGCCTGTCGAGCCCGCCCGAGGCCATCGACGCCTTGCTCCGGCAGGCCGAGTCGATTCCGCCGTGGGTGGATCCCGAACGCATACGGCGCGGGGCCGAAGCCTATCTGAGCATTGGCGCGCTGTGGACGAGCATCTCGCTTGGCCCGGGATCGCTGGCGCATACCTATAGTTCTCCGGCCATTGCCAGCGTACTGATGGCCACCGGCAACCTGGATGCGCAATCTCCGCGGCGCCTGCTGGAAACGGCAGTCTGGCAGCAGCAGACGCTGCGCCCGGGCGGCCTGGCGGCCGGAGCGCAGGGCTATATCCATACCTTGCAGGTTCGCATTCTGCACGCCCGCGTCCGGGCCGGCTTGCTGGCGCGCGGATGGGACACCGCGCAACGCGGCATGCCCATCAGCCAGCTCGATATGTTGCGCACATGGCTGGATTTCACCTACGTGCCCTTCAACGCGCTGGAGAAGATTGGCATTGAATTTGATGCCGACGAGTTCCGCGACCTCTACCACGTGTGGCAACTGGTGGCCCACTTGCTGGGGATTGAAGACCGCTACTACCGCCGGGTGACCGACCAGGCGTCCGGCGCGGAAATGCTGGCGCTGATCGATGCAGCCGCCGGCGAGCCCGATCAGGCCGCCGCGACGCTGACGGCCAAGATGCTGGATGCGGCCGCCCAACGCCTGGGGCCTGCCCTGGGCATGCCCGCAGATGCGGCGGTGGGTCTGATGCACGCTTTCTGCCGGCTGTTCCACGGCGACGACTTTGCCGACAAGCTGGGCGTGCAACGCAACTGGTGGAGCGGGCTGATGCCGGTCTTCGCCAATTCGAACCGCTACCAGCGCCTGCTTGAGCGGAGCGACCCCGAGGTCCGGCAACGCAAGATCGCCGCCACGCTGGCGGCGTTCGATCAGCAGATCGCGGCGCTCAAGGGGGAGACGACTTATCAGCACAACCTGAGTGCGTACTCGGGGGCGGAGATGCCCAGGACGCTTGCGGGTGCGTGATAGGGGCGGGCGATACTGACTGGCACGGCAGGCCGATGGGAGAAAGGGGACCCTTTCATCCCGTCCCAGGAGATCGCGGACTGCTCCGCCAAGGTGGCTGATATTGCCGGCTCCAGAATCCTGAGCGTTTGCCGCATTGGAGGAACATCTTGCTCTCAGCCGTTCGCTTTCACGACAAGCTTGATCAGCTCGCTCTGCGCAACGCTTCTTTGCAGGACTCGAGCCAGAGCCCTGCTACCAACTTACTCAGAAGGGCCAATGTGGCCCGCGATGTGCTCGACATTTTTGCGACGCGATGACAAGGGTGTTGGAATGCATCCGCGGCGCATCAATTTGTGCGGCGCTATGCCGCTCAGGAAGCTGACGAGTAACCCATCGATCAGTCGCGAGAAACACCGCTACAAATAGGCAGACACCAATGGCGTAGGAGAGAGATGCCCGCAACCGTTCGCCCGGCCGGCGCAGTAAGACAAACAGCAAAAGCAGCAGACCGCAGAGCGCCAATACAGCTGCGCAGAAGACTGTGATGCCAGCAATCGCAGCCAATGGGCCGGTTGTGACCTGTGCGAGCGTAACGGGCGTCCGAGCGGCAATCACCGCGAACGTTATACCCAGCAAGGTCATGGCCATGGCACATAGATCCACTAGGCGAACTACCTTACTTGCTTTGCGTTTCATCTACCTAAGCCCTTCGGCAACAAGACGTTCCGCCAGTGCCGCCCAACGTCGCGGACTGTCCGAAACGACATGAGCATAATAGAAATGTCCTTCGCCTTTTCCTGCAAGCATCTGCCTGCTGAGCAATGGGGCACCAGCCACCAACTCCAGCCACGGAATGCCTGCATGGATCGGATCCCCATACTGCACCAGGTCAATCACGATAACCTTCCGGATGTTCCGATGGCCGCGCAGGTCCGTGAGAAACGCTTCGGCGATTGGCGACCCTACCAGAACCAGATGGTCGATGATATGCCCTTGCCTGGCGTATGACCACGCGGTCTGAGCGGCCAGCAATGACCCATAGCTGTAGCCGATCAGGTTGAACTGAGGTGCCTCCGCAGCCATGCCGCTGGTGATTGTCCATTCGCCATCGTCGCGGTTTCGGATCACCATGCCAGACCGGATGGCATCCAGCAGCATGCCACCCAAGGCGTAGTCTTGCGGCAACGCGTGCGTTGCAGAGTTGGTCAGCCCGGCAAAGCACTGGGAAATGCCGGCTCGACGGAAGGCTGCCAGCTGAGGTTGGACGTATTGGCCATCCAGCCCAGCACCACCCCAATACAATGTACCCCGCGGCCGCAACAGGTACACCTGGACTGGTTCCCTATCCGAAACCGGCGTCAGCCGGACGTTGACAGTCTTGAGCGGTTGCATGGTTATGCACCCTCCCCAAAGACCTCAAGCCTGACCGTCGCCGCACGGTCCGCGAACACAGGTGTGGTGAAGCCGTTGCTGTCGGTGTGGCCTTCATGCGTTCCGGTATCGCCGATCAGGCGATACCGCCAGTTTGCCAAGGGCCGTCCGCTGCCTTCATCAAGCAACTGGATGCGCTGGTCGTAGCTGGCGGGCTCGCCTGAGTGCAACGCTTGCGTGGTCGCAGCAAAGCCGCTGGGCATAGCGACACGCAGCTTCGCAATGTGGTCCGCGGTGATAGTCATCGTGAACGGACGCGAGGCATGAAAGACAGGCGCTGGTCGGCAACCGCATGCACAGATGTCTCCGCTGAGGGCCACTTCCTTGCCTCTATCTCTAGAGGGGATGCGCGGACCGACACAGACAATCACGCCCGGGCGCTTGCATACAGGGCAGTAGACGGCATCGCCCTCGCGGGCAACTGGCTTGCTGTGCCAGAAGTAGGAACTGCTGCCGCCAACGATGACAGCGCCGTTGTCGGCCTTGTCGCCTCTGACCAGATAGGTTCGGGTCACCATGGCGCGCCCTCAGCGTCGGAACGAACGTAAGCCAAGATCGGCGCAGGGCAGAGGTCTTTCGATCTCTCAAGATGAAGGTTATCGTTTCTGATTGAGGCCATTTTCCGTGTTCCATGAGCATGGCAGGTCGCCACCAAGACATGGAACTAGCCGTGCGGTATGGAATCAATCAGGCAAATCCTAAAGTGGCCGTTGAAATTGCGTCCATATATTCACCCGGCTCCATTGAACGATTCATGCGACTGACCGCATAAGCTATGACATCGGACAGCGAAACCGCTTCCTCCAACGACGTCGCGCTCGTGTGCCAGGCCATCGTGGCCGCCTATGGCATAGACGTGATCAATGTGCGTGAAGTCGTACGGGGGGTGAACCGCACCTTCTCCCTCTGCGACTCTGGCGATCGGACGTACTATCTTCGCCAGTACAGAACCCATGGCCGGGGCGAAGACGATGTTGACGCCGAGTTGCGGTTGCTTGAGCGGATCGAGCAGGATGAGGTGCTGGCAGTATCGGTCGCACATCCAACGCTAGAAGGAGCGCGTAGCTTTCGTGTTGCCCTGTCGGATGGCGCGATGCGTCACGCAGCGTTGTTCTATGGAGCCGACGGGCGTTCGTTGGAAATGACGAGGGATGATCTTGGCGTGGCAGCGCAGGCGCTGAAACGCCTTCATGACCAGCCGTCGCTAAAGGATTACGCGCCTCGCAGGCAAATCGCAGATATTCGTGAAGCTGGTCGGACGCTGAACCGTCTAGCAGAAAGATTCAGCTTCGCTGGAAGTGCCGTCGCCGCGGTTCGGGAACGTTGTGAGCGCCTGGTGGCTGCGGGCTGGGCGGCTGCTGAGATGCCGTTCGGCTTTTGCCACGGGGACTATCGTGTGGCGAACATGCGGATCGATGGCCCTCGGATCACGTTGTTCGACTTCGACGATTGCGGATGCGGGCCGCAATGGTTCGATCTGGCCACCATTGGATGGTGGCTGGAGATTGACGGCAGATGCGATGCGGCCTTTTTGTGGCGCGCGTTCGTCAGTGCCTACATGCCGGCATTGCATGGATCTCTGGCCTTCTGCCATGCAATCTCGCTTCTGATCCTACTTAACGAGATTAACTCGATTCGCTTCTTGCTCGATTACTGTGCACTGGATGATGATCGGTGGCGCGACGTGTGCAAGCGCCTGGATGATATGAGCTACCGGGCGGTATCGGGGCAGCTTGCGATTAACCGTTGGCCTGCGTGAACATGCTGCAATGCCTGTCGATGGGGACTCACGTGAATCTGGATGGTGCAATGAAAGTGCGCGCTGCGAAGCACGGCGATCTGGGGTGGTTGCAGGTCCTGGGGAGATTCCTGCTTGCTGACCCCGCTTCATAAATGGAGCCTGGGAGAGGCTCGCCACCGCAACCCAGCGGCGACGCCAATCTTTCCCAGTCGCCTAGCCCATGGGCTGGCGAAAGTAACTCCGCCCAGATAGGCCAGATAGCAGATTCTGCGCCGCGTAGCACTGCATGGCCGCCTTGAAGACTTCTGCGTTGCCGGCAAAGCGGGTGTAGTAGGTCTTCTTGGAAATGCCGGCGGCGGCAATGGCCTCCACGCTGGTGGCGCCAAAGCCATGCTCGATGATGAGCCGGGCGGGGTGACCCATGCACTACACCTCCGGCTGTGACCGCTCGCAAGCGGCTGTCCAGGGGCTTAGGTAGCTCTAAGCCATTTGTAGGCTCAACCTTACAATGGCTTACCGTTGTTCCATCCGCGGCTCGGCTCGGCGACGGGTTCTGATTGAGGCGGCGGGGTCTGAGGCTTCGTGCCCCTCGTCCATCCGCGACTTGGCTCGGCGGCAGGCTCAAATCGAGGCGGCGGCGCGTGGCGGTTCGCTCGCGGCCTGCCAGGCGGCGGGGTCGAAGCGGTCACTTGCCCCGGCGCGCAAAGGGCGGCGACAGAATCGTGCTCGTCCCCTGTAGCCGTATGGACGATCGCTATTGCTTCGTCCATGTTCAGGCCATCATCCGCTAGTACGCGCAGGCATTCGATTAGATTTTCTCTGGTAGGGCGATAGTGCCCACTGGCGTTGGAGATTTCGCGAAGGATGCCTTCTTTGACCACAATCTCGCCAGCGCAGATCACACTATTGCCAGCATTGAGCGACGAGTGATTGAATTGCGAGCTGACGTTGCCGACCAGGCGCCCGTTTTCGGTGCTGTTCTGCACGAACAGGTTTCCGTAGAGATCCATGGCATAGATCGTGATGCCCTTGGGCGTCGAATACCAGGCACCGTTGCGGCTAAGCCGACCATTTGACACGGTAAGCATCGTTCCAAGGCGCTCATGCTTGCGCATATAGTGGACATACATGCTTTGGCTCGAGATGGGAGCCAGCTTCTCGTAGGCAGTGAAGTCCTCTGGCCTGAACTGATCGAACGGTCGACCTTGGACCAACGGAGATGGCTGCCTTGTGTGAACATCATGGGCGAAGCTTCCGCCCACCGGCGAAATCGTCACGTCCAATCCATACGTTATCGCATCGCGAAACTGGTTCCTAGCTTGAATGAACAGCATTCGCTCGACGGAGTAGCCAGGTTGAAGGGGAACGCCTATGCGGGGGGCGGAGAGTTGCTTCTTGCGTTGGAACTGCTCGTAATTCATAAGTAAGAGCACCTGCTTGCGAAGGTCCTGCACAGCAACGCTTCGCAACGCGCTGTTCTTCGATTCTTTCCCCTCCTTAATCTTCATCCACTCGTCACACGCACCCAAGAGGGTGCCAAGATGCTGCATACGCCCATCTGCTGTCGGCGGTGGATTGGTCACCCATGTCTCCAGCAGAAAGTCGATTTGCAGTAGCTTCTTCCTGCCTCGAAAGCCAGAAAGCGCAGTCTTACTCTTAAATGCCTCCAGACTGATCAGGGTGGGTTTCATGTGGTGCCTCCTGTAGACTGGAATGATGAGCAGTGCTAGCGCCGGCTTTCGCGCAGCGCTATTGGCTCAGCAAAGGTAGTCCATCATGAGTCCGCGCCAGGCCCTGTGCAATACCTGGAAACTGGTAGTAGTGAATGCACCCATTACCAGTGAGAGGACCGCAAGGCCGGGGAACAGGAGTCCGATGGCAACAAAAAAAGGTTCTTCGAAGAATTCCGGGGAACGCTGCGCGGATTTTGAGGAAGAAGGCCAACTTGTGCGGCGCTATGCCGCTCAGGAAGCGGACGCGTAACCCGTCGGTCCGTCGCGAGAAACACCGCTACAGACAGGCAGACACCAATGGCGTAGGAGAGAGACGCCCGCAGCCGTTTGCCCGGCCGGCGCAGAAAGACAAAAAGCAAAAGCAACAGACCGATGAGCGCCAATACAGCTGCGCAGAAAACGGTGGTGCCAGCTATCGCAGCTAATGGGCCGGTTGTGGCTCGTGCGAGTGTAACGGGCGTCCGAGCGGCAATCACCGCGAACGTCATACCCAGCAAGGTCATGGCCGCGGCACATAGAATCCACTAGGCGAACCACCTTGCTTGCGTTGCGGTTCATCTACCTAAGCCCGTCTATCCCCTTCGTCAAATCGCGCTAGATGGGGGAGGGCACGCAGGAAAAAATGGTTGATGCTGTGCTATCCCACGGTACCCCGTCCGGCGCGACGGTTGGATGGAGCCCAAGCTCCGTCATGGTGCTACCGCAATTCGTGCGTCACGCCGCAGCCACTGAGAACATGACTCGAATCGCTCTGGTGTCCAAGGCATAGCAGGCAACGGAGGCCACCACGGCTATGCCGCCTACCATCAGCAATGAGCGACGCTGGTCGGGGATGGTCCAGAGCAAGTATCCCAACGCCCCAAGCCATACCAGCACAAGGATCAGGTCAGCCAGAAGTACCGCAGCTGACACAACGCCCGCATAGCCAACGAACATATCGTCCCGTGTTGGCGCAGCAACTATGTGAAAGAGGCTTAGCCCGATAAGCGAAGCAGGCAGCAATACGGAAGGCAGCAGGAATAACCAACGCAGAGCCATCACCTCACACCCCTCCGCTACGATTCGAGCGGCCAACGCCTGCAGCCATAGATCCCCAAGGGTGAGCCACCGTGCTTGGCCTGCATTTCATCCAGATAAATCCATCGGCAAAATGATACTGCGCCATTGTCTCCCAGCGCCTGGGGAAAAATCCTGAAAACCAGGGCGATATTTCGCTAACATCTGATTTGAATAAGTCAAACCGCATTTTTAGGGAAAGACTTATAGATCGAATGACTACCTTCGTTTTGAATCCTCGATTCAAGCTATTTGCTGGAGGACATCCTGTGATGAGAAAGGGCATCATTCGGCAGGGCGACACGACCACGCACGGCGGCGAGGTGTTAGAAGGTATACCGAATTTTAGGATCCACGGCGTACCTGTCGCCGCGGTAGGGCATATGGTTTCGTGTCCACAGTGCAAAGGTGCGTTCCCGATCATTGAAGGTGATACGTCTTTTACCGCCTATGGCAAGTCGATCGCACTGCATGGCATGCATACCGCCTGCGGGGCGCAGTTGATTTCGTCAACCAGTGGCTTTGCAAACGTTGAGCACCCGCGCGGGGGAACGGGCTTTGCAAGCGCGGAAGGCGGGATGGCGCATATCGCAGGTGCATGGGGCAAGAACGACGCGTATGACGACCTGTACGTGCTCCAGGACAGTTCGACCGGAACGCCATTGCCGAATACCGAATATGCGGTCGTGCGTGAAGGCGCCAGTCCTGAGTTTGGCAAGACCGATGGCCAGGGAAGAACCCATCTGCTGACTTCCACTATGCACGCAGCGGAAGTGACCATTTACGTAGAGGGGTGATTGAATGTCGAGCGCGCTTGTTTCCCCATCTGGCAAGACTTTGATTCCTGTCGCCAGGCGCACGACAACGCCAACGCCAGCGAATGCACCTAAACCGGTTCCCGTGGAGCGGGAATATTTGGAAGTGCTCATCTTCGATAAGCTGCCTCGTCCGGCCTCGGCATTCGGTCATGCTGCAATTGGGATTGATGGGACCGTCTATAGCCGCGCACATGAAAAGTACTTCAAGGGCTCGCTTACGGAATACCTGAGAAGCAATACGCAAGGGGTGAAGCGCGATGTTGTTGGTCTGTACCTATGGGTGTCGCCACGCGAAAGGAGGATCGTTCAGGACGAATTAGAGAGACGAGTGGTCGAAGACGAGAAGTACAGCGTGTTCAGTAATTCGTGTAGCTCCAACGTCGCGGACGTTCTCGAGTTGGTCGGTATCATGGCGCACGATCCACGCTACTTCCCGACGCCGGTATCCCCGGCCGATCTGTTGGCGGTGCTATCGAAATCTAACCGGCTTGTTGAACGCCGATTCTATGGAAAGGGTTACGAAGGTGGCGCCTCCGGCAATTGGTAGGAAATCAGTCGTTGCTCTAGGTGTGTCGGGGTTGGCGTTCGCGCTGCTTTACGCATGGTGGAGCGGCTGTAGTATCGACCTGCTAGGGCGAACCACCGTCGCACCCGTACCCCTGCACGAAGAGCCGCTAGACGTGTTCAAACGGCAAGGGCCTTTCAGCGGTACCGTTCCATCAGGCACCTTCTGCAGGTTGATTCAAGTTGAAACAAAGGGCTTGGTTTCGTTTCGGGTCAGGTGCGGGAGCCTTGAGGGATGGACGGACGAAGCCCAATCTTTCGACCCGCCGCTAGGCGTTGGTCTGTTCGGTTGAAAGAAGGCCCGGTCACACTGATCTGGGCCTCAAAAGTTGGACATGCAACTCTTAGGGTGTCCCATGTACAGATACAGCGCGGCCAAGATCGCAGCCCGTGTGTTTATCCCAGTGTCGCTGTTGGCTGCTGGACTCCTGGCTGCGTTCCTATACCCCTTTCATCTGTCGGACGAGAACACAACAATCGATGTCATACACATGCAGTATGCCTGCGGAGAGTGCCACGTACAGTATCGAGTGCTAAAGGCTGGCGGCGCGAATGGCCAGACACACGCCCGAACGTTCGGCAACGAGAGCGGTGCCCCCATGCGGTTTATCGGATGGGATGTCGTCGTACTGTACAAGGGGTCTGACCAACCGCTCCTCAAGTATCGGAATTCCAGCGCTGTGTCTGCCGAGGATTGCGCAAGTCCAGTGCTTCGCCTGAGGGGGCAATTCAAACGTAAGCTGATCTACACGTTTCTATATTCCGGAGACCGGTACGACGGCACATATTTTGATGCGCAGACCGCTTCCATTGCGCCGCAGGACCCCCATGGCTGTAAGGCGCCTGGCGGGGCATCGATTCGATAGCCGTCCTTGCTCGCGAGGTTACGTGGGAAATCCATAATTGTCTGCGTCGTTCAATAAGTGGAGAATCGCCATTGCCCCCGCCACGCCGCCCACCTAAGCGCCGACCACCGTGACGTCCACCGC
>NZ_JBYSZW010000043.1:0-71947 GCF_058787575.1 Cupriavidus sp. FW305-3-2-15-C-LB2
GGTGCGTTGCTTTGGTCCAGCACCTTGGTGAAGGGCTTGGTCCAGTGCAGCAGCTCGCGCGCGTGGCGCGCCCAGAAACCTTCATAGTCACGCTCGGCTTCGTCGCACAGCGCCTGGTAGACGTCCATGCCGGGGATCGCGGCCTTGGCGCTGGCGTGGCGGGATGGCGGGAACATCCGCCCTTCGTGCACAACGGATTGAATGCTTGTCATGAAAGCTCGGAAACAGGGATGCGGCGCAGGACAGCGCCGCCTGAAAACAAAGCAGCCGCCTGCTCAGGCGGCCAAATCCGGGGTGGCGGTGCCGGAGACCCCACCTGGCCCCGGCTACCGGAGACACCAGCAGAAACTACGCGCCGGGGCAGGCAGCGCAGGGACGAACTGCGCTGCCGCCCCCGGCGCACGGGCCACCGCCGCTTACCACGGCAGCGAATACGTCTTGGTATTGGTAAAGCTCTTCATCGCCTCCAGCACGCCTTCCTTGTAGCCCAGTCCGGAATCCTTGATGCCGCCGAACGGCGTCAGCTCCAGGCGATAGCCCGGCACCTCGCGCACATTGACGCTGCCGACCTTCAGCTCCCGCACGAAGCGCGTGATGTAGTCGAGCCGGTTGGTGCAGACCGACGACGACAGCCCGTACGCAGTGCCATTCGAGATGCGGATCGCATCTTCAATGTCCCTGAAGCGGATCACCGGCGACACCGGCCCGAAGGTCTCATGCCTGGCCACGGTCATTTCGGGATCGACATGATCGAGCACCGTCGGCGAGTACAGCGCACCGCGGCGGATATTGCCGTAGCGCAGCGTGGCCCCGGCGGCAATCGCTTCATTGACCACCGCCTCGAACTGGATCGCCGCGGCTTCGTCGATGACCGTGCCCATGTCCACCTTCGGGTCCATGGGGTCGCCATAGTTGAGCGCTTCGGTCTTCGCCACCAGCAGGTCGACAAAGCGGTCCGCCACCGACTCATGCACCAGCATGCGCTTGATCGCCGTGCAACGCTGCCCGGAGTTCTTGTACGAGCCGCTGGCGGCCAGCGTGGCGGCCTCTTCCAGGTCGGCGTCTTCCATCACGATGATCGGGTCATTGCCGCCCAGCTCCAGCACCTGGCGCTTGTAGGTGGCCGTGGCGGCGATGTACTTGCCGATCGGCACGCCGCCGGTGAAGGTCACCAGGTCCACGTCCGGGTGCGTCAGCATCTCGTCGGCGATCTCGCGCGGGTCGCCGGTGATGACCGACAGCATCTGCGGCGGCAGCCCGGCCTCATACAGGATATCGGCCAGCAGGTAGGCCGCCAGCGGCGTCTTCTCGCTGGGCTTGAGCACCATGCGATTGTTGGTGGCCACCGCCGGCGCCACCTTGTGGATCACCTGGTTCAACGGGTGGTTGAACGGCGTGATCGCGGTGATCACGCCCAGCAGCGGCTCGCGCAGCGTATAGACCTTGCGGCTCTTGCCGTGGTGGGTCAGGTCGCACGAGAACACCTGGCCGTCGTCGACCAGCGCCTGGTTGGCGGCAAACAGCAGCACGTCGGAGGCGCGGCCCACCTCGTACAGCGAATCCTTGCGGCACAGGCCGGATTCCAGCGTGATGGTGCGCGAGATCTCGTCCAGGCGCGAGGCGATGATCTCGCCGGCGCGCATCAGGATCTTGTAGCGTTCATAGCGCGTCAGCGTGGGCTGGTAGTCGCGCGCGATGCGGTAGGCGCGGCGCACTTCGTCGAGCGTGGCCTTCGGCACGGTGGCGATGACTTCGCCGGTGTACGGATAGGTCACCTCGATCACGTCTTCGCGGTAGATCTTCTCGCCGGCGATGCGCAGCGCTTCGTGGCGGATTTCGGCAATGGCTTGCAATGCGGTCATGAGCTTGCCCTCTCGGGTCTTGAGCAGTGTGTGGAAGGAGATGCAGCCGTCGCGGGCGGGCCGGCAAGGCGCCGGCCCGGCGCGCTCAGCGGCGGATGAAGGCCGCGATCACGGCGCTGATGATGCAGCTGGTTGCCACGATCGGGAACACCAGCGAGGTATTGCCGGACTGGTCCAGGATGCGGCCGATCAGGGGTTCGCCCAGGCCTGCGAGCAGGTACGAGAAGAAGTTCAGGATACCGGTGGCGGTGCCGGCCCGCTTGGCGCCGACCAGGTCCGGGCACAGCGCCCAGAAGGACGAGGCGGGGCCGTACACGAAGAAGCCGGCAAGGAACAGCGCGACGATCGCGCCCATGCCCGTGGGCAGCTGGTACATGATCATCGAGGCAATCGCACCCAGCACCATGTAGAGCATGATGGCCTTGCTGCGGCTGGAGCCGAACAGGCGGTCGGAAATCCAGCCGTTGGACAGCGCGCCGAAGGCCATGCCCACCGGCAGCGCCACCGAGATCCAGGCCGGGTCGATCAGGGTCTCGGCGCTCTTCCAGTTCTTGCCCAGGAAGTGGACCGGCACCCAGACGATCAGGCCATAGCGCGCGGCATTCTGGAAACCGATCGACAGGCCCGCGATCAGAAGCCGCGGGTTGCGCAGCACGGCCTTGTAGCGCGACCAGGAGCTTTCGCCGGCATCGGTCTCGACTGCGGTGGCCTTCTCCGCACCCTCGGCCTTGGCAACGCCGGTATCGGGCGACTTGAAGCCAAGGTCTTCCGGCCGCTCGCGCACGATCAGGAAGAAGGTGATGCCGCCCACCAGCATCAGCAGCACCGGCAGGCGGAAGATCCAGCGCCAGTCCAGGTGCAGGATATTCACGACCACGATCGAGGTGACGAACGACAGCACCGAGGCGCAGCCGGCCGCGAACACGTAGAAGCCGTAGACTTTGCCGCGCTCTTCGGCGCCCCACCAGTTCGACAGCAGCCGGCTGCCGGGCGCCCAGCCAAGGGCCTGGAAGTAGCCGTTGATGCCCCAGGGAATCGCCAGGCTCTTGAAGCCGACGGCGAAGCTGACCACCCAGTTGGCCGCGCACGACAGGATCGCGCCGGCGGTCATCACGCGGCGGCCGCCGAACTTGTCACCCAGGTTGCCGTTGATGGCCTGCCCGATGGCGTAGCACCACAGCAGGCAGGTGGAGGCCCAGCCCAGCGCTTCTTTGGAAAACCCGAATTCCTGCTGGATGCCGGGAATGGCGAAGCCAAAGGTCTGCCGCCCCGTGTAGAAGAAGAAGTAGCAGAACATCGCGGCCAGCAGCATGCGCCACTGGGCGCGCCGGAACGAATGCTCGGCTGGAGCGACGAACGCCCCTGCCTGGATGCGATCGGCAGTTTCCATTTTTTTCTCCTCTTGTATTGTCGGCCCGTATTGCGGGCTCGTGTTGGCCGGCTGCACCCGTCGGCCGGGGGTCGTGCCACTAGGCCGGCACAGCGCCGATGAAGTTCTTGCCCCGGGCGCCGTCCAGCGCACGCGCGATCATGGCGCCGGCCTCGTCGTCGGAGACGCCGTAGTCGGCAAACTCGGTCTTCACGCCCAGGTCCTGCAGGAAGGCGCGCAGCCGCTGCTGCCCGTCGCCCAGCACCGGCCCGAACAGCCGCTGCAGCGTGCGGTCGCGGTCGGGCCGGCGTGCCCACGCCTTTTCAAGTACCATCGGCAGCGTGAACGAGCACGCGATGCCGTGCGGCAGGCCATGGCGCAGCGTCATTTCGTAGGAGATGGAGTGCGCAAGTGCCGTCTTGGTATTGGAGAACGCCAGTCCGGCCTTGAGGGCGGCCAGCGCCATGCGCTCACGCAGGCCAATGTCGTCCAGGTTGCGCACCAGTTCCGGCAAGGTGTCGAAGATGTCCTCCACCGCCGAAATCGCGAAGGTGTCGGAAACCGGGTTGGCGTTGACGTTCCAGATCGATTCCAGCGCGTGGGACAGGGCATCGAGCCCGGTGGAGATCGTGGTGTCCCGCGGCACCGACATCATCAGCTCCGCATCCACGATGGCCGCTTCGGGCCAGGTTGCCTGCAGGTGAAGCGAGTACTTCTTCTGGTTCGCGGCGTCCCAGATGGTGGCCCAGGGCGTCACTTCGCTGCCGGTGCCGGCAGTCGTCGGCACCGCGATCAGCGGCTTGACCTGCGCCGGCGTGAACGCCTTGCCGGTCGCCAGCAGGCTGATCAGCGAATCGAACCGGCCCGACCTGGTCCCTACCATCAACGCCTTGGCGGTATCGATCGCGCTGCCGCCACCGACCGCAACGATGGCGTCGCAGGCGTCGGCGGCTTCCCAGAAGCGGTTGTACAGGCCGGACAACTGGGCGACATCCGGGTTCGGCTGCACGTCTTCGATCAGCCCGGCAAGGTCTGCGCCCAGCAGGGCTTCAAGCCGCGCCACCAGTCCCAGCGCACGCGCTTCGGGAAAGGTCACGACGACGACGCGCCGGCCGTGCAGCAGGGCCGGGAGCCGGTCAAGGCTGCCAGCCCCGCAATGGATCGACACGGGGTTGTGGTAGGCATGGTTCATGGGGTCTCCTCACTTCTTTTCTGGGTAGCCTGGGCGGCGGCTTGAGCCGCGTTTCCTGGTGGCTGAAGTTTGGGAGACGCCAAACCCCCGGTCCAATCGCATCTTTGACGGCGAGGTGCGCCAAAACCGATGGATCGCCGGCACGCTGCCGGCCTCGGGGAAACCCTGTACGCAACGGCACGCGTCTGTGGGAGACTCGCCGCACACGCCGCGCAGAACGGCGGCCAGCTCCCATCGAGACCCCATGTTCCACCAGTACTACAAGTCGATCCGCTGCTTCCATGCGGTCGCCCGGACGGGCGGCTTTACTGCCGCGGCGCAATACCTGCATATCGGGCAGCCGACCGTGACCGACCAGATCAAGGCGCTGGAGACGCGCTTCGGCGTGGAGCTGTTCCTGCGCGCAGGCCGCACCGTGCGCCTGACCGACACCGGCGAGCGGCTCTACGCCATCACCCAGGGCTTGTTCGGGCAGGAAGCAGAGGCCATGCAGTTCCTGCAGAGCGCGCACAAGCTCAAGACCGGGCTGGTGCGCGTGGGCGCGGTGTCACCGCCGATCGCGCTGGGGCTGGCGCGTAGTTTCCGTTCCACCCATGCTTCGCTGGAACTGACGGTCACCATCGGCTCGGAAGCCTCGGTGCTGCGCTGCCTGCAGGATTTCGATATCGACGTCGGCATCCTGGCCGAGCCCGATCCGGTCGATGGCCTGCATATCGCGCCGTATCGGAGAGAGCGCATCGTTGCCGTGATGCCGGCCGGCCATCCGCTGGCCGCGCGCGCTTCGATCACGGTGCAGGAGGTCGCCGGCGAAGCCGTGATCCTGCGCGAGCCGGGCTCGAAGACCCGGCTCCGGGTTGAACGCGCGTGCGCACAGCATGGCGTGGCGCTGAACTGCGTGATGGAGATCAACAGCCGCGAGGCCATCCTGCATGCAGTGGCCAATGGCATGGGCATCAGCTTCGTCACGCAGATCGAATGCATCCCGCTGCCGGGCCTGCAGGTGGTGCCGGTCGACGAGCCGCTGCTGTCGATCGATTACTCGCTGTGCTGCCTGGAGGTGCGCAAGGAGCGGCCGCTGATTGCGGCGCTGTTCGCGGTCGCGCTGGGCTAGTGTCCTGTTCCGCGGATAGCTTGCCAACGTGAAATCGTCCAGTTGGTCGTCAGGCTAGGCGCGAGGAGGCGCCATAGCCGTAGCTATGGCAACGACGAGCAGCGACGCATGGCGGCCAACTGGGCGATTTCATGGCAAGGTATCTGCGGAACAGGACACTAGTACCCCGCCGTCATCCGCCCCAACCTGCCTGCACAAGCGTAGCCACGCCCACGCCGACCAGGACGGCCCCGGTAAGCCGTACCGCAAGCCTGGCCACGCGCGCACCTGCCGGCACCCATCGTTCGAGCGTCATCGCCAACATCACCGCTGCCATCACGCGCAGGTCCATCACGCCCATGACGAGCAATGCCGCGGTCAGGCCCGCACAGCACCGGGTGCAGTGCAGGCCCAGCCGCAGGCCATGGCGCCACGCCGAGCCGGCATCCGCCGGCAGTGCGCGCGTGCGGCCCGCTGCGTTGGTGCAGCAGGCAAGCTGCCGTGCTTTCCACGGGGTGAACTGCAGCACGCCTGCCATCACCAAGACCACCGCCGTGGCGAGCGGAACCGCGCGCGCCAGGCCCTGCGCCTGCACGGCTATCGCCGCCAGCGCAGCGCCAACCGGGAAAACGGCGAGGCCCACCATGCCCCACACGAAGAAGTAGCCGGCGCCCGCCAATACCGTCGACATGCCCGGGCGCACCTGCCCTGCCGTCGCCAGGGCCTGGCGGTAGCGCCACAGCATCGGTGCCAGTGAGGGCAGCATCATCGGCACCATCATGGCGATCCACATGCCGAGGAAGGCCATTGCCGTGCGGGCCCAGGTCTGGCCGCACATCCGCATCCACGCCATCGACATGGTCCAGCCGCCGGGCATCGGCATCGCGCTCATCGCCGGCATGGATGCATGCAAGGCGAGTGTCGCCGCCCCGCCGGCGATGAATAGCACGGCCACGATGCCAAAGAAGGCAAGGCGCGGGCCGGCGCCGCGTGAGCGCGCCAGCCTGTGCGTGGTGAGTACGATGGACATGGAATGCCTCAGCCCTGCTCGTATTCATCGTGCCGGCGCCACCAGACCCCGGCCTCGTTGCGTCCGCGCGGTGCGCGATCCAGCCACTGGTACATGCCCCACAGGCCATCCAGCCCGCGCGCATAGGTGGAATAGGTGTGGTACACAACGCCATCTTCCAGCGCGAAGGCGCTCATGCCCGGTCGGTCGCGCTGGTACGTTGCGGCATCGGTGCCGCACATGGCAGCAAACTGGGCCTCGGCCGCTGCGCCGCCGGCCTCCAGTTCAGGTCGCCAGGCGAATGCCGCCTCGCGCCGGTAGTTGTAGTCGATATCGCCCTGGCGTTGTTGCGCTTCGCTGAACCAGACGTTGAAGTCCGTGTTGAAGTCACTGCCCTGCGACGATGCCCACGGGAAGGTCCAGCCCATGCGCCGCTGGTACGCCTGCAATTTCGCCAACGGTGCCCGCGACACCGCGGCCAGCGTGACGTCGTGATGCGCCAGGTGGACGGCAAAGCCGTCAAACCCGTCCGCAATCGCGGAGCAGGACGGGCACCCTGCCTGGTAGTCCGGGCCGAACATGAAGTGGTAGACCAACAGTTGCGAACGTCCCTGGAACAAGTCTGCCAGCGAGGCGCTGCCCGCCGCGGTCTCGAACCGGTAGGGCTTGTCGATTCGAACCCACGGCAAGGCCTGGCGCTGCCGTGCCAGTTCATCGCTGCGTCGGGTGAGATCCTTCTCGGCCTCGAGCAGTTCACGCCGCGCGGCCAGCCATGCTTCACGGGTTCCGGTGCTGTGTGTGGTCATCGTGCATCCCTCCGTTGGTTGGTGTTCGTGTGCTAGATTAGGCGCCGGCTTCCAACGGTGGGAGTGACAAGTGTGGCGGGATTTCTGGCGGGATTCGGATGGACTCACGCATTGCCGCCGCGGCGCTCGCGCTTGCCGCGGGTGATCCGCTTGGCGCGCTGAACCGGGTTGCCCTGCGCGACGATCCGCCGGCGCTGGCGTTGCGCGGCATCGCCATGGCGCAACTGGGCGACTTTATCCGCGCCCGGGCACTGTTGCGCAGCGCGGCGCGCGCCTTCGGTCCGCGCGAAGCCGTAGCGCGCGCCAGGTGCGTGGTGGCCGAAACGGAAATCGCCTTTGCCTCGCGCGACCTGGGCTGGCCGGCAAAGACGCTGGACCGTGCGCGCGCCACCCTTGAAGCGCACGGCGACTGGGTCAACGCCGCCCATGCGCGGTATCTCGCGATCCGGCGGCTGCTGCTGATCGGCCGCATCGACGACGCCGAGCAGGCGCTTGCCGGGCTTGACCCCACTCCCTTCCCGCCCGCATTGCGCACAACCCATGCCCTGATCGTGGCGGGCATCGCGATGCGGCGCGTGCAGACCCGGCCGGCGCGCACCGCGCTGGCACAGGCCGCGCACGCGGCGCAGCGCGCCGGCATTCCATCCTTGCGCGCCGAGGTCGAAAGCGCGGCCCAGGCGCTGCACAGCCCCGCGGCACGCCGCATCGCGCGCGGCGAGGAACGGCCGCTGCTGCTTGAGGAAGTCGAAGCGCTGCTGGCATCGAAAGCGCTGGTCGTGGACGCGTGCCGCTATGCCGTGCGCTGCGCAGGCACCACGGTCCCGCTCGCCAGGCGGCCGGTGTTGTTCACGCTGGCGCGCGCGCTGGCCGAGGCCTGGCCCGCCGACGTGCCCCGGGACACGCTGATCGCGCACGCCTTCCGCACCAGGCACGCCGATGCATCGCACCGCGCGCGGCTGCGTGTCGAGATCGGGCGGCTGCGCGCGGTGCTTGGCGCATTTGCCGGCGTCACGGCAAGCGGGCGCGGCTTCGCGCTGGTGCCGCACCGCGCGCGCGAGGTGGTGGTGCTGGCGCGGCCGGTGGAAGAGAAGCACGCGGCAGTGCTCGCCTTGCTGGCCGATGGCGAGTCATGGTCCAGCTCCGCTCTCGCGCTGGCGCTGGGTGCCAGCCAGCGCTCGGTGCAGCGGGCACTGGAAACGCTGGCGGCAGCCGGCAAGATCCAGTCCCTTGGCCACGGGCGTGCGCGCCGCTGGATGACGCCGCCGGTGCCGGGATTCACGACGACCTTGTTACTCCCCTCGCCGCTGCCGGTTGACTAGCATGTAGCCATCCCCAAACCAAAAGGATGACAGCATGAAACGATCACAAGCCGAAGTGCTTCGCGAGTATGGTCCCTTCCCCGGCGTCGAGAACGTCCACGGTGTCAGCTATGACGGCCAGCGGGTCTGGTTTGCCAGCGGAGACAAGCTCAATGCCCTGGACCCGGTCACCGGCAGGACGCTGCGCTCGCTCGATGTCGCCGCCCATGCCGGTACTGCTTTCGACGGCCAGCACCTGTACCAGATTGCCGAGGACCGGATCCAGAAGATCGATCCGCAAAGCGGCCGCGTGCTGGCCACGATCCCCGCGCCGGGCGGCGGCGGCGACTCGGGGCTTGCCTGGGCCGAAGGCACGTTGTGGGTGGGCCAGTACCGGGAGCGGAAGATCCACCAGGTCGATCCGCAGACCGGTGCGATCCTGCGCACCATCACGTCCGACCGCTTTGTCACCGGCGTCACCTGGGTCGATGCCGAGCTCTGGCACGGCACCTGGGAAGGTGACCAGAGCGAGCTGCGGCACATCGACCCGCAATCGGGCGCGGTGCTGGAATCGGTCACCATGCCGGCCGGCGCGAGCGTGTCGGGGCTGGAGTCCGATGGCGGCGAGCAGTTCTTCTGCGGCGGCGGCAACAGCGGCAAGATCCGTGCGGTGCGCCGGCCCCGGCCAGCCGGGAAGCGCCCCGCCGGCGGCGCGGGCAAGTAGCCGGCATTCACCCTGAGCGGACCCGTTTTCACTATTCCTTACAGACAAAGGCGCTGCCACCATCTATTCTCCTGTCGCAAACGGAATCCCCCACAACAAGGAGAATGCGATGAAATCCGCTCTGGCCCTTCTGGTCGCCTGCAGCGCACTGCTGGGTGGCTGCGTGGTAGCCCCTTATGACACCTACGGCAGCGGCCCCCAGGGCTGCCCGCCGGGGCAGGCAAAGAAGGGCAACTGCCGCGTCGACCCGTACGGCAACGAGTCCTTCTGCCCGCCGGGACAAGCCAAGAAAGGACGCTGCTGAGCCAGCGCCGGCGCAGCACTGACCGGCCGGCCCCGGCTGCCCCCGGCACCAGCCGGTGTTGCACGGGCCGGCCTGGCGGACGGAGAATGGCCGGATGCGGGCATCTCGTCCGCAGGAGAGCGCCATGCAATCACGCACGCCATCCCGGTGTATCGGCGAACTGTGCGTCGCCGCTGTCGTGCTCGGCTCGCTCGGAGCCTGTGCGACCTTGCAGCCGGAACAGACCGGCAAGCAAATGATCGGCAGCCCGGAAAGTGCCGTACGCAGTACATTCGGATCCCCCACCGAGACCTACCGCCTCGCCGACGGCACCAGCCGCTGGATCTGGTCGCGCCAGCCCCTTGGCCATCAGGTCTATGCCGCCGATTTCGACGCCGGCGGCAAGCTCACCAACTATCGCCAGATGCTGACCGAGACGGAGATCTACCGCGCCCAGGTCGGGACCTGGACCAAGAAGGACGTGCAGGAGCACTTTGGCCTGCCGCGCGAGCCCATCCAGTACTACCCCCTGATGAAGCGTGAAGCCTGGTCCTGGCGCATGTACAAGGATGGCTTGCAGACCGCGCATTTCAGCTGCTACTTCGATGATGCCGGCGTGCTGCGCCAGACCATGATCATCGTCGACCCGCTCGGCGGCGACGCGCGCCACTCGCGCTGAAGCGACGCCAGCGAGGCAGCCGGTGCCATTGCCGGCAGCAGGGACTCCCCGGTCCACGGGCTTTTTTGCGCGCAGAATGGTGGCGATGCGGCAAGCGCCGCCAACCCTCCATGCGGAAAACAAACGTGACCACTGCGATCCTGCTCGAGAACATCCACCAGAGCGCCAATGCCCGGCTGGCTGAAGCCGGCCTGCAGGTCGAGCGCCGTACCGGCGCCCTGGCCGGTGCCGAACTGCGCCAGGTGCTGGCCAGCCACGACGTGGTCGGCATCCGCTCTGCCACCCACCTGCGCGCCGACGACATCCGCAGCGCGCCCGAGCTGCTCTCGATTGGCTGCTTCTGCATCGGCACCTCGCAGGTGGACCTGGAAGCCGCCACCACGGCCGGGATCCCGGTGTTCAACGCGCCCTTCTCCAACACCCGCTCGGTGGCCGAGCTGGTGGTGTCGGAAGCGGTGATGCTGCTGCGCCGGATTCCGGAGAAGAACACCCTGGCACACGCCGGCAAGTGGGCCAAGGGCGCCGCCGGCGCGTTCGAGGCGCGCGGCAAGACCATCGCCATCGTCGGCTACGGCAATATCGGCTCGCAGGTGGGCGTGCTGGCCGAATCGATGGGCATGCGCGTGGTCTACTACGACGTGCTGGCGCGGCTCTCGCACGGTTCCGCGCGCGCCGCGGGATCGCTGGAAGAGGCGGTGTCGCAGGCCGAAGTGGTGACCCTGCATGTGCCAGCCACGCCGCGCACGCGCAATATGATCGATGCGCGCATCCTGGCCGCCTGCAAGCCGGGCGCGATCCTGATCAATGCCTCGCGCGGCAGCGTGGTGGACATCGCCGCGCTGGCCGCGGCGCTGCGCGAGAAGCGCCTGGGCGGCGCCGCCATCGACGTGTTCCCGGAGGAGCCGAAGACCAACAACGATCCTTTCGTCAGCGAACTGCAGAACATGCCCAACGTACTGCTGACCCCGCACGTGGGCGGCAGCACCGAAGAGGCGCAGGAGAATATCGGCACCGAAGTGGCGGCCAAGCTGGCGCACTTCCTGGCCACCGGCGGCACCATCGGCGCCGTCAACTTCCCCGAGGTCGATCCCGGCCCGCTGCACGCGCCGGCGCGGCTGCTCAATGTGCACGGCAACGCGCCGGGCGCCCTGGCGGCACTGAACACGCTGCTGGCGCAGGAAGGCGTGAATATCACCGGCCAGCACCTGCAGACGCGCGGCCACACCGGCTATGTGGTCACCGACCTCGACCGCGTGCCGTCAGACCAGCTGATGCAGGCGCTGCGCACCCATGCAGGCTTTGCCCGCTCGCGGCTGATCCTGCGATAGGGCAGCGGCCGTCCCCAGGCTCAATTGTCACAGAAGTGTCATAACTCTTAAGAATGTTCTGAAACCGTCGCTATGATGAATATGGCCCACGCGCGGATCCGTGGGCCTGCACTGTGCCGGTTCTCAGAGGCGCCCTGTCTCGGCGCCACGCTGACAATAAGAGAGAGGGGTAGTCATGAAAACGGTCGAACTCAGCAGGAAGGCCGCCGGCGTTGCCGGCCGGCTGGTCGCAGTGGGCGTTCTGGCAGCCGCGGGTATCGGCACCGCTGCCGCGCATACCGGCACCATTACGTTCCTTGGGGGAATCTCGTACCCGTCCTGCGGCTTCCGTCCGTCCGCCGGACAGTTGCAGGCGAGCTGCCAGCAGCCGTCGGGGCAGATCGTCTCGGCGCCGTTGCCGTTGTCGCCTGCCCGGATGACCGGGCAAGCCCGCATCGGCGTGGCAAGGCTGGACGTCGAGCCCGCCCGTGCCGGGCAACGCGGCACGCCGGACGCGTACGTGGTGGTAGTGACCTACCAGTAAACGCGCGGCAGGCAGGCGCCCGCACCAGCCGGCCCTGCCTGCCGCCATGCCCTGCCGGGGCCGCATCAGTCCAGGCGGATATTGGACGCCCGGATCGCTTCAGCCCAGTAGGTCTGCTCCACCTTCACGACATCGGCAAAGGCCGCGGGCGAGCTTCCCTTGACGATGATGCCGAGATCGACCAGCCGTGTGTGCAGCTCGGGGTTGGCCAGCACGCGGTTGACGTCGGCGGACACCTTGTCGACCACGGCGCGCGGCGTCGCCGCCGGCGCGAACAGGCCCAGCCAGCCCTGGCGCTCCAGCCCGGGCACGCCCGCCTCCTGGAAGGTCGGCACCTCCGGCAGCAGCGGCGAGCGCGACTGCCCGGCCACGGCGACCACCTTGAGCTTGCCGGCGCGCGCATGCGTGCGCGCGGTGACCGCGGCCACGACGCCGGCGGGCAGTTGTCCGCCAAGCAGGTCGTTGACCAGCGGGCCCTCGCCCTTGTAGGGCACGTGGGTCAGTTCAACCCTGGCGTTGCGGCCGAAGACCTCCATCTGCAGATGCCCGCTGGAACCCAGCCCGTAGCTGCCATACGGCAGCGGCTTGCCCAGCTTGCGGATGTAGTCGATCAGTTGCTTCACGTTGGCCGCCGGCACGTCGGGCTGCACCACCAGCGCCAGGTTGGAGGTCGCCAGCTCAGAGATCGGCGCGAAGTCACGCACTGCGTTGTAGTTTGCCTTGCTGTACAGCAGCGGCGCCTGGACCAGGCCGGTCAGCGCGAACAACAGCGTATAGCCGTCCGGCTCTGCCTTGGCCACCATGTCCGCGCCGATCATGCCGCCGGCACCCGGCCGGTTGTCCACCACCACGGCCTTGCCCCATGCCTTGGCCAGGCCGTCCGCGACCATGCGCGCGACCACGTCGCCGGTCCCGCCCGCGGCGTATGGCATCACGACGCGCACCGTGCGTGCCGGGAAATCCACCCCCGCACCACCCTGCGCGCGCGCACCCAGCCCAACCCCTGCCAGCGCCGCACCCGCGACGCCCAGACCCATTTGCTGCAGAACCCTGCGCCTGCCTTGCTGCATACCTTGTCTCCTGTGTCTCGTCTCCGGCAGCCGGCCTCTTGCCGTGCCGGCATCCCGCCGTGTCATACCCGGCCAGCCTCTGCGGGCCGCTGCCGGAAGCGCGTGCGGGTCAATGTAGGAGGCTCGGGCACCGCTGTCGTCCATCGAAGGGAGGAAATTCGGCAAGCCGGCAGAATCGTCCAAACGAACTAGGACGCAACACTCAGGGCCGTGGAACAATCGCCCGGACCTGATGCCCTCCCGCCAAAATATTCCCAATACAGCACTTATGATCTTGTCTGCCACAGGCGGGCCAGGGTGGCGGTGACGGGCATCGCCCCCAGGAGAGTGCATTGCATCCCTTTGCCAACCACGCCGTGAGCGGCGGCCCGCTGCCGACGGTGCTCGCCTCCAAGCTCGCGCCCCCCGTGGCGCACCCCGCCACGATCGGCCGGCCGCACCTGGTCGCGCGCATGGCGCAGGACCGCGCTGCGCGCGTGATCCTGGTGCGGGCCGCGGCCGGCTTTGGCAAGACCACGCTGATGCAGCAATACGCGGAGCATTGCGCAGCGCAGCAGCAAGCCACGGTGTGGCTGCGCCTGGATGCGGGCGACAATGACCTGCAACGGCTGCTGGTCCACCTGGACGCCGGCCTGGACGCGCTGCGCGGCGGCAAGCGGCGCGGCGCGGCAGCGCCGGAGCCGGCCAGCGGACCGCGCCTGGCGCAGCGCATCCTGGGGCTGGTGGGCGCCACGGCGCAGCCGTTCGCGATCATGCTGGATGATTTCGAGACCTTGCAGAGCCTGCCGGCGCTGGACCTGGTGCAGCAGCTGATCGAGGCGATGCCGCCCTGCGGCATACTGGTGATCGGCTCGCGCACCGCGCCGGAAATCGGCCTGGGCCGGCTGCGCGCGCGCGGGCAGTTGCTGGAGATCCCGCCCGCCGCCCTGCATTTTTCCGTCGACGAGGCCGCGCAGCTGCTGCGCAGCCGCTGCGGCCTGCCGCTGCGCGACAGCGACATCGCCACGCTGCATCGCCGCACCGAAGGCTGGGCCACCGCGATATACCTGGCCGCGCTGTCGCTGCAACAGTGCAGCGACCACGCCGCCTTCGTCGCGGTGTTTTCCAGCACTCACCTGGAGCTGGGCGAATTCCTCGCCGAGGACATCCTGGCGCGGCAGTCCGACGCGTGCCGCGCCTTCCTGCTGGAAACCAGCGTGCTGGGGCAGCTGAGCGCGCCGCTATGCGACGCCCTCACCGGCCGCGCCGACGCGCGCGCGATGCTGGATCACCTCGAACGCGCCAACCTGCTGCTGTTCCCGCTCGATGCCGAACGCACGTGGTACCGCTACCATCGGCTCTTTGCCAGCTTCCTGCAGCACCGGCTGGCCGTGCAGGCGCCGGAGCGGGTCGCGCCGCTGCACCTGGCCGCCGCGCACTGGTACCTGGAGCACGGCTACCCGATCCCCGCAGTGGACCACCTGCTGCAGGCGGGCCGTCATGACGAGGCGCTCAGCGCCATTGCCAGCCAGTCCGACTCGCTGCTGGGCACGGGCCGGGTGCGCCTGCTGTTGCGCTGGTTCGAGCAGATCCATCCCGCAACGCTGGCGCGGCAACCGGCGCTGGCGCTGACGCGCGCGTGGGTGCTGCTGCTCAATCGGCGCCACGCCGAAGCCATGGCCGCACTGGCGTCATTCCAGCCCGAACTTGAGCAACCCGGCGACGACAACCAGCGTGCGCGCCTGGGGGTGGAAGCACAGACCATCCACTGCGTGCTGCTGGCCATGACCGACCAGGTCGAGGCCTGCCGCGATGCCGCCGGCGCGCACCTGCGCCGCCTGGCGCCCGACGAGCCCTTCCAGTACCGCATCCTGGCCAATTCGCTGGCCTACGCGCTGATCTGCACGCACCGCTACGACGAAGCGCGCAGCGTGCTGTCGCGGGCGACGCTGCGCGCGCAGCAGCCCCAGCCGGTACGCAGCCTCAGCGACACGCTGGAGGGCGTGATCGACCTGGTGCAGGGGCGCCTGGGCAACGCGCTGGCGCGCCTGCGCGCCGCGTCCGGCGACAGCCCGGGCAGCGACGTGTTCTGGGCACTGGCGCTGTATGAGCACGATGCGCTGGAAGAGGCCGGGCGCCTGCTGGCCAATGCGCTGCCCTATAGCAAGGGCAACGGCCCGCCCGATTCGCTGATCGCCTGTCACGTGCTGAGCGCGCGGCTTGCGCTGGCGCGCGGCGACCGCGGCCAGTGGCTGCAGCGCCTGGCTGAACTGGAGCAACTGGGACAGCAGTCCGGCACCGCGCGCATCGTGTGCTCGGCCTGGCTGGAGCGGGCCCGCGTCGCCACGCTGGAAGGCAAGCTGGAAACCGCATCGCAGGCGTTGCAGGCGGCCGACCTGTACGGCGGCTGGGAAGCGCTGGACGCCACCGGCCATGCCAACGACATCGACCGGCCTTCCATCGCGCGCTGCCGGCTCGACATAGCGCGCGGCAATATCGCGCCGGCGCTGTCCGCGCTGGATGCCGCCATCGACGCCGCACTGGCACGCCAGCGCTACTGGCGCCTGATCCGGCTGCGCGTCCTGCGCGCCACCGCGCTCGACGGCATGCAGCAGCGCGATGCCGCCCTGCAGGAAATGACCGAAGCCCTGCGCCTGGCCAGCCATGAAGGCTTCCTGCGCTCCTTCCTGGAAGAAGGCGAACGCGTTGCCGTGCTGCTGCGGGCCTGGGCAGGTGTCCATCTGGCACAGGCAGCAGCGCTTGGCGTGGCCGAGCCCTTTGTCGCCAGCCTGCTCGAGCGGCGTACCGACGCAGGCTCGACCAAGCCGGCCGCAGAACCGCCGGCGGAACCGGCGCACCAGCCCGACCCGCTGACCGGGCGCGAACTGGAAGTGCTGCGCATGCTGTCCGCGGGTTACCGCAATCGGGTGATCGCGCAGAAGCTGTTCCTGTCCGAGCTGACCGTCAAGTCGCACCTGCGCCGCATCCATGCCAAGCTGGGCGCGCAAAGCCGTACGGAAGCGGTGGCTCTGGGGCGCGCGCGCGGCCTGATCCCGTGAGCCACTGCGCGCACGCGCTTCCCATTGGGGCCATAGCGCTTCAGCCCGCCAGCGTGGCCTTCAGGTTGGCAAGCATGTCCGCGACCATCTCCTTCAGTCCATACTGGGCCTTCCACCCCCAGTCCGCGCGCGCGACCGAATCATCGATCGAATCCGGCCAGCCCTGCGCAATCGCCTGGCGATAGTCGGGTTCATAGCGGATCTGGAAGCCCGGCACCTGCTCGCGGATGGCCGCGGCGATCTGCGCGGGCGTGAAGCTCATGCCGGCGATGTTGTAGCTGCCGCGCTCGCTCAGCTTGTCCGCCGGGGCTTCCATCAGTTCGATGGTGGCGCGGATCGCATCGGGCATATACATCATCGGCAGGGCTTCGTCTTCCTTCAGGAAGCAGGTGTAGGGCTCGCCCGTCACCGCCGCATGGAAGATGTCGACCGCATAGTCGGTGGTGCCGCCGCCGGGTGGCGTCTTGTGCGAGATCAGGCCCGGATAGCGCACGCTGCGCACATCCACGCCGTGGTTGGCGTGATACCAGCGGCACCAACCCTCGCCCGCCTGCTTGGAGATGCCGTAGACCGTGGTGGGCTCCATCACGGTCTTCTGCGGTGTCTGTCCGGCAGGCGTGGTCGGGCCGAAGGCTGCAATCGAGCTTGGCCAGAACACCCGCTCCAGCCCGGTCTGCCGCGCCAGCTCCAGCACATTGAGCAGGCTGGTCATATTGAGGTTCCAGGCCCACTGTGGCGCCTTTTCGCCGGTGGCGGACAGCGCGGCGGCCAGCAGGTAGACCTGGGTGATGCCATGGCGCTCGACCACGGTGGCCAGCTCGCCGCGGTCGGTGGCGTTGAGCATCTCGTGCGTCAGGTGCACATGGCGGCCGGTGGGCACCACGTCGGAGGTGATCACGTTGGTGCGCCCGTAGCGCTCGGCCAGCGCCAGTGCCAGTTCAGACCCGATCTGGCCGTTGGCGCCGACAATCAGGATCTTCGGTTTGCCAGCTTCCATCAGATCAGCCCCAGTTCACGGCCAGCCTGGCCGAAGGCATCCAGCGCCGCCTGCAGCGCGGCCTCGTCATGCAGCGCGCTCATCTGCACGCGGATGCGCGCCTGGCCCTTGGGTACCACCGGGTAGAAGAAGCCGACCACGTACACGCCCAGCTCCAGCAGGCGCTGCGCCAGTTGCTGCGCCTTGTCGGCGTCGTAGACCATGATCGGGATGATCGGGTGGTCGCCCGCCTTGACGTCGAAGCCCAACCGGTCCAGTCCCGCGCGGAAGAACCTGGTATTGCCCTCCAGCCGGTCGCGCAGCTCGGTGCTGGCTTCCAGGATATCGAGCACCGCGATCGACGCGCCCACGATGGCCGGCGCCACGGTGTTGGAGAACAAATACGGCCGCGAACGCTGGCGCAGCAGTGCCACCACTTCCTTGCGCGCGCTGGTGAAGCCGCCGGAGGCGCCACCCAGCGCCTTGCCCAGCGTGCCGGTAATGATGTCGATCTTGCCGAACACGCCGCGCGCCTCATGCGTGCCGCGCCCGCGCTGGCCCATGAAACCGGTGGCATGGCATTCATCTATGCCCAGCAGCGCGCCGTACTCGTCGCAGATCGCGCGCATCTCGTCGAGCCGCGCCACGGTGCCGTCCATCGAGAACACGCCGTCGGAAAACACCAGCGTGTAGCGCGCGCCGTCGGCCCGCGCCTGCTCCAGTTGCACGCGCAGGTCGTCCATGTCGTTGTGCTGGTAGCGGTAGCGGCGCGCCTTGGACAGGCGGATGCCGTCGATGATCGAGGCATGGTTGAGCGCATCGCTGATGACCGCGTCTTCCGCGCCCAGCAGCGTTTCGAACAAACCGCCATTGGCATCGAAGGCCGAGCCATAGAGGATGGTGTCCTCGGTGCCGAGGAAGGCCGACAGCCGCGCCTCCAGCGTCTTGTGCAGGTCTTGCGTGCCGCAGATAAAGCGCACCGAGCTCAGCCCGAAGCCATGCGTGCGCAGCGCTTCATGCGCGGCCTCGATCACCTGCGGGTGCGACGACAAGCCAAGGTAGTTGTTGGCGCACAGGTTGATGACCTCGCGGCCGTCGGTGGTGCGCACCCGCGCACCCTGCGGCGTGGCGATCACGCGCTCGTTCTTGAACAGCCCCGCCGCGCGGATGCTTTCGAGTTCGGTACGGATGGATGCATAGAATGCCTCGGCATTCGACATGGCTTGGCTCCCGTTGGTGTGCGAGGGATATGCTAGGATTCGATCGATAAATCGAACACGTTCTGTATATCGAACATTTTGCGCAATATAACGAACATTAATCCATGACGCAAGCCCTCGCCCAGACCCCGCAGGCCGATGGCCCGCCCGCCGTCGGCATGGCGCTGCAGGCGCTGCGCCAGCAGCAACGGCTGTCGCTCGATGAACTGTCGCGCCGTGCCGGGGTTTCCAAGTCGATGCTGTCGCAGATCGAACGCAACCTGGCCAACCCCACTGTGGCGGTGCTGTGGCGCCTGGCCAATGCGCTTGGGGTGAACCTGACGGACTTCCTCGCCGGAGGCGCCGCTGAGCGCCCCGCCGGCGGCATCACCGTGGTCCAGCCGCACGCGATCCCGTCGCTGAAAAGCCCTGATACCCGCTGCGACCTGCGCATCCTGGGCCCGATCGACCTGGCCGGGCGCTTCGAGTGGTATGAGCTGACCATCCAGGCCGGCGGCGTGCTGGCCTCCGAGCCACACGAGGCCGGCACCCAGGAACACCTGTCTGTGCTGAGCGGATCGATGACAGTGCGCGCGGGTGCCGATGAAAAGAAGCTGAGGCACGGCGAGACCGCGCGCTATGCGGCCGATGTCGCACATGCGATCTCCAATGGCGGCAAGACCACTGCCACCGCACTACTGGTTGTAGTGCATCCGGGCTGACGCGGGCAAGGGTTGCGACAGCCCGGAGGGCGGGTTCAGCGGGCGCCGAACCACCGTTTGACCCGCTCCCACAGCACGCCGAAGAACATCGCCGCGGGATTGAGGCGTACCGCCTGGTTGCGTTCGGCATCGCTCAGCGTCGGGTCCATCCGGCGCGCCACCGACTTGCCGAAATCCGCAATCATGCGCCGCACGAAATCGCGCACCAGCCCCGACCGCGAGAACTGCGCCAGCGGCCCCTGCAGCGAATACTGCAGGTCGACCGCAACCTCGGTCTCGTGCGCGGCAAGCGCCTTCAGCTGGTAGGCGATGTCGCCCGCGGCCTTGGAATTGCTGAGCGAGTCCTGCCCCGCCCCCTTCAGCACGCCGCGCTTGTTCGCGTCGTCGCGCTGCAGGCGCGCGGCGCCTTCGAACCTGGCGGACATCGGGCCGAACTTGATGGCGATATGGCCCTTGACCTTCTCCCCCTCCATTTCAGTGAGCACCGCACCCGGCAGGCAGCCTGCCACGGCCGGCAGGTCGGCCATGAAGGCCCATACCGCGTCGAGCGTATAGGGGACGGTGAAGCCGCCTTCGATGCGCGACCAGCCCTTGCGGTCGGCTGACCGTTCCGCCTCGACGCCGGTGCCCGCGGCCAGGTGAGGCAGCGTGCCGAGCGCTTCGTCCGCAACGGCAAAACCGGTGAACGGCGCTTCGGCCGGCGCCGCGCCCGCGGCGTGCCGCGCAATCACGCCGGCTGTCGCGCGGCGTGCGTCCAGCACCGAGCGGATGGCGGCGACGATTCCCATATAGCCGGTGCAGCGACACAGGTTGCCCGACAGCTCGTGACGGATGGTGGCGTCGTCGGCGTCGGGCAGGCGCAGCACGATGTCGCGCGCGGTCGCCAGCATGCCCGGCGTGCAGAAGCCGCACTGCAGCGCGTGGTGCTGGTTGAACGCCGCGCGCAGGCCGGCCATCACGGCATCGTCCTGGTAGCCTTCGACGGTGACGATGTCGGCGCCCTGGCAGGCAGCCGCGAAGGTGATGCACGAACGCACCGGCTTGTCGTCGAGCAGCACGGTGCAGGCGCCGCACACGCCGTGCTCGCAGCCGAGGTGGGTGCCGGTCAGCCGGTGCGTGTCGCGCAGGAAGTCGCCCAGGTGCGTCCGGTCCGCGCACGCGCCGGAAACCCGGCGGCCGTTGACATTGAATTCGATGGTCTGCACGGGCGCTCCTCAGTTCAGCATTTGCGTGACGCAGCGCATCACGACGGTACGGTAAAGCTTGCGGTCGATGGCGTCCTTGCCGGGCGCGGCCTGCGCCACCGCTTCGTCCACGGCACCGGCGGTGAGCGCCGCGGCGCCTTGCGCGGCGACCGCGCGCGTGAGGCCGGGCAGCACCACCGGCGGTCCGTCCAGCGCGCCGAGCACGATGCGTGCGAAGCGGCGGCTGGCATCGAAGTACGCGGCGCAGCTGGCTTCGGCAAACTCGCCGGTCTTGCGGCACAGCTTCTGGTAGCCCCAGCGGCTGTGCGCGGTGGCGTGCGGCACGCGCACGGCGGCGATCAGCTCGCCATCGGCCAGCACCGTGGTGTAGGCGCCGATCATGAAGGCTTCCATGGGCACCTCGCGCGTGCCGGTGCCTGATGCAATCTCGATGCGCGCACCCAGCGCGGTCATCACCACGACCCAGTCCGCGGCCGGGTCCGCATGGGCCAGGCTGCCGCCAACGGTGCCGCGGTTGCGGATCGCGCGGTAGGCAATGCCGCCCGCCACGGCCTGCAGCATGGTGCCCTGCAGCGGCGCGAACACGCCGTCCTCGATCTGCGCATGGGTCACGCAGGCGCCGATGCGGATGCCATCGGGGGTGGACGCGACTTGCCGCAGTTCGGCCAGCCCCGACACATCGACCACCGTGTCAGGACGGGTCAGCCGCAGGTTCAGCATCGGGCCGAGCGACTGGCCTCCACCCATGGTCTTGGCCACGTCGGTGCCCGCGCCAAGGCGGGCCAGCGCGTCCGGCAGCGAGCCGGGCGCATGATAGGAAAAGGCGACGGCTTTCATCGGTCAGGCTGCCTTCTTGCTCTGTGCGCCGGCCACTGCCGCATCCAGCGCTTCAAGGATCTTTCTCGGGGTCAGCGGCGTCTCCTGAAGTTCGACGCCGAAGCCGCGCAAGGCGTCGTTCACCGCGTTGAAGATCGCCGCCGGCGGTGCGATGGCACCGCCCTCGCCCATGCCCTTGGCGCCGAATTCCGTATGCGGCGACGGCGTCTCGAAATGATGGATGCGGATCGACGGAATCTCGGTCGGCCCGGGCAGCATGTAGTCCGCCAGCGTGGAAGCCAGCGGCTGCCCGTTGCCGTCATAGCGCATCTCTTCGAACATCGCGGTGCCGATGCCCTGCGCCACGCCGCCATAGGTCTGGCCCTCGACCACCATCGGATTGATCATGGTGCCGCAGTCCTCCACCACCACGTAGTCCAGGATCTCGACATGGCCGGAATCGGTGTCGACTTCCACCGCGACCGCATGCGTGGCGTAGGTGAAGCTGCCGGTGTCGACCGCGGGCTTGAAGCCCATGGTGACCTCCAGCCCTTGCGCATCCACATCGGGCGGCAGCAGGTGGGGATTGATGTACCAGGCGTCGGCAATACGGCCGATGTCGATGGCGTCGGCATCGCCCGCACGAACCGCGCCGGCTGCAAACGTTACCGCCTCCACCCGCTGCCCCAGCATATGCGCGCCAATCTTCTGCAGCCGCGGCAGCAGCGCCTTGCACGCCCGCGACACCGCGCCGCCCGACATCACCAGCGAGCGCGAGGCATAGGTACCGGTGGAGAACGGCGTGAGTCCGGTATCGCCGTGCACCAGCTTGATCCGTCCGATGTCGATGCCCAGGATCTCGTGGGCAATCTGCGCGAAGGTAGTCTCCATGCCCTGCCCGTGCGAGTGCACGCCGACGCGCACCTCCAGCCCGCCGTCCGGCGTGATGCGCACCGTCGCCGAGTCGAAGCCGGGGATCACCGGCGTGCCCCAGGCCGCGAACACGGAAGTGCCGTGCGCCGACTGCTCGGTGTAGGTGCCAAAGCCCACGCCGACATAGCGGCTGCCCTGCGGACCCGCCTGCTGCCGCGCGCGGATCGCGGGCAGGTCGATCATCTCCATCGCCTGGCGCACGCTGGCCGGGTAGTCGCCGCCGTCGAAGTGCTTGTTGGTCACGTTGACGTAAGGCATGGCCTGCGGCGGCACCAGGTTTTCAACGCGCACTTCCCACGGCTCGCGTCCCACCTCGCGCGCGATCGCGTCGATCATCAGCTCCATGGCGAAACAGACGCCGGTCCGGGCCACACCGCGATACGGCACGAAACCCGGCTTGTTGGTGGCCACGCAGGTAGTCTCGCAGCGGTATCCGTCGAAGGCATAGGGACCGGGCAGGTTGCCGATCGCCTGCCCCGGCTCCAGCCCGATGGTGAATGGCCAGACCGAATAGGCACCGCCGTCGATGGCAATGTTCGCGTCCAGCGCCAGCAGGCGGCCGCGCTTGTCGGCAAAGGCGGTAAGCTCGTAGTGATGCTCGCGCGAGTTGGCGCCGGCGGTCAGGTGCTCGCGCCGATCCTCGATAAAGCGGAACGGCCGCTTGTAGGTCAGCGCCAGCCAGGCGATACAGAGCTCTTCCTGCTGCAGCACGCATTTGTAGCCAAAGGCGCCGCCAACGTCCGGCGAGATCACGCGCACGCGCGCCTGGTCCAGGTCCAGGCAATGGCTCAGGATGGTCCGGATCATATGCGGCACCTGGGTGGCGCTGTACACCACCAGCTGGTCGAACTGGTGGTCCCAGTAGGCCAGCACCGCCTTGCCCTCCATCGGTACCATGCACTGGCGCGCCAGGTTGACCTTGCGGTGAACGACGACGGAGGCCTCGCGCTGGCGCGCCTCGAAGTTCTTGTCGAGATTCAGCGTCAGGAAGGTGTTGTCGCGCCAGTGTTCGTGCACGCGCACCTCGCCTGCGAGCTGGCGGGCCTGCGCCACGTCCGTCAGCGCGGGCAGCTCGTCGAACTCGGCCACCACCTGCTCGGCGATGTCCTCGGCTTCGGCGCGCGTGGGGGCAAAGGCCATGGCAACGGGCTCGCCGACAAAGCGCACCTTGCCGCTGGCCAGCGGCGCCTGAGCCGACGGCTGGTAGGACGGGAACGCCGAATCCGCGACGATGTCCCGCGCCGCCGCCATGTCCTCGCGCACGATCACCGCTTGCGCGTGGCGCGCGGGCTTGGTCACGGACAACAGCCTGGCATGCGCCACGGGGCTGCGCAGGAAGGCCACCTCCTGCAGGTCCGGCATGGCGATGTCCGCGACAAAGCGGCCCTTGCCGTGCAGGTGCCTGGCGTCTTCCTTGCGCGCCACCCGGGCTCCCACGCCCTGGCCGCGCCCTCCTTCCGAATGATCCGGTTCCATCGACGATGTCATTGTTTTATCCGTCCCGATGATTCATGCAAGCGCTCATTCGCGCACCCCGATGGCCGCCAGCCCTTCCGCGCGTGTGGTGACCGTCGCATATTTCTGCTCCATGTCGAACAGGTTGGCCTGGTGCGGTCCAAGCGCGCGGTCGCCGACGCAATCCGACAGCACCAGCGGCCGCAAGCCGTACTGCATGGCGTCCACCACGCTGGCGCGCACGCAGCCGCTGGTCACCGCGCCGGCCACCACCAGCGTGCGCACGCCGCGCTGCGTCAGCCAGGCGGCCAGCGACGTACCGAAGAACGCCGACGGCACGGTCTTGCGCACCACCAGCTCGCCCACCCGCGGCGCCAGTTCTTCGACGATGGCGCTGTTGCGTTCGCGCTCCTTCAGCGACAGCATGTTCGGCACCTTCATGGAAAAGATGTTGTGGTCCGAACCATCGTCCGCAAAGACGATGCGGCTGTGCGCAATCGCCCAGCCTTCGCGCCGTGCCACGGCCAGCAGCGGCACGGTGTTGGCGATGGCCTCGCGGATATTGCCGCCGCCGAACACCTCCGGGTCGGCAAAGCCGTTGACGAAATCGACCACCAGCAGCCCGAACGGGCCCGCCAGTTCCAGGTCGTTGCCGAAGCCCTGGCGCTGGTACGCGCCGATCTCCTTGTGCATGGCTACTTCTCCTCCGGGTAGCGGAACCCGTCCATGACCTTGCCGCGGCTCACCACATCCACGCCGTCCAGGCGCACGGTGCAGTTGCGCACGGGAATATCGATATGGCAGGCCGTGGTGCGGCTGCCGCCGGCTTCGTTATTGGGGCCGAGTGAGAACAGGAAGTTGCCCTCGAACGCGCGCGCGTCCATGCCGATGGTGGCCTCGCGATCGTACAGCCCCAGCGTGGACCAGTGCGCGCGCGGCTGCAGCCCCCAGCCGATATGCGAGATGGCATAGGCCTGCGGGTCGTTGAAGGAGGCCATGTACTCGCTCAGCAGTTCGGCGTGCAGGCCGCCTTCGATGCGCGTGGCAAAGCCGCCCTCCACCGTCAGCATGACCGGCTCGGTGACGTAGGTCTTCTGCGGCAGCAGGATGTCGCCGCGCTCCAGCACGATGGTGCCATTGGCAGCGCCCTCGTTGGGCCAGGTCAGCGCGAAGCCGCTGGGCCAGTGGTCCCAGCGCCCGGGCTCGTCGACAAAGCCATACTCGCTGATGGCCGGGAACTCGCCCAGCGGGCAGCGCAGGTCGGTGCCGGCCGGCGACACCACATGCATCTCCTTGGCGCGGGCCAGCCGCTCGGAGGCGGCCTTGACGCGCTCGCGGTCGGCCTCGCAAGGCACCAGGCGCGTCAGCACCTCGGGCGGCTCGGCGGCCAGCAGGATTTTGGTGCCGCCCTTCAGGATGTCGTGCTGTTCGGGGGAGAACAGCAGCGTCATCAGGTCCAGCACCAGGTCGCTTTCCCTGAGCGCGGCAATCGCGGCCCGGTTGCCCGTGAGCGGGGTCGTGCCCAGGTAGGCCAGCGCGTCGCGGCTCAGCGCCTTTTCGCCGTTGACGGGCGGCAGGTCGAGCCGGTTGACGATGGCACCCATCGCCTGCGTGGCGATCAGCGCAGTGGAGAGCGTCTGCGGGTGGGTCGCGGCGCTGGTCAGGATGGTGACGGTCTGCCCCGGCTCCAGCCGCGACAGCTTCAGCACCTTGCGCCAGGCCTCGATCATCTGGTGGTCACTTACCGGCATGTCGCCTCCTTGCTTGTCATTGCGTCAGCGGCGCGCCGAGGAAATCCCCAAACGCCGCGTAAAAGCCCGCTTCGTCATCCCACGGGATCATGTGGCCGGCCCCGGCAACGTGGCTGACCAGCACCCCCGGCAGCAGCGTGCGGATCTCCGCCACGTCTTCAGCGCGCACCACGTCGCCACGCCCGGCGGTCATCAGCAGCGTCGGCACCTTGACCCGGGGCAGATCCGCATGGATGTCGTCGCGATGGAAATCCTCAAAGCTGCGCACCACGGCGTCTTCGTTGCAGGTATGCAGCCATTCGGCGCGCAGGCGCAGCTGCTCGTCGGTCCAGGTCGGGCAAAAGCGGCGCATGCCTTCCACATCGGTGCCCTGGCGCGACAGGCGGATGGAATCCACATACCACGGCAGTTGCGCAGGATACGCGCGGCGCCCGGGCCCCGACACCGGCGGGTCGACCAGCACCAGTCTGGCCAGGCCGCCAGGCCGGCCCGCCGCGGCGCGCACGCCGATGCGCGCGCCCATCGAATGGCCAACCACGCTGTGGCGGCGCAGGCCAAGTGCCTCGGCAAAGGCCACCACGTCGCGGGCCTGGGCGTCGAGGCTGTAGTCCATCCCGGCCTCGGCCGACGACAGGCCACGCCCGCGCACATCCAGCACATAGGTATCGAAGCTGGCGCCAAAGCGCTCGCCGACGAAGCCCCAGGTGATTGCCGGGCTGGTGATGCCCGGCACGATGATCACGGGATCGCGCGCGGCGCGTTCACCGTCGTTTCCACCATAGCGCAGGAAGTGCTGGCGAATGCCGTTGGCATGGACATGCCCGCCATAAAGGAAGGTGGTCATGGCAAGCCCTCAGTAGGCGCCCGACAGCAGCGCGCCGGCGCCCGGCACGACCGGCTCCAGGTCCAGCGCCTTGAGCATGGCGTAGGTCGTGGCAATGGCCGCGGTGATGACCGGCCTACCCGTCATCGCCTCTACCTTTGCCACTGCCGGCAGCGACGGCATCTGCACGCAGGCCGACAGCACGATGGCATCGACATCCGCCAGGTTCATCTGCGACACGATGCCCGGCAGCCGCGCCGGATCGTGGCGGCCGACCTCAAGGTTGTCCGGAATCTCCAGCGCACGGTAGTCCACCACCTCATAGCCTTCGTTGCGGATGTAATCCACCACAAGCTCGGTCAACGGCTTCAAGTATGGCGCGACCACGGCGATGCGGCGCGCGCCGATCACGCGCAGCGCATCCACCAGCGCACCGGCGCTGGTGATCACCGGCGCGTCGCCGCCATTCTCGATGGTGTGGACCTTCAGGCGCTGCTCCGACTTGCGGTGATAGCCGTGGCCCATGGCCATGATGGCGACCAGGCAGGCGTAGCCGAGCACGTCGACGCGGGCGTCGCTAAGTTCCACCGCGCAGCGGTCGGATTCGGCATCCATGGCGGCCAGCTCTTCCTTGACCACCTTCTTCATGCGCATGCGGCTGGAGTGGAAGGTGAAGCGCTCCGGACGGATCTGCTGGCGCGCCAGCAGCATCGCGGGAATCTCGGTTTCCATGGTCGTGTTCGAGCTGGGAACGATCTGGCCGATGCGAAAGACTTTTTGCATGAGGGTCCTCGGGTTGTACGGTTACAGCTTGAGCAGGCGTTGCGCGTTGCCGTGGCAGACCAGCGCGCGCATGGTGTCGTCGAGCGGCGCGTCCTCGATGAACTTCGCCGCGACTTCGGTGGATTCGTAGGGATAGTCGACCGAGAACATCACGGCCTCAGCGCCGAGCTCGGCAATGGCACCGGCCAGCGCACCGTGCGAACACACCCCCGAAGTGGTGATGACGATATTGGTGCCGATGTATTCCGAAGGTGAGCGCTCCAGCCGGACGCCGTGCGAATAGACCGCAAAGCGGCTGTCGAAGCGCCAGCGCTGGTACGGCAGGCCCTCGCCCATATGGCCGAGGATGAGCTTCAGGCGCGGGAAGCGGTCGAACACGCCGCCGAACAGCAGCCGCAGCGCATGCGATGCGGTCTCGACGCCCCAGCCCCACGCCGCGCCGGTCAGCTCGGGGTGGCCCGCCAGGACCTGCGGCTGAACCAGCGCGTCGGTCGGGTGCAGGTACATGGGCACGTCCAGCGCCTGCATGCGCTCCCAGAAAGCATCGTATGCCGGGTCGTCGTAGTAGCGCCCGTGGGTATGGCCGTTCACCAGCGAGCCCTTGAAGCCAAGCTCGCGCACGGCGCGTTCCAGCTCGCGCGCGGCCTGTTCCGGGTCGTGCATGGGCAGCGCGGCAAAGCCGGCAAAGCGCGTGGGGTGGCGTGCGATCTGCGCGGCCAGGAAGTCATTGCTCTCGCGCGCCCGCGCCACGGCGAGGCCGGCATCGGGCTCGCCCTGCACGCCCGGACCCGTCTGCGACAGCACCGTGATGTCGATGCCGGCGCGGTCCATCTCGGCAAGGCGGTCCTCGTCGAAATCGGCGAGGCGGCGGCCCAGCTCGGCAAACACCGCCGGATCAATATGCTGCGTGAACGCCTTGGAATAGGCCTGAAATCCCGGCGTCATGAAATGCTCTTCGAGGGCGATCTTCTTCACTTTGGTCATGCTGGTGGGGGCTCCTGATTGGTGAAATCGCTTCGCTGCGGGCGTGTGCTGCATGGCATGCGGTGTGCACCGATGCAATTGATCAGTACACTGATTAGTTTCGGATTCTAGTCAGCGAATTTCCAAAAGTCTAGAAACGGCGCGGAGGGTTAACACCTATAACGATGACCATAGGTGCTCAGTACACTGAGCTCAGATGCTCAGTATGCTGACGATATTAAAAGGCCATTTAAATAGGCGATTTCGGGCATTCCGGCACATTGTGGACTGGCCCGCATTTTGCTCAGCATACTGCGTTTCTCATCAGCATACTGACTGATGCACCGGAAGGATGCGGCGCTGCACTGCGCGAGGGACCGACAGGCCCTGGCCAGCGGCGCCGGCACCGCCGGGACGAGCAGACATATAGAGACAATAGCTAGACCAAGGGACCCCCGCCATGACGATCAGCCTGACTCGCAGCGAGACACGCGCCCCCGCATCCGGCATGACAGCCGAGGAGCGCAAGGTCATCCTTGCCTCTTCCTTCGGCGCCCTGATGGAGTGGTACGACTTTTACATCTACGCCGCACTGGCGGTGTATTTCGGCGCACTGTTCTTCCCCAAGGGCAATGAGACTGCCGCCTTCCTGGCCAGCCTGGCCACCTTCGGCGCAGGCTTCCTGATACGGCCGGTGGGCGCGCTGCTGTTCGGCCGCCTGGGCGACCTGATCGGGCGCAAGTACACCTTCCTGGTCACCATCCTGCTGATGGGTGTTGCCACCGTCGGCGTCGGCGTGCTGCCCACGTATGAGCAGATCGGCATCACCGCCACGGTGCTGCTGGTGTTGCTGCGGCTGCTGCAAGGCCTGGCGCTGGGCGGCGAGGTCGGCGGCGCGGTCACCTACGTGGCCGAGCACTCCCCTGTGCACAAGCGCGGGCTGTACACCAGTTCGCTGCAGACCACGGCAACGCTGGGCCTGCTGTCCTCGTTGCTGGTCGTCTACCTGCTCAAGACCTTCCTGACCGAGGCCGAGTTCCGTGACTGGGGCTGGCGCATTCCCTTCATCGTGTCGCTTGTGATGCTGGTGATCTCGGTCTACATCCGCGGCAAGCTGCATGAATCGCCGGTCTTTGCCCGGATGAAGGCTGCCAACACCACCTCGAGGGCGCCGATCCGCGAGAGTTTCACCAACTGGAAGAACCTCAGGTCGGTGCTGCTGCTGTTCGTAGTGGCGGCGGGCCTGGGCGCCATCTTCGGCACCGGCCACTTCTACTCGATGTTCTTCCTCAACAAGACGCTGCACGTGCCGCTCGAAACGGTCCACATGCTGATCGGGATCGCGCTGGTGGTGGCCACCCCCTGCTACCTGCTGTTCGGCTGGCTGTCCGACCGCATCGGCCGCAAGTACATCATGATGGCCGCCTGCCTGCTGGCGGCGGTGTGCATCCAGCCGGTGTTCAAGGGCCTGACGCACTATGCCAATCCGGCGCTCGAACAGTTCCAGCAGCAAGGCGCCGTGCAGGTGACGGCCGGCGACTGCAAGGCGCGCCTGTTCGGCGAGCCGGTGTCCGCCTGCGACAAGATCCGCGGCTACCTGACCGACCTGGGCGTGGGCTACACCTTCGTGCCGGCCAGCAATCCGGCGCAGGCTGAAGTACGCATCGCGGATCGCACGCTGCAGGGCTTTGACCGCGACGCCATCAAGAGCGCGCTGGTGGCGGCCGGCTGGCCCGAGCGCGCGGACCCCGCCAAGATCAACACGCCGATGGTATTCGTGCTGCTGCTGGTCCCGATCCTGTTCCTGGCGATGGTGTACGGGCCGATGGCGGCCTTCATGGTGGAACTGTTCCCGGCCCGGGTGCGCTACACCTCGCTGTCGCTGCCCTTCCACCTCGGCGCGGGCTGGGTCGGCGGCATGCTGTCCTTCGTGGTCACGGCCATGAACGTGGCCAGCGGCGACGTCTACTTCGGCCTGTGGTACCCGGTGATCATCGCCGGTCTGGCCTTTGTCATCGGCATGCTGTTCGTGCCGGAGACGCGCGGCCGCGATCTGGCCACCTGAGCGGCACTACGGGTGAAGCTGAAGGGCGGATCTCTCCGCCCTTTCTTCCGGCAAACTATTCAGCATACTGAGTTTATCCGCGCTACCCGCGGCGCAGCGATGGCGCCGCGGTCTGCCGACGCAGCAACCATTCCAATCTTTCGCGTAGACAACCTGGAGCCCCTGATGTCCACCTCTCGCATCCTCCGCACCCTCGCTGCGTCCTCCGCCCTGCTGGGCCTGGCCGCCGCCACGCCCGCACTGGCCGACGCCAATGGCGTAAAGATCGGCGTCATCACCGACATGTCCGGCTCCTATGCCGACCTCTCCGGCAAGGGCTCCGTGCTTGCCGCGCAGATGGCCGTGGAAGAGTTCGGCGGCAAGGTCCTCGGCAAACCTGTGACGGTGCTTTCCGCCGATCACCAGAACAAGGCCGATATCGCCTCGTCGCTGGCGCGCCGCTGGTTCGATACCGATGGCGTCGACATGGTGATCGACTTTCCCAACTCGTCGACCGCGCTGGCGGTGCAGGAGGTGGCGCGGCAGAAGCAGAAGATCGACATCGTCTCGACCGGCGGCGCCATGGCGCTGACCAACCAGAACTGCTCGCCCACCGGCTTCCACTGGGCCTGGGACACGTATTCGGTGTCTTACCCGCTGGTGCGGCGCATGATCGAACAGGGCCGCAACAGCTGGTACTACATCACCGTGGACTACGCCTTCGGCCAGTCGCTGGAGGCAGATTTCCGCAAGGCCGTGGACGCAGGCGGCGGCAAGAACGTGGGCGCCACCCGGCATCCGCTCAACGCCAGCGATTTCAGCAGCCCGGTGGTGGCCGCCTCGGCTTCCAAGGCCAAGGTGGTGGTGCTGGCCAACGCCGGCAACGACATGATCAACGGGGTCAAGGCAGCCGGCGAGTTCGGCCTGATCAAGGCGGGCCAGACGGTGATCACGCCCTCCACCTTCATCACCGATATCAAGAGCCTGGGCCTGAACGCTGCGCAAGGGCTGACCTATGTCGACCCGTTCAAGCTCGACCTGGATGGCAAGTCGAAGGACTTCGTCGAGCGCTACTACAAGCGCCACAAGGCCTATCCCACGCATGGCCAGATCGGCGTCTATTCAGGCGTGCTGCATTACCTGAAGGCGGTGGAAGCCGCCAAGACCGTGGAAGGCCCGGCCGTGGCGGAGAAGATGCGCGCGCTGCCCGTCAGCGATGCCTTCGTGCGCAATGGCAAGGTGCGTGTCGACGGCCGCATGGTGCATGACATGTATCTGGCCCAGGCCAAGACCCCGGCCGAGTCCAAGGGCCCGTGGGACCTGGTCAGGTACATCGGCACGATCCCCGGCGACGAAGCCTTCCGGCCGCTGTCCGCCAGCGAATGTCCCCTGGTGAAGAAGTGAGCGCGCCATGCCTGACACTGATGTAATCCTGCAGACGCAGGGACTGACCAAGGCGTTCAAGGGCTTTACCGCAGTCAGCGATGTCAGCCTGTCCGTGCGGCGGGGCTCGATCCACGCGCTGATCGGCCCCAACGGCGCCGGCAAGACCACCTGCTTCAACCTGCTGACGAAGTTCCATGCGCCCTCATCAGGCTCGATCCACTTCAACGGCACCGACATCACCGCGCTGCGGCCGGCCCAGATCGCCCGCATGGGGGTGATCCGCTCGTTCCAGATCTCGGCGGTGTTTCCGCAACTGACGGCGCTGGAGAACGTGCGCATCGCGCTGCAGCGCCGGCTCGGGACCTCCTGGCATTTCTGGCGTGGCAGGCGCTCCCTGTCGCGGCTGGACGGCCGCGCCATGGAACTGCTGGATGCGGTCGGCCTGGCCGGCTTCGCACACCTGGGCACGGCGGAGCTGGCCTACGGGCGCAAGCGCGCGCTGGAACTCGCCACCACGCTCGCGACCGACCCGGAGCTGATGCTGCTGGACGAACCGACGCAAGGCATGGGGCATGAAGACGTGGAGACCGTCACCGCCCTGATCAAGCGCGTTTCGGCGGGGCGGACGGTGCTGATGGTGGAACACAACATGAGCGTGGTGTCGTCCGTCGTGGACCGCATCACGGTGCTGCAGCGCGGCGCGGTGCTGGCAGAAGGGACCTATGACGAGATCTCACGCAATCCGCAGGTAAGGGAAGCCTATATGGGAACCACCGACGAACCCGAAGACCGCCACGCAGCCGCGGCGGCGCTGAACGCGGAGGCATCATGACAAGGACGGCCTCCCCTGCCCTCGAACTCCGCGGCCTGCACGCCTGGTATGGCGAGTCGCACATCCTTCACGGCGTGGACCTGACCGTCAACCCGGGCGAGGTGGTGACGCTGCTCGGCCGCAACGGCGCCGGACGCACCACCACGCTGCGCGCCATCATGGGCCTGGTCGGCATGCGCAAGGGTTCGGTGCGTGTGCACGGCCAGGAAACCATCGGCATGAAGACGCACCGCATCGCACCGCTGGGCCTGGGCTACTGCCCGGAAGAGCGCGCCATCTTCGCCAGCCTGTCCTGCGAGGAGAACCTGCTGCTGCCGCCGCAATTCGCCTGCACCCCGGGGGCGGTCGGACTGCGCGAGCCCATGACGCTGGGCGAGATCTACGAGATGTTCCCCAACCTGCACGAGCGGCGCAAGAGCCAGGGCACGCGCATGTCGGGCGGCGAGCAGCAGATGCTGGCGGTGGCCCGCATCCTGCGCACTGGCGCCAGCGTGCTGCTGCTCGACGAGATCTCGGAAGGCCTGGCGCCCGTGATCGTGCAAAAGCTGGCGAAGATGATCGCCATGCTGCGCGGCCGCGGCTACACCATCGTCATGGTGGAGCAGAACTTCCGCTTTGCCGCGCCGCTGGCGGACCGCTTCTTCGTGATGGAGCACGGCCGCATCGTCGAGGCCTTCGGCGCCGATGAGCTCGAACGAAAGATGCCCACGCTCAGCGCCTTGCTGGGCGTTTAAGGAGACTTTTCATGGAATTGTTTGGAGTGCCCCTGCCCGCGCTGCTGAGCCAGTTACTGCTGGGGCTGGTCAACGGCTCGTTCTACGCGATCCTGAGCCTGGGCCTGGCCGTGATCTTCGGCCTGCTCAACGTGATCAACTTTGCGCACGGCGCGCTGTTCATGCTCGGCGCGGTGCTGGCCTGGATGGGCCTGAACTATCTCGGGCTCAACTACTGGCTGATGCTGGTGCTGGCACCGGTGCTGGCCGGGGCGCTCGGCGTGGTGCTTGAGCGCACCATGCTGCGCCACCTCTACCGCTTCGACCACCTGTACGGGCTGCTGCTGACGCTGGGCATCTGCCTGCTGATCGAAGGCGCGCTGCGCTCGATCTATGGCGTCTCAGGCCTGCCCTATCCCACGCCTGAAGGCTTGTCTGGCGTGAGCCAGCTGGGCTTCATGGTGCTTCCCAACTACCGCGCATGGGTGGTGCTGGCGTCGCTGGCGGTGTGCTTTGCCACCTGGTTCATGATCGAGAAGACGCGACTGGGCGCCTACCTGCGCGCCGGCACCGAGAATCCGCGCATGGTCGAGGCCTTCGGCGTCAACGTGCCGCTGCTGGTGACGCTGACCTACGCGTTCGGCGTGGGCCTGGCCGCGCTGGCGGGCGTGCTGGCCGCGCCGGTGATGCAGGTCTCGCCGCTGATGGGCCAGAATCTGATCATCACGGTCTTCGCCGTGGTGGTGATCGGCGGCATGGGGTCGATCCTGGGCTCGATCTTCACCGGACTTGGCCTGGGTGTCTTCGAGGGTATTACCAAGGTCTACTACCCCGAAGCCTCCGCGACGGTGGTCTTCGTCGCCATGGTGTGCGTGCTGCTGGTGCGCCCCGCCGGGCTCTTTGGAAAGGAAAAATGATGGCAAGCGGAAAGCGTGCAACCTTCGCCTACGGACTGCTGCTGGCGGTCCTGCTGCTCGCGCCCTGGCTGGGCGCCTACCCGGTGCTGGTGATGAAGCTGCTGTGCTTCGCGCTCTTTGCCTGCGCCTTCAACCTGCTGCTGGGCTACACCGGGCTGGTGTCGTTCGGCCATGCGGCCTTCTTCGGCGGCGCCGCCTATGCCTGCGGCTATGCGATGAAGTTCCTGCAGCTGACGCCGGAGCTTGGCCTGCTCGCAGGCACCGCGTTCGGTGCCCTGCTCGGCCTGGTGTTTGGTGCACTGGCAATACGCAGGCAGGGCATTTACTTCGCCATGATCACGCTGGCGCTGGCGCAGATGTTCTATTTCTTCTGCCTGCAGGCGCCCGCGACCGGTGGCGAAGACGGCCTCCAGGCGGTGCCGCGGGGCGACCTGTTCGGCGTGCTGCCGCTGGCGTCGGACCACACCATGTACTACGTCGTGCTGCTGATCACCGCCGCGGCCTTCCTCGGCATCATGCGCATCGTCAACTCGCCGTTCGGGCAGATCCTGCGTGCGATCAAGGAGAACGAGCCGCGTGCCATCTCGCTGGGCTATGACGCGGACCGCTTCAAGCTGCTGGCGTTCGTGCTGTCGTCGGCGCTGGCCGGGCTGGCGGGCGCGCTCAAGACCCTGGTGCTGGGCTTTGCCACGCTCACCGACGTGCACTGGATGATGTCGGGCACGGTCATCCTGATGACGCTGGTCGGCGGCATGGGCACGTTGTCGGGCCCGCTGGTCGGCGCGCTGGTGATCGTGGCGCTGGAAAACAAGCTGGGCGACGCCGGCAATGCGCTCGCGGCCATGACCGGCATCGGCTGGTTCGAAACGCTGGGCGAATCGGTCAGCATGGTGACGGGGCTGATCTTCGTGGTGTGCGTGCTGACGTTCCGCCGCGGCATCATGGGCGAGATCCTGGCGCGCTGGCAGGCCCGCCCGTCGCTGCAGGCCGGCGCGCCCGCGGTGGGGCCAGCCGGATCCGGCGCGGCCAACCCGGGCCAGGGTTAACCAGAATACTGCGAGCATAAAACATCAGTACACTGATCTTATATATTCAGCATACTGACAAATCAAATTCACGGAGATCGCCATGGCATGGATTGAAATCGACGCCGTCCACGGCCTGCGGAACGACGAGGTAATGCCGCTCACGCTGGGGGACCGCCAGCTCGCCGTCTATCGCAGCGACGACCAGTACTTCGTCACCGACAACGTCTGCACGCACCAGTACGCGCTGCTGTCCGACGGCTACCTGGAAGACGGCTGCATCGAGTGCCCGCTGCACCAGGCCCGCTTCGACATCCGCTCCGGCAAGGCGATGTGCGCGCCTGCCACCAGCGACATCCGCACCTACCCGGTCAAGTTCGAAGACAGCCGGGTGTGGGTCGAGCTTTGAAGGAGCCGAGCATGCCACAAGACACGCCCATCCTGATTGTCGGCGCCGGCCAGGCAGGCGCGATGGCCGCTGCCGAACTGCGCAGGCTCGGCCATCGCGGCCGCATCGTCATGGCCGGCGGCGAACGCCATGCACCGTACGAACGCCCGCCGCTGTCCAAGTCCGTGCTCGCCGATGCCGCGCAGGACGGCAAGATCGGCGTGCACCCCGCCGGCTTCTATGCCGGGCAGGAGATCGAGCTGCGGCTTGGCACCACGGTCACCGCGCTGGACCCCGCGCACAGCGTGGCGCACTGCGCCGATGGCGAGGCCATTCGCTACGCCGCCTGCCTGCTCGCCACAGGCGGCAATGCGCGCGTCCTGCCTACGCTTCCCCCGGGCACGCCCCGCGTGCACTACCTGCGCACGCTCGACGACGCCGCCCGCCTGCGCGATGCCATGCAGCGCGCGCGCGAAGTGATCGTGATCGGCGGCGGCTTCCTTGGCCTGGAAACGGCCTCGACCGCGGCCGGCCTCGGCCTCCGGGTCACGCTGATCGAAAGCGCCGACCGGCTGCTCGGCCGCGCGCTGCCGCCTGAGCTTGGCAGCTGGCTGGCGCAGCGCGTGCTTGCGCAAGGCGTCGAGCTGCGGCTCGGCTGCGGCATCGCGGCCCTGGTGCCGCAGGCCGATGGCGTGCAGGTCAGGCTTGCGGACGGCGCGGCGTTGCAGGCGCCGCTGGTGGTGGTCGCGATCGGGCTGACGCCCGAGGTGGCGCTCGGCGCCGCCGCCGGCCTGGCGCTGGACCCCGCCAACGGCGGCATCCAGGTCGACCAGCAGGGCCGCACCAGCGCGGCCGGCATCTATGCCGCGGGCGACTGCTGCAGCCAGTACCAGCCCCGGCTCGGCGCCCACATGCGGCTGGAATCCTGGCAAAGCGCCAACGAGCAGGCGCGCATCGCCGCCGCCGCCATGCTGGGCGTGCAGGCCGAACCCGCGGCGATGCCGTGGTTCTGGACCGACCAGTTCGGCTGCAACGTGCAGATGCTCGGCGCGGCCACTCCCGATACCCGCTATGCCTGGCGCGGCATCGCCGCCAGCGACGCGCCCTGCCCCAGGTTCATGCTGCTCGGCACCCGGCACGGCCGGCTCAGCCACGCCATCGCCATCAATGCCGGCGGCGACCTGCGGCCGCTGCGCGCGCTCTTCGGCCATGCCGTCGAAGACCTGCTGCCACGGCTGTGCGATGACGCCATGCCGCTGCGACAGCTGGTGCGCGACCTCCCTACGGCAGCGGCCAGCCCCGCTACACTCTGAAAGGACTCCCACATGTACCAGACACAAGCTGTGATCCAGCACACGCTGGGCAAGAAAGACGCCGACCTGGCCGACTGCCGTTGGCCCGAAGACAGCCTGCACTACATCCCGGACTGGGTCTACACCAGCAAGGAGGTGCATGACCTCGAGCTGCAGAAGATCTTTCGCGGACGCTCCTGGAACTACGTCGCGCTCGAAGCGGAGATCCCCAACGCCGGCGACTACAAGCGCTCCTATGTCGGCGCGACGCCGGTGGTGGTGTCGCGCGCCGAAGACGGCTCGGTCAACGTCTTCGAAAATCGCTGCGCGCACCGCGGCGCCGAGTTCTGCCGCCACAGCCAGGGCAATGCAAAGGAATTCGTCTGCCCCTATCACCAGTGGTCCTACGACCTCAAGGGCAACCTGCAGGGCGTTCCGTTCAAGCGCGGCGTCAATCGCGCGGGTGGCATGCCCAGGGACTTCCGCAACGAGGACCACGGCTTGGTCAAGCTGAACGTGGCCACGCGCAACGGCGTGATCTTCGCCTCGTACGCGGCGGACATGGAAAGCCTGGAAGACTACCTGACGCCGGAGATCCTCAAGGACTTCGACATCGTCTTCAACGGCAAGCCGCTCAAGGTGCTCGGGTACTACAAGAACGAACTTCCGTGCAACTGGAAGATGTACCACGAGAACCTCAAGGACCCGTACCACGCCACGTTGCTGCACTCCTTCCTGGTGGTGTTCGGACTGCTGGTGGCGGGCAACGAAAGCGCCATGATCGCCGATCCCGTGCACGGGCGGCACGGCACCATGGCGTCGGCGAAGAAGGAAGACAAGTACGCGGCCGTCAGCGACGAGAACAAGAAGGAGATGCGCTCATACCATGAAGGCATGCGTCTGGAGGACGAACGCTTCCTGGAATATGTGAAAGAGTTCGATTCGCCTTGGTCGGTGACGATGCAGACGATCTGGCCGAACCTGATCGTGCAGCGCGAAATGAACACCCTCGGCGTGCGCCAGATCGTGCCCAACGGGCCGGACAGCATGCTGATGCTGTGGACCATGTTCGGCTACGAGGATGATACCGAGGAGATGACGCAGCACCGCCTGCGCCAAGGCAACCTGATGGGCCCCGCTGGCTTCCTGGGGTTGGAAGACAACGAGGCGATGAAGTTCGTGCAGGAAGGCGTGCGCCGCTCCAGCAGCGACCTCAATGTGCTCAAGCTGGACCCGGACCAGGTCGGCACCTCCAACTCCCTGATCTCCGAATCCGCCATCCGTGCGATGTACCAGTACTACCGCGGCGTGATGGGGTTCTGAACGGCGGCTAACGGGATTCCCAGAATATGAAACCGATGAACTATTCCCTCTATCGCGAGAGCGCCCTCGGCACCGCGCGCGCCATTGAACTGCGACTGGAGATCGAGGCCTTCCACGCGGAATACTGCGCGGTGCTCGACGCCGGCCTGGTGGAGCAATGGCCCCGCTTCTTCACCGAGGATGCGCTCTACCGGATCACCGCGCGCGAGAATGCCGAGCGCAACCTGCCGGTGGGGCTGGTCTACGCCGAAGGGGTGGGCATGATGCGCGACCGCGCCGCTGCGATTGCCAATACCCAGATGTTCGCGCCGCGCTACAACCTGCACCTGGTGACCAACACGCGGGTCAGCGACGAAACCGCGGACGGCGATATCGTGGCACAGGCCAACTACATGCTGCTGCAGACACTGGTGGAGGGCCCCACCACGATCCACCTGGCGGGGACCTACTACGACCGCTTCCGCCGCCAGGGTGGCAGCCTGCTGCTGCGCGAGCGGCAGGTTGTCTACGACACCACCATCATCGCCAACGACCTGGTCTACCCGGTCTAGCGCGCGTTGGGGCGCGGGGGGCCTTGCGCCCGCCGCCGGGCTCACATGCTGCGCAGCACGGTGCGGCTGTACTGGTTGTTGGCTTCCACCAGCGTCGCCAGCAGGTCCATGAACACTTCGCGCTGGGCGGGCTTCAGCGGCGCCAGCATGCGCTCCTGCGCACGCGCCATGTCGCCACGCAGCGCCGTGACCACGCTCTTGCCTTCCCGCGTCAGGTGGACGTGGCGGGTGCGCCGGTCGGCGGGGTTGTCGCGGCGCTCTACCAGCCCGCGCTCCTCGAGCCGGCGCACGACGTCGGCGGTCGTGGTCCGGTCCAGGCCGACCTCTTGCCCGAGCGAAGTCTGGTCCAATCCCGGCAGCACCGACAGCACCGTCAGGATGGCATATTGCACGGGCGTGATATTGGGCGACTTGCACTCCTCGAAGAACATCGCGACGTGGATCTGGTGCAAGCGCCGCACCAGGAAGCCCGGGCGGGCCCAGAGCAATTCCTTTGCCGGATCGGCTTCCGGCATGGCATCCGCCACCTCATGACTGCCACTCGTTGCGTTGCGTTTTGCTCTCGCAGACATCGCTCTCACCATTTTGTATGCACACTGACAGTATATATGAGGCAGGCGAGAGCGAGCCGCCTTGCGGCGCAGGGTTCAGCGTGCGCCGGCGGCGCTGAGAATCTGTTCGATCTGCGTATAGCCGCGCTGGCGCGCATGCTGCAGCGGCGACACGCCGTCGCCGTCGGCCAGGTTCACGTCGGCGCCCGCCTTGACCAGCAGGCGCACGATCTCGGTATGGGCCTGCCCGCCGTTGCCAAGGATGATGGCCTCCAGCAGGGCCGTCCACTTGAGCTTGTTGACATGGTTCACCGCCACGCCGGCCGCGATCAGCGTGCGCACGGTCTCGACATGGCCGCGCTCGGCGGCGGGAATCAGCGCGGTGCCGCCGTAGCGGTTGGTGCTGCGCAGGTCCGCGCCATGGGCCAGCGTCAGGCGCAGGATCTCGTTGTAGCCGCGCGCGCCGGCGTACAGGTAGGGGCTGTCGTGGATGGCATCTTTCGCGTTCACGTCGGCGCCGGCATCGACCAGGACCCTGGCCGCCTGCACGCGGTTGTGGTGCGTGGCCAGCAGCAGCGCCGTGCGTCCCTGCGCATCGCGGTCATCGATGCTGGCGCCCTGGCCAAGCAGTGCGGTGACCTGCGCGGCGTTGCCGCTAGCCGCGGCCTCGCGCAACTGTTGTTCGGGCGGGCCGCCGGCGGCGGCGGCTGGGGTGGATATCAGCATGGCAATGACCAGGGCAAGGCAGATGGACAGGCGCGCCGCCAGCATGTTCTTTCCTCCGTGCGGATGCGTCGGGTGTAAGGGGTGTCGATGCGGTCCGGTGCATTCTGTCATGCCGGCCACGCCGCGCGAAGTTATGGATTCGAATGCACGCCAGTGCCATCGCCAATAACCGGTGCTGCACGCGCAAGGCCCAAATACGCCCTATAACAACCCACGCCACCATGCCCGCGCACGCTGGCCTATAGTCCCGAGGCCCGAACCATCGTCCGCCTGCACGGGCCAGGCCTCAAGGGAGACAACGCGTGTCCACGACAGAAGCCTATCTGCTTGATTCCATCCGCCTCGCCATGGAGAACGTGCGCGAACGCAATACCTGGCCCTTTGGCGCCGTGGTCGTCAGGGACGGCGAGGTGCTGGCCCGCGCGGTCAACCAGGTAGACGCCACCTGCGACCCGAGTGCACACGCCGAAATGCAGGCCGTGCGCGCCGCCAGCCGGGCACTGGGCAAGCCGGACCTGAGCGGCTGCACGGTGTACGCCAGCGGCTACCCCTGCTCGATGTGCCTGTCGGCAATGTATCTGGCCGGCGTGAAGGCGGTCTACTACGCCTACTCCAATGAAGACGGCGAACCCTACGACCTGTCCGCGGAGCGCGGTTATATCGAGCTGGCCCGGCCGCTGGAGCAACGGGAGATGACGCTGGCCTATGTACCGGCGCGCGACGAGGGCATCGACCTGTACGAGGCGTGGCGCGAGCAGCAGGACCGATAGACGCCGCGATGCGGCGCAAGCGGTGCAATGGGCGGTAGGCTGCCGCCCAATTCCACAGTACCGGCATGGCCATCACATTGTCATCGTGACAGGCTGATAATGAGCGGCGGATGACGATCACGGCGTGCGACGCCCGGTCACATGTAACCGCGAGCGGTTGCACGGAACCGCGTGCTGCCGGCCTCGTCAAACCAATTAGTCGCCGGAGACAGGATGCCGCGCCGCAGCATTTCACCGCGGCGCAGCACGCATGGGCGGCATGTGCCGCATCGTCTCCAGGGCTTCTGACAATCTTCCCGCGTTTGGCGCTGCTGCGCCGCGCAGACTCCCAGCAAACGCCCCCCTCTAGCCAAGGAGACGAACGTGCTGAGCCCGCATGAATTTGCCACGCTGCTATTGCTGAGCGACGGCCCCGATTCTCTCGATTCCAGCGATTCCCGCCAGATCGACCCCATCGACCTGAAGGCACTGGTCGAAAAGCAACTCGTACAACTTGAGATCCTGCACGGCCGCCGGCAGGAGCCGCGCATTACCAGCCACGGCTACTCGATGCTCAAGGCGATGGGACGCTGACGTCTCGGCGCCGGCGCGGCAGCACCACGCGCCGCAAGGCGCACCCGGATCACCTCGGAGCCCACCATGACAGTGCGCCCGGCAATTGGCGCCGACAGCGCGGCAGCCACCGACGCGGCGCGCCGCCGCTTCCTGCATGAGTTGGGCGGCCTGCTTGCCGCTGCCGGCATCGCGCCCGCGGCGGCAGCAGCCACCCCCGCCGCCTGCCTGCTGACGCCCGCCGCCACCGAAGGCCCCTTCTACCTCGACGACGCCCTGGTGCGCACCGACATCCGCGACGACCGCCCTGGCCAACCCTTGCGGCTGTGCATCCGGGTGGTGGATGCCGGGCGCGGCTGCGCGCCGGTGCCGGGTGCGCTGGTCAGCATCTGGCACTGCGATGCCGACGGCAGCTACAGCGGCGAGGGCCGCGGCAACCGCCAGGCGCGTTTCCTGCGTGGCGTCCAGCCCACCAGCCAGGACGGCGTGGCCACGTTCACGTCGATCTATCCCGGCTGGTACGCGCCACGCGCCATCCATATCCACTTCAAGGTGCTGCTGGGGCGGTCGGAAGCCCTGACCAGCCAGCTGTACTTCAGCGATACCCTGAACCGCGAGGTGCTGGGCAGCCACCCGGCCTACCGCGCGCACGGCGTGCCGTCGCGCGCCACCACGCAGGACCCGATCGCGGGACCCCACCCGAACCAGATGCGCGTGCGCCAGGCTGCCGATGCAGCGGGGCTGCTGGAGGCCGAGTTCACGGTCGGCATCACCCGCACCTGAGCGCCCAGCCCCGGATCCGCGGCATCGGCGGGCCCCGCCACGAAGTGCGCGGGCCCACACCGCGCGGGTAATCCCTAGATTGTGGTTCCCTGTCCCTTTCCTACCATGAAGGGAATCACGGGCCACCTGCACGCCCGCTCCTGCCGCGCGGCCACTGGCCCGGCATGCTCCAGATTTCCCGACTTTTCCGATGTTCGCGTCAGTGGCGAGTTGTCTCGGCCCCCATGGCCGGCGCTCGCGGGTAATCCCACACATAGCAAATGGAGGCGGTCATGGCATCCAGGACAAGGAAAGCAGGCGCAGCAAAACCTGAAGTGGAAACCAAGCCAGGCGTTTCCCGGCGCGGCTTCCTTGGGGGGGCCGCCGGTGCGGCCGCGGGCGCCGCGGCAATGGGCTTCCCGGCCATCGTCAAGGCGCAAGGCCCGGTCACGATGCGCTGGCAGAGCACCTGGCCCACCAAGGACATCTTCCACGAGTTCGCCGGCGACTTCGTCACCAAGGTGAACAATATGTCGGGCGGCGACCTGAAGATCGAGCTGCTGCCCGCGGGCGCGGTGGTCAAGGCCTTCGACCTGATCGACGCGGTCAGCAAGGGCACGCTGGACGGCGGCCATGGCGTGATCGCGTACTGGTATGGCAAGAACTCGGCGCTGGCGCTGTGGGGCTCGGGCCCGGCCTGGGGCATGGACCCGAACATGCTGCTGGCCTGGCACAAGTACGGCGGCGGCAAGGAGTTGCAGCAGGAGATCTACCGCAGCCTCAACCTGGACGTGGTGTCGTTCCTGTATGGCCCGATGCCGACCCAGCCGCTGGGCTGGTTCAAGAAGCCCATCACCAAGCCGGAAGACTTCAAGGGGCTGAAGTTCCGCACGGTGGGGCTGTCGATCGACATCTTCACCGGCCTGGGCGCCGCGGTGAACGCGCTGCCGGGCGCGGAGATCGTGCCGGCGATGGACCGCGGGCTGCTCGATGCGGCCGAGTTCAACAACGCCAGCTCCGACCGCGCGCTGGGCTTCCAGGACGTGTCCAAGGTCTGCATGCTGCGCAGCTTCCACCAGCCCTCGGAGCAGTTCGAGATCCTGTTCAACCGCAAGCGCTATGACGCGCTGCCGGCCAAGCTCAAGGCGCTGATCGCCAACGCGGTGGAAGCGGCGTCCGCGGATATGTCGATCAAGGCGATCGACCGCTATTCCAAGGACTACCAGGCGCTGCAGAAGCAAGGCGTGAAGTTCTACGCGACCCCCAACTCGGTGCTGCAGGCGCAGTTGAAGGTATGGGATGAGATCGTGGCGCGCAAGGAAAAGGAAAACCCGATGTTCAAGAAGGTCAATGATTCGATGAAGGCCTTCGCCGAGCGCGCCACGCGCTGGCAGAACGACACTAACGTCGATTTCCGGCTGGCAACGAGCCACTACTTCTCCAAACGCACCTGAGCCGCACCACTCCGGGGGCCATACCGTGCAACGCCTGCTGCTTGGCATCGACCGCATCAGCACCTTCGTCGGCCAGGCCGGCGCGTGGCTGATCATCGGGCTCACGCTGATGATCAGCTACGAGGTGTTCTCGCGCTATGCGCTGGGCACGCCGCACGCCTGGGTGTTCGATGCCAGCAATATGCTGTACGGCACGATGTTCATGCTGGCCGGCGCGTATACCCTGGCCAAGCGCGGCCACGTGCGCGGCGACATCCTCTATGGCTTCCTGCCGCCGCGGATGCAGGCGTCAATCGACCTGGTGCTCTACCTGGCCTTCTTCTTCCCCGGTGTGATCGCGCTGGCCTGGGCGGGCATCGATTTCTTCGAGGTCTCGCTGGCACAGGACGAACACTCTTCCATCGCCGCCGACGGTCCGCCGATCTATCCGTTCAAGGCAGTGATTCCCGTGGCCGGCGCGCTGCTTTTGCTGCAGGGCGCGGCCGAGACCATCCGCTGCATCCTGTGCCTGGCGAACGGCAGCTGGCCGCCGCGCGAAGGCGATGTCGAGGAAGTCGATGTCGAGCAGCTCAAGGAGATGGTGCAAGGCACCCCTACCGCTGAGCTGGCCGAGTCACCGCCGCCGCGCGACGACCAGCCTGGAGCCGGCCGATGAGGAAAGAACTGTGGTTCGGCATTTCCCTGATGGTGCTGATCGTCGGCGCCGTGGCGTGGTTCATGCCCGCGCCGGCGGACTGGACCAACGGACACCTCGGCCTGTTGATGCTGGCGCTGATCGTGGTGGCGATCATGCTGGGCTTCCCCACCGCGTTCACGCTGATGGGCATGGGCGTGCTGTTCTCCTGGCTGGCCTACCGCCACGCCGACCCCACGATCGCGGTGCAGCAGACGCTGGACCTGATGGTGCAGCGGGCCTATGCCGTCATGACCAACGACGTGCTGATCTCGATCCCGCTGTTCGTGTTCATGGGCTACCTGGTCGAGCGCTCCAACCTGATCGAAAAGCTCTTCCGCAGCCTGCACCTTGCGCTGGCGTGGATTCCCGGCTCGCTCGCGGTGGCCACGCTGGTGACCTGCGCGATCTTCGCGACCGCCACCGGCATCGTCGGCGCCGTGGTCACGCTGATGGGCCTGCTGGCCTTCCCCGCCATGCTGCGCGCGGGCTACAGCACGTCGCTGTCGGCCGGCGCGGTCACCGCGGGCGGTTGCCTGGGCATCCTGATCCCGCCGTCGGTGCTGCTGATCGTCTACGGCGCCACCGCGGGCGTGTCGGTGGTTCAGCTCTATGCGGGCGCGTTCTTCCCGGGCCTGATGCTGACCGGGCTCTATATCCTCTACCTCCTGATCCTGGCCAAGCTCAAGCCCGCGCTCGCGCCGCCGCTGCCGGAAGCCGAGCGGGTGGTGCCGCTGCCGCCGGTGGCGCGCACGCTGGAAGCCCGCGGCGCCACCCATGCCTTGCCTGCGCTCGGTGCCGGCCTGATGCGCGCGCTCAAGGGCCCGCGCAATGCCGACCTACCGACGGCAGTGTTCGCGCGCCAGCTGGGCATCGTGCTGCTGCCGGCGATCGCCGTGGTATTGGTGATGGGAACGATATACAGCGTGGTCACCGCGCCCGCCGCCAGCGTCGCGGTGGAGGCACCGCTGTCGATGGGAGGCGCCGAGGAAAGCAGCGCATCACTCGACGACCTGCAGGCGCCGCCAGTGGAAGAATCCGCTGCGCCCGCAGCGCCGGCCGCTCCCGCCGCTACCACCCCTGCACCGACGACCGCAGCGCAAGCCGGGGCGCAGCCAGCGCCAGTGCCGGCGGCGGCTGCAGTATCCGCACCCCGCTGGTTCTGGATCACGCTGGCGGCCGTGGCGGCGGTGCTGGTGTACTTCTACTGGCGCTTCAGCTTCGCGCGGCTGGAAATCTTCAAGATGCTGCTGTCGTCGTTCTTCCCGCTGGCGCTGCTGATCCTGGCGGTGCTGGGCTCGATCGTGTTCGGGCTGGCCACGCCGACCGAAGCCGCGGCGGTGGGCTCGCTCGGCGGCGCGCTGCTGGCGGCAGCGTACCGGCAGCTGAACTTCCGCGTGGTCAAGGAATCGGTGCTGCTGACGGCCAAGACCAGCGCCATGGTGTGCTGGCTGTTCGTGGGCTCGTCGATCTTCTCTGCCGCGTTCGCGCTGCTGGGCGGACAGGCGCTGGTCGAGCAGTGGGTGCTGTCGCTGAACCTGTCGCCGGTGCAGTTCATGATCCTGGCGCAGCTGATCATCTTCCTGCTCGGCTGGCCGCTGGAATGGACCGAGATCATCATCATCTTCATGCCGATCTTTATCCCGCTGCTGGATAACTTCGGCATCGACCCGCTGTTCTTCGGGCTGCTGGTGGCGCTGAACCTGCAGACCGCCTTCCTGTCGCCGCCGGTGGCAATGGCCGCGTTCTACCTGAAGGGCGTGGCGCCGCCGCATGTCACGCTGAACCAGATCTTCCTGGGCATGCTGCCGTTCATGGGCATCCAGCTGATTGCGCTGGTGCTGCTCTACGTCTTCCCCGGCATCGGCCTCTGGCTGCCCACGGTGCTGTACCGCTGAACGCTGCGGCACCCGTTTGCACCCGTTTCCTATACTGGTTGGCAATGCCAACCGATACCGCCCTCGCCAGCCTTCCCGTCGACACCGCATTCCGCACCGACATTCCGGGGCGGCTGGACCGCCTGCCATGGTCGCGCTGGCACTGGCGCGTGGCGATTGCGCTGGGCGTCGCCTGGGTCCTCGATGGCCTCGAAGTCACGCTGGTGGGCTCGGTCGGCGCCGTGCTGGAGCGCCCCGATACGCTGGGCCTGACCGCGACGCAGGTCGGCTGGTCAGGCTCGCTCTATATCGCCGGCGCGGTGCTGGGGGCGCTGGTGTTCGGGCGCATGGCCGACCGGCTCGGGCGCAAGCGGCTGTTCCTGGCCACGCTCGCGGTCTACATGGTGGCGACGCTGGCCACCGCGTTCTCTCCCGGCTTTGCCTTCTTTGCGGCCTGCCGCTTTTTTACCGGCCTTGGCATCGGCGGCGAATACGCGGCCATCAATTCCGCCATCGACGAACTGATCCCGGCGCGCGTGCGCGGGCGCGTCAACCTGGCCATCAACGGCAGCTTCTGGCTGGGCGCGGCACTCGGCGCCGGGTTGAGCCTGGTGCTGCTCGATGCGCGCGTGTTCGGCCCGGTCTGGGGCTGGCGCGTCTGCTTCGCGCTGGGCGCGGTACTGGCCGTGGCCATCGTGCTGGTGCGCAAGCATGTGCCGGAGAGCCCGCGCTGGCTTGCCACCCATGGCCGGCTGGAAGAGGCCGAGCGCGTGATCGCCGCGATCGAGGCCGAGGTGCGCGCCCGCCATGGCCCGCTGCCGCCGGTGGCACCGGATTGCGTCGCGGTGGCGATGCGCCGGCGCGCCGCGCCGGGCGTGGGCGAAGTCATGCGCCTGCTGTTGCGGCGCTTCCGCCGCCGCAGCATGATCACGCTGGCGCTGATGGTGGCGCAGGCCTTCTTCTACAACGCAATCTTCTTCACTTATGCGCTGGTGCTGACACGCTTCTATGCCGTGCCGGAAGCGCGCGTGGCGCTGTATATCTTTCCCTTTGCGTTGGGCAACGCGCTGGGGCCGCTGCTGCTTGGCCCGTTGTTCGACCACATCGGGCGCCGGCGCATGATTGCCGCCACCTACGTGCTGTCCGGCATCGGGCTGGCACTGACCGGCTGGGCCTTCGTTGAAGGCTGGCTCGATGCGCGCGGCCAGGCGCTGTGCTGGTCGGCGGTGTTCTTCCTGGCCTCGGCCGCGGCCAGCTCCGCCTACCTGACCGCCAGCGAAGTCTTCCCGCTGGAAATGCGCGCGCTGGCGATCTCGGTGTTCTACGCCGTGGGCACCGGCACCGGCGGCTTTATCGCGCCGGTGCTGCTGGGCGCGCTGATTGAAAGCGGCAGCCGCGAAGCCGTGGCGGCAGGCTACGGCTTCGGCGCGCTGCTGGTGATCGTCGCCGGGCTGCTGGCATTGCGCTTCGGCATCGACGCCGAACGGCGGCCGCTGGAGCACATCGCGCCGCCACTCGCCGCCGACGATTAGCCGCGTCACGGCAGCGCGCGTCAGCTGCCATCGCTGCCGGATTCAACTCCTTCACCAGCGTCAAAACCCCGTCAATGTGTGCTGCATTCGTCGTGCAACGGCATGCCATGTTACTGCCGTATTAAGCAGTGCTACAGCCTCCCCTTACACATTTTTACAGCAAGCGACGGGGCAACTGACTAGCCTTTAACTCACACGCGGTGGCCTGAGTGCATGAATCTTTGCGTCAGCGGGCTGCCACTTCTTGGCCATTGACTGGCCATTGTTCAACTCTGCCCGGATGAAGCCGGGCAAATCCAGGGGCCGCTTGTCGGCCCGAATGCAAGGCGCGCCGATACGGCCTGGCCACATCGAGCGTGCTGCAGACAACAAGCTGAATTGGGGACATGCAAGCCGGGCACCGCGCGACAGCCCTTGCGCGACGCTACCCGCTTGCGTGGAATTTTCGCTCATCCGGCATGCACCCTGTGCATGCCGGCGGGGACGCTTTTTGACTTTGCTTGCCGGAGAACAACACCATGGCCGACCAGCGCAATAATCCACCACCCAGACAACACCCGCTGACACCGGCTCCGCTGCGCCAGCCCCACGGCGACGGCCTGGTGCAACGCCCGCAGCCCGTTACCGTGCCGCTCTGGCACATCGTGCCGCGCATGGCGGGCTACGGCGTGGTGCTGTTCATCATCTGGGCCGTACTGACAATCATGTTTCCAAATGTGTTTACGCGCTCGTCGGAGCGGGCCGTGGTGAACAGTCCGGTCAGCCTGGTGACTTCTCCCGTGGAAGGCATCGTGACGAAGCAGATGGTGGCCGCGGGCCAGTCGTTCTCGGCCAACCAGGCGCTGATGATCGTGCAGAACCCGAACATCGACCGTTCGCTGCTGGTCGACCTGACCGGCAAGAAGCTCGACAACCAGCAGCGCCATGACTCCGCCCGCGCGCGGCTGGAAAGCAACCGCCGGCTGATGGCCGCCACCGAGCAGGACCTGCAGCGCTACAACAGCGCTGCGCAACGCGAGCACGGTGCGCGCGTGCGCGCCCTGGAGGCGCGCCTGGCATCGGCCCGGGCACAGGAAGACCAGCAGCAGGAAGTGGTCAACCGCAACCAGAACATGCAGTGGGCCGGGGCCGTCAGCGAGGCCTACACCAATGCCTCGCGCTACCAGCTGTCGATGCTTTCCAATGCCAAGGCAGCGGCCAAGGCCGAGCTCGATAACGCAGTCAGCGTGAGCGAGGCCGCGCGCAACAAGGTCTATGCCTCATCCACCGACGGCCCCAGCGCCACGCTGGCCCAGCGGCGCCAGGTACTGGGCGCGGAATCGGCACAGCTGACGGCAGAGCTGGAACAACTGGAGGCCTATGGCAAGTCGGTGGACGAGATGATCGCCACGGAACAGGAACGCCTCGACCGGCTTTCGAACCTGGAGATCCGCTCGGCCGAACCCGGCACCATCGAAGACCTGATCGCGCAGCCCGGCATGCGCGTGGCCGCCGGCGCCACCCTGGCGCGCGCTAGCAACTGCGCGCAGACGCGCGTGGTTGCGGTGTTCCCGCGCAGCCTCAGCGACAACCTGCTGCCCGGTGCACGGCTGAACGTGAATGTCGACGGCGTGCCCACGGCGTTGCCGGCATCGGTGGCAGAGGTACTGCCGCGCGCGCCGGACGGCGACCAGGCGCGTTACTTCGTGCCCTTCCCGCCGATCGAGAAGAACGAGATCTATGTGATCGCCAAGCTCGACCGCCCGCTGGGCAACGTGCCCGGCAAGGCTGGCGGGGCGTCAGGGGCAGCAGCACGGGCAGCGGCAGGGCCAACCCAGTCCGGCCATTGCGGCATGGGCCGCTGGGCGCGCGTGACGCTGAACCAGAGCTGGCTGGGCCAGCTGCGGGCATCGCTGATATAACCGCCGACGCAGGCAAAGGAGACCCGGATGCGACTGCCGATCCCGACTGCACGCCTGCCCCGCCTGGTTGCCGGCGCGCTGCTTCCCGCCGTGCTCGCGCTGGCGCCAGGCGCGGCGCGCGCTGCCGAGCCTGCCCAGCAGACCCTGCTGGCCGACGGCTGCAAGACCCTGGCCGAGCGCGTCAGCCGTGAAAGCGGCAACGGCCCCTTGTTTCTCGCCAGCTATGAGCCGGCGCCGGGCGGCGGGCCGCTGGCCCCGGCGCTGCGCAATGCCGCCTTCGTCTACGACAACGCGCTGGCCGGCATCGCGCTGGTGGCCTGCAAGCGTCCCGCCGAAGCGCGCCGCATTGCCGACGCCGTGCTGCAGGCAACCCGCCAGGACCGCCACTTCCGCGATGCGCGCCTGCGCAACGCCTATCGCGCCGGCCCGCTGCCGGCCGGCGCGGTGCCCCTGCCAGGCTGGTGGGACGAGCCCAGCAAGCGCTGGTTTGAAGATGCCTACCAGGCCGGCACTGCCACCGGTAACGTGGCCTGGGCCGCGCTGCTGCTGCTGGCCGTGCATGAGGCCACCCGCGATGCGCGCTACCTGGATGGCGCCGCCGCGCTGATGGGCTGGGTGCATGCCACCGTGCCCGACACGGGCGCGCCCGCCGGCTACATCGGCGGCTTCTTCGGCCATGAGCCGAAGCAGACCCGCCAGGGCTGGAAATCAACCGAGCACAACGTCGATACCTATGCCGCCTTCAGCTGGCTCGCCAGCCAGCGCAACGATCCGCGCTGGCGCGACGGCGCGTCGCGCTCGCGCGGCTTTGTCGGCGCCATGTGGCAGGCGCGCGAGGGCCGCTTCATCATCGGCACACGCGACGATGGGCGCGCGCCAAACGCCGGCCCGTCCGCGCTGGATGCGGTGCTGTGGCCGCTGATCGCGATCCCGGACCCGCCGCAGGACTGGCGCCGCAACCTGGCGTGGGTGGAGGCCAAGCACCGCGCCGGCGCGGGCTACGGCTTCAAGGGTGGCCCCGACGGCATCTGGACCGAAGGCACCGGGCAGGCCGCGCTGGTGCTGCAGGCCGCCGGGCAGGCGCAACAGGCGCAGCCACTGTGGCAGCTGCTGCTGTCGCAGCGGGCGCCGTCCGGGATGCTCTACGCCACGCCCGAGGCGCGCATCAGCACCGGGCTGTCGATCGGGCCCACCTCGACCACGGAGGACTTCCACTACTTCCACCTGCCCCACCTGGGCGCCACTGCATGGGCCGTGCTGGCCGCGGCGCGCTGGAACCCCTTCCGTCCGGGCGGATGCCTGGAACCGTCCTGCCCGCCGCCGGCCATTGCGGCCGCGGCACCTGCAACCGCCCCTATCAACACCGCCGCCAAGGAGTGACGATGTTCGCCCTGTTTCTGGAAAACCAGACGCTGCTGGTCATCAACGGCGGCGTGCTGCTGGCGATGGTGCTGCTCTCGATGCTGTGCCGGCAAGACCGGCCGGCGGACCGCGTGCTGTTCGGCGGCGTCACCGCCTTGCTGCTGGCGGTATACCTGACCTGGCGCGTCCGCGAAACGCTGCCCGACTGGCAGATGAACTTCGCCAGCGTGTGGGCCCATGTGTTCTTTGCCTTCGAATGCATGACGCTGGCCTATACGCTGCTGTCGATCGTGGTGCTGGCGCGCACCAGCAACCACACCCCCGACGCCGACGCGGGCGAGGCCGCCTTGCGCCGCGCGAAGCAGGTGCCGCCGGTGGACATCTTCATCGCCACCTACAACGAAGGCCTGGACATTTTGGAGAAGACCATTGTCTCGGCGCTGGCGATCGACTATCCCGACTTCCGCGTCTGGGTGCTGGACGACACCCGCCGCGACTGGCTGCGCGAGTTCTGCGAACGGGTCGGCGCGCACTACGTGACGCGCCCGGACAACGCCCACGCCAAGGCCGGCAATCTCAACAACGGCCTGCGCCACAGCGCCGCGGCCGGCGGCGCGCCCTACATCCTGGTGCTGGACGCCGACTTCGCGCCGCATCGCAATATCCTGCTGCGCACCGTGGGGCTGTTCAGCGATGCGCGCGTGGGCGTGGTGCAGACACCTCAGTTCTATTACAACGCGGATCCGATCCAGTACAACCTGCGCGCCACCGAATGCTGGGTCGATGAGCAACGCGCCTTCTTCGACGTGATGCAGCCGGCCAAGGACGCCTGGGGCGCGGCGTTCTGCATCGGCACCTCGTTCGTGGTGCGGCGCGACCTGATCGACCTGATCGGCGGCTTCCCCACCGGCACGGTGACCGAGGACATCCACCTGACCTACCGGCTGCTGCCGCACGGCTATATCACGCGCTGGCTCAATGAGCGCCTGAGCGTGGGCCTGTCAGCCGAAGGCCTGCCCGAGTACATCAGCCAGCGCAGCCGCTGGGGGCTGGGCACGATCCAGGTGGCGCTGACCGCGGACGGGCCGCTGCGCGGGCGCGGCTACACCGGGATGCAGCGGCTGCACTACGTGCACGGCCTGTTGCACTGGCTGTCGCGGCCATTCACGCTGATGCTGCTGGCAGGGCCGCTGCTGTACTGGTACCTCGGAGTCTCCACCCTGTATGGCGAGCCGCTGCAGTTTCTCGCCTACGGCCTGCCGGCGCTGGTGGCGTACTGGGCGTACAGCATCTGGATCACCGGCCAGCGCGCGCTGCCGATCTTCACCGAAGTCACGCAGATCGTGGCGGCGCTGGCCGTCACCGCATCGCTGGTGAGCGCGATGTTCAAGCCGTTCGGACGGCCTTTCAAGGTGACCAACAAGGGGCTGGACCGCTCCAAACTGGTGATCCACGGCAAGTTCGCTGCACTGTACGCGGGGCTGCTGGGCTTCTCCGCGCTGGGACTGGGCCGCGCCCTGGTGGTGGACCCCGATGCGCAAGGGCTCGCCTTCAACACCATCTGGACCGGGGTGGCGCTGATGCTGTACCTGGCCTCGCTGCTGGTCTGCGTGGAACTGCCGCGCCCGCGCAAGGAAGAGCGCTTCCCGCACCGCGCGGCAGCGCTGCTGCGCGTGGATGGCAAGGAATACCGCGTGACCACCAGGGATCTTTCCTGCAACGGCGTTGCCGTCACCACGCCGCTGGCGCCGGCCATTCCAGCCGGCACCGAGGGCGCGCTGTGGCTGGCGCAGGCCGGCTGGATCCCGTGCCGCGTGGTGCGCCGCGACGGCCAGTTGCTGGGCATCGCCCTGAACGCCGGCATGGCGGCGCGCCACGCGCTGATCCGGCTGCTGTTCACCGATCCCGCACACAACATTGCCCGGCAGGGGCAGCCCAAGCTGGCGCTGTCGCGCTTTGTGCGGCGCGCGCTGCTGGGCTGAACCATGCCAGATAACAATCCCCACTCTCCGGAACCATCCATGCGAAGCCTGCCACGCCCCCGTACCCTGCCCCCGCCGCGCCTGCTGCTGCCCGGCGCACTCGTGCTGGCCCTTGCTGCCTGCACGCTCGAACCGCAGTACCAGCGCCCCGACGCGCCGGTCCCGTCGGCGTGGCCGGAGGGCGCTGCCTACCGCACCCCGCAGGCCGGTGCGGCGCAGCCGGGCCAGCCGGCTCAACCCGCCGGCCCTTCGGCCGCGGACCTGGGATGGCGCGATGTTTTCGTCGACCCGCAACTGCGCCAGCTGATCGAACTGGCGCTGGCCAACAACCGCGACCTGCGCATGGCCACGCTTGCCATCGACGAAGCGCGCGCGCTGTACCAGATCGAGCGCGCGGCGCAGTTCCCCACGGTGGAAGGCAATGCCGGCATGGTCTCGCAGCGGTTGCCGCAACGGCTGCGCGCGGCGGGCCAGTCGCCGCAGATCACCACCTACAACGCGGGCATCGGCTTTACGGCGTTCGAGCTTGATTTCTTCGGCCGGGTGCGCAGCCTCAAGCATGCCGCGCTCGAGGAATACATGGCCACCGAGGAAGCGCGCCGCAGCGCGCAGATCAGCCTGGTGTCCGAGGTGGCCAACGCCTACCTGACGCTGCTGGCCGACCGCGCGCTGCTGAAGCTGTCGCAGGACACGCTGAAGACGCAGCAGGACGCGGCGGAGATGGTGCGGCGCGGGCGGCAGGTTGGTGCGATGGCGCAGCTGGACCAGCATCGCGCGCAAACCCAGGTGCAGACCTCGCAGGTCGGCGTTGAGCAATACACGCGGCAGGTGGCGCAGGATGAGAACGCGCTGTCCTTGCTGATCGGCGGCCCGTTGCCGAAATCCGTGACCGATGCCGGCGCGGCAACGGCCAACGCCAACGCCGCCGCGCGAGATCCGCTGGACGCGCGCACCCTGGTGAGCGAGTTCCCCGAAGGGCTGCCGTCCAGCGTGCTGGTGCGCCGCCCCGACATCCTCAACGCCGAACACCGCCTCAAGGCGGCCAACGCCAATATCGGCGCGGCACGCGCGGCGTTCTTCCCGCGCATCTCGCTGACCGGCGCGCTGGGCGTGGCCAGCAGCAGCCTGGCGGGGCTGTTCTCCGGCGGCATGGCATGGGTGTTCGCGCCGCAGCTGACCGTGCCGATCTTCGACGCCGGCCGCAACCGGGCCGGGCTGGATGCGGCCAACGTGCGCAAGGACATCAACATCGCCAACTACGAGAAGACCATCCAGACCGCGTTCCGCGAAGTGGCCGACAGCATGGCGGCACGCGCCACCTACGAGCGCCAGGTGCAGGCGCAGGAAGCGCTGGTGCGCGAAGGCAGCGAGACCCGGCGGCTGTCGGAAATGCGTTTCAAGAACGGCGTGGACGACTACTTCGGCGTGTTCGACGCGCAGCGCCAGCTCTACACCGCGCAGCAGGCGCTGATCACGTACAAGCTGGCCGGCCTGACCAGCCGCGTATCGCTGTACAAGTCGCTCGGCGGCGGCTGGCGCGAGGTGACCGAGGCCGCCCCGGCGGCCAATGGCGGCGCACGCCAGGCACCCGCCGCGCGGCCGCAAGCCGCGGCACAGCCCCAGGCGGTGGCACGGCCTCAAGCCGTGGCGCAGCCGCAGGCCGTGGCGCAACCTCAGGCCGTGGCACGGCCCCAAGCCGCCGCACAGCCTCAAGCCGTGGCACCGGCTCAGGCAGCAGCCCAGCCCCAGGCCGCAGCGCAACCTCAGGCTCCGGCGCAATCCCCGGCGGCGGCACAGCCGGCACCCGTCGCGGCCACGCCGCGCTGAGCCGGGACGTGCGGGACCCAGGCGCTGGTCAGAAGTACTTCAGCCAGCGCCAGTCCCGCCGCCTTGCTTTCAGCGCCGCGAACCAGCGCACCGCCGGCCACAGCGCCAGGGCGAGCACGGCCGCGCCCAGCCACAGCTGCCAGACGTGGTCGAGGCCGAACACCTTGCCCTGGTTCAGGCCCCAGCGGTGCACGCAAACCTGGTACAGCCCCTGCAGCACGTAGAGGTGCAGCAGGTAGAAGAACATCGGCACGGCGCCGAACACAGCCAGGCGCCGCGCGATCCAGCTGCCCTGCGCTCGCTCCAGCCACACCAGCAGCAACCAGCCCACGCCCAGTGTCAGCAGCAGGAACAGCAGCGACGGCGGGTATTTGGTGACGTTGAGGAAGCTCATCGCGGTATGCAAGGCGTCGCTGCCCGCCAGCCATTTCTGCTCCTGCCCGTAGCCGTTCAGCGCGCGCAGCACCGCAAAGCCTGCCAGCGCCGCCAGCCCGCATCCAGCCAGCCGCCGCTGCCGTACCGCGGCAGGCACCGTGACGGCAAACCACGGCCCCGCCGCATAGCCCAGCGCGATCACGCCGATCCACGGCAGCACCGGGTATGAGGTACGCACCCTGAAACCATCAGCCACCTCGATCCAGGTGCGGTCGTGCAGGATGGCCCAGGGCACGTGCCAGGCGCTGTCCACCGGGAAATGCAGCGGGCTCAGCAGGTTGTGGCCGGCAACCAGCGCAATGCCCGCGGCAATCAGCACCGCCCGCGGCAGCCACACCAGTGCCGCCAGCGCCATCATGCTCAGGCCGATGGCCCAGATCACCTGCAGGTAGATCACCTGCGGCGGCAAGGTCCCGGTCCAGGCAAAGCCGACCAGCGTCACCTCCAGCAGCACCAGGAACACGCCGCGCCTGAGCAGGAAGCCGCTGACGGCGCGCCGGTCGTTCCCGGCGGCACCGTAGAGCCACACCGATATGCCGGCCAGCCAGATGAAAACCGGTGCGCACAGATGCGCGGCGAGCCGGCTGAAGAAAAGTGCCGGAGAGGTCGTGGCGACATCCATGGGATCGGCCACCTGGACGTGCAGGAAGAACATGTCCCGTACGTGGTCCAGCAGCATGATCAGGATCACCAGTCCGCGCAGAGCGTCGATGGACAGCAGCCGGCCGCCGGCCGGCCGCGCGACCGCGGCAGAAGGGAAATCTGTCGGAGAAGACAGGGGCGCGGCAGTGCGCGCCTTGGCTGGCAGCATCGTCAATAGCTCAGTTGCACGCCCAGCCGCACACTGCGGCCCGCGCCCGGCGCAATCCACAGGCTGCTGTACGAACTGGCGTAATAGGTCTTGTCGAACAGGTTGCCCACGTTGAGCGACACGCGCACGTTGCGGCTGTATTGCCAGTAGCCATGCAGGTCCACCAGCACATAGGCCGGCAGCGAGAAGCTGTCCTGCACATCGCCCGGACGCCGCCCCACATAACGCAGGCCGGCACCAACGCCATAGCGCTGGCCCACCGGCGCGGCATCCTCGTACACCGCCAGCACGCTGCCGCTGGTGCGCGGCACGTTGGACAGCGGCGTGCCGGCGGCCAGGCGCGTGTCCTGCGTGATCTCGGCATCGGTCAGCGCAAAACTGCCCGATACGCGCCAGTGGGTGCCAAGCTGCCCGGCCACATCCAGCTCCAGGCCGCGGCTGCGCGCTTCGCCGGCGGCGATATAGAAGGAGGGATCGGACGGGTCGGTGGCCAGCACATTGCGCTTGCGGATCTCAAAGATGGCCAGCGTGGCGCCGCTGCGGCGGTCCTCGCTGTCGAACTTGATGCCGGCCTCCACCGCGCGGCCGCGCTCGGGGTCGAACGGCAGCCCCGCGGCGTCGGCGCCGGCATTGGGACGGAATGACTGGCTGGCATTGGCAAACAGCGACACGTTCTGGCTGGCCAGGTAGCTCACGCCCACGCGCGGCGACACTGCGTTCTGGTGCTGCGTGGTGCGCGTGCCGCGCAGGTGGTTGTCCAGCGACTGGTCGAAGGCGTCGAAGCGCACGCCGGCCAGCACGCGCCAGCGCTCGCCCAGGCTCAGCTGGTCCTGCGCGTAGGCGCCGAGATTGCGCTGGCGCTCGTACGTGTCCATGTTCCACGGCATCGGCGGCGCCGGCTGGCCATAGGCCGGGTCGTAGATGTCGATCGCGTACGGCGCCGCGGCGCTGGGGTTCTTGCGCAGGATCGCCATGGTATTGCCGAAGCGGTAGGCATCCACCCCCATCAGCAGTTCATGCCCGACCGGGCCGGTGCTGAACTTGCCGGTCACGCTGGCCTGCAGCGAGACATCGTCCGACTGGAAGTCACGGTAGCGGCGCTGGCGCCAGAGCGTGCGGCCGTCGGCGGCCAGTGAAGTCGCCTCGCTGCTATGTCCCGTCAGTGCGCCGCCGCGGTAGGACAGGCCGAGCCTGCCCTTCCAGTTCTGACTGAACTGGTGCTCCACGCTGAGCTGGTGCGACTGGCTGTCCAGCCGCATGTCGCCGTCGCCGGGCTCGCCCAGGAAGCGCGAGCGCGGGATGCGGCCCAGCTGGCCGTTGACGGCCACCACGCCGCGGTCCATCGGCGTGGTGTAGCGCTGGAATTCGGCCGCGTACTGCAGCACGGTGTCGTTGCCCAGGGTCCAGGTGAACGACGGCGCCACCAGGTAGCGCTGGCTGTTGATGTAGTCGCGCGTGCTGCCCTGGTGGTCGGCCACGGCGATCAGCCGGCCGGCCACGTTCTCGCCAAGCGGGCCGGTGACATCGGCCGTGGCACGATAGCCGTCGCGCGTGCCAAGCTCGAAGCCATAGCGCTGCGCAGGCCGGAACTGCGGCTGGCGCGTGACCACGTTGAAGGTGCCGCCCGGCTCGCTGGTGCCGTACAGCGATGACGTCGGGCCCTTGAGCACTTCCACGCGTTCGATCGTGGCCGCATCCATCGGCGCGGTATAGCCGCGGTTGGCGGCAAAGCCGTTGACCAGGTAGCCCGCGCCGGTGTTCTCATGGCCGGTGAAGCCGCGCATGGCGAAGTTGTCCCACAGGCCGCCGAAGTTGTTCTGGCGCGCGATGCCGCTGACATAGTCGAAGGTCTGGTCGAAACGGGTCGCGGCGATATCGTCCAGCATGGCGCGCGGCACCACGCGCACCGACTGTGGAATTTCGCGCAGCGGCGTGTCGGTGCGGGTCGCGCCGGAGGCGTCGGGCGGGTTGTATGATGCGGAGGCCGTGCCGACCACCGACACCGCCGGCAGCGTAATATCGGAGGCCTCGGCGGTATCCGCCGCCTCGGCCAGGCCGGACATCGCCAGCATCAGGGCAGCAACCGGCCGCAATGAACGCGCCTGGACCGGGCGCAGGTCTGGCACAACAGGCAGGAACGAAAACGGCGCGCGGCGCCGGGCACGGCTGAGCTGCGCAAGCAGCATAAGGAACACCCCAATAAAAACGAGTCGCGGCGGCGGCCATCCGACTGGCAAACCGCAGCGACTCACTAATGATAATAATTTCTCATTAAGATTCTAGTCATGGAACGCATGACCCGTCAACGCGGCGCCGTCATCGACGCGCTGCGCGAAGCCGGCCGGCCCCTGAGCCCGGCCGAGATCCTGGCCGCGGCCCAGCACCAGGTGCCCTCACTGGGACTGGCTACGGTCTACCGCAACATCCGTGCCCTGGTGGAAGGCGAGCAGGTGCATGCCGTCGAACTGCCGGGCCAGCCGGACCGCTATGAATTGTCGGAAGTGCCGGGTGCCGCGACCCACCGGCACTATTTCCAGTGCCTGTCGTGCGACCGCGTCTTCCCGCTGGAAGGGTGCCCCGGGCATCTGGAAGAGATCACGCCACCGGGTTTCGAAGTGGAGCACCACGAGCTGACGCTACTGGGGCGTTGCCCGGACTGCGCCAGCAAACCCGGCAAGCGGCGCAAGGCGGCAGCTCGGGATCACTGAGCAGCGGCGTGCCCGGGGCACGGCCAACTGTACTGAGCCACTGGCCCACACCTGTATATGGCGCCCGCGCCGGGCTTGCCGCATGATGCGGCAGCATTGCACAGGCCACGCCATAAAACAGGATCCCCAAATTGCCGCAAACCGCCGCCCACCGTCGCTCGACCCTGCTCGCCGTGCTGGCCCTGACCGGCTCGATGGCCTCGCTGTGCATCGGCACCTCTTTTGCCAAGAGCCTGTTCTCGGCGCTCGGGGCACAGGGCACCACGGCACTGCGGGTGAGCTTCTCCGCGCTGATCCTGCTGTGCGTCTGGCGCCCGTGGCGCATCCCGCTGACGCGAACCAACGCGCGCGCGATCGCGTTGTATGGCGCGGCGCTGGGCGCGACCAACCTGCTGTTCTACATGTCGCTGCGCACCATCCCGCTGGGGCTGGCGATCGCGATCGAGTTCACCGGGCCGCTGGCGGTCGCGGTGCTGTCGTCGCGGCGCGCAATTGATTTCCTGTGGATCGCCTTTGCCGTGGCCGGGCTGCTGCTGTTGCTGCCGGTCGGCGATGCCGCCGGCACGCTCGATCCGGTGGGCATCGGCTATGCGCTGGCCGCGGGCGTGGGCTGGGCGCTGTATATCGTGTTCGGGCAGATGGCGGGCAACGCCCACGGCGGGCAGGCCACCGCGCTGGGGCTGACCATGGCGGCGCTGGTGGTGCTGCCGTTCGGGCTCGCGCATGCGGGCACCGCGATGTTCAGCCCGACGCTGCTGCTGTTCGGGCTGGCGGTGGGCATCCTGTCGAGCGCGATCCCCTATTCGCTGGAAATGGTGGCGCTCAAGCGCCTGCACCGGCGCACCTTCGGCATCCTGCTGAGCATGGAGCCGGCGATGGGCGCGCTGGCCGGGCTGGCGTTCCTGCATGAACAGCTGAGCGCGCTGCAATGGCTGGCGATCGCCAGCATCATCACGGCCTCGGCAGGTTGCACCATGACCTCGCGCGGCAAGCGCGACGCCAGTTAATCAGCGCGCGCCGAACCAGTCCGCCGGCAGCCGCTGCGGGCTGCGCGCCGGCTGGCCAAGCGCCAGCGTGACTTCATGCAGGTGGCTGTCCTGCGGATTGCGGCGGCTGGCAAAGCCGAGGCCGCGCAGGATGGCCAGCATGCGGCGGTTCTCGCTGAGCACGTCGCCGCGCAGGGTGCGCAGGCCGGCCGCGCGCGCCAGTTCGCACAGCCTGGCGATCAGGCGCCGCCCCAGTCCCTGCCCTTGCCAGCCGTCGGCAACCACCACGGCAAATTCCCCGACGTGCCCGGACACCACGTATTCCGCGCTGGCGACAATGGCTGAGACACCAACTTCGTCGGGCGCCTCCACCACCAGCGCCACCCCGCCAGGTCCGGGCGCGGCCAGGCCGTCGACAATCGCGTCCACCACGCGCCCGCCGCTCAGGAAGCGGAAGTAGCGGCTCTCACGCGAGAGCCCATCCACCAGCGCGCGCAGCGCCCCGCCATCCTGAGGCCGCGTATGGCGCAGCGTGACCTGCACGCCCCGTCCCACCGTCCAGCTTTCCGCCTTGCCCGTGCGGGCCTCGCTCTGATCATCCATCCCGGCACCATCTGGATTCAAAATTCGTAGTCAGAGTATAGGAGATAACCTGACTTTTGCAAATGAAGTCAGCATGCTATGCTTGCCGGCATCATGACCCTCAATGCGTCCGACCTCCGCCACTGCTCGATTGCCGCGACGCTGTCGCTGATCGGCGAAAAGTGGACGATCCTGATCCTGCGCGATGTCTTCCATGGCGTGACGCGCTTCGACGACTTCCTGCGCCGGCTGGAATGCTCGCCCGCGGTGCTGTCCGCGCGCCTCAAGACGCTGACCGACGCCGGCCTGCTGCGCAAGGTCGGCTACCGCGAGCCCGGCGAGCGCGAACGCTTCGAATACCGCCCCACCCGCGCCGCCGTCGAGTTGCTGCCGGTGCTGGTCGGCCTGATGCAGTGGGGCGACAGCCACATGGCCCCGTCCGGCGAAGGCCCGGTGCAGATCCGCTCGCGCGCCAGCGGCAAGCTGGTGCGCGCGGCACTGGTCGACGAGGACGGCGTGGAAGTGTCGCCGCGCGATATGCGGATCATTCCCGTCAACGCCCAGTCCCCGGCTTCGGACCAGTAGCGCCGATCGCGGTATTGCATCGCACCAGCGCAGCCCACCGCACTGCACCATGAGTGTGCCGCCAGCCCGGCGGCCGCCCCACCACAGCGCATCCCGGCATCACTCCGCCGCACCCCAGCGCAACAAACCCCCACTCACCGTCACATGCCGGCCTGGCACACCCCTTGCGTAACAGGGTACGGGCCCGTCAATGGCGACCGGCCCACCCCACATACGCAGCCCCTATCCCATGTAGTGGCTGTCAGGACAACGGCGTCCCCTGAACTGGCCTGAGCGGCCTGGTCTGCGGGACGCCATTTGTTTTTTGGAGCCAAGGACGATGACCGCCAAAGCCACCCGCATCGAGCTGCTGAGCTTTAGGACCCCGCAGATGCGCGCCTTCCACCTGACCTGGATGGCGTTCTTCGTCTGCTTCTTTGCGTGGTTTGCCTGCGCTCCGCTGATGCCTGTGCTCAAGGGCGAGTTCGGCCTGACCCCGGGCCAGATCGCCAACATCAATATCGCGGCGGTGGCGGTGACCATCCTGGTGCGCCTGGTGATTGGCCCGATGTGCGACCGCTTCGGCCCGCGCAAGACCTACACCGGCCTGCTGGCGCTGGGCGCGCTGCCGGTGCTGGGCGTGGCGCTGGCACAGAACTACGAGACCTTCCTGACCTTCCGCCTGCTGATCGGCGCAGTCGGCGCCAGCTTTGTGATCACGCAGTACCACACCTCGGTGATGTTCGCGCCCAACGTGGTCGGCACCGCCAACGCGGCCGCGGCCGGCTGGGGCAATGCCGGCGGCGGCGCCGCACAGGCCATCATGCCGCTGCTGCTGGCTGCCGTGCTGATGCTCGGCGCCGACCACGCGTTCGGCTGGCGCTTCGCCCTGCTGGTGCCGGGCGTGCTGATGCTGATCATGGCCGTCATTTACTGGCGCTTCACCCAGGACTGCCCGGAAGGCAACTACTCGGACCTGCGCGCCCGCGGCATCGCCATCACCGGCAAGGACGGTGGCAAGGGCGGCGGCTGGGCCAGCTTCCGCGCCGCCAGCGCCAACTACCGCGTGTGGCTGCTGTTCATCACCTACGGCGCCTGCTTCGGCGTTGAGATCTTCATCCACAACATCGCCGCCTCGTATTACGTGGACCGCTTCGGCCTGAGCCTGAAGGCTGCCGGCATGGCCGCCGCGAGCTTCGGCCTGCTGGCGCTGTTTGCCCGCGCCCTGGGTGGCTGGCTGTCGGACAAGGCGGCGCGCCGCCGCGGCCTGGACGCACGCGCCACGCTGCTGTTCGTGCTGATCCTGGGCGAAGGCCTGGGCCTGCTGTGGTTCGCGCAGGCCGGCAGTGTGACGCTGGCCGTGGTCGCGATGCTGCTGTTCGGCCTGTTCACCCACATGGCCTGCGGCGCGACCTACGCGCTGGTGCCCTTTATCGACCGCAAGGCGCTGGGCGGCGTGGCCGGCATCATCGGCGCGGGCGGCAACGTTGGCGCCGTCGCCGCGGGCTTCCTGCTCAAGGGCCTGGGCGACCTGCAGCACACGCTGACAGTGCTGGGCGTGCTCGCCACCATCTCCGCACTTTGCGCCATCGCCATCCGCTTCACCGCCGAGCACAAGGCCCAGGAGCAGGCGCTGTACGACAGCGCAATGGCCAGCTGATTTTAAAGCATCGCCCCCACAGCACAACAAGCAGCAAAGACTGACTACCGGACAAGGAAAGCATCATGAAACTGATCATCGTCGGCCACGGCATGGTGGGTCACAAGTTCCTGGAGTGCCTGGCGGAAGCCGGCGCACAGAACGTGGAAGTGACCGTGCTGTGCGAAGAACCACGTCCCGCCTACGATCGCGTGCACCTGTCCGAATTCTTCGCCGGCAAGTCAGCCGAGGACCTGTCGCTGGTGCCCGCCGGCTTCTTCGAGCAGCACAACAACATGCTGCTGCGCCTGAATGCGCGTGCGGTGGAGATCGACCGCGCCGCGCGCACGGTGAAGGTGTCGACCGGCGAGACCCTGTCCTATGACAAGCTGATCCTCGCCACCGGCTCCTACCCCTTCGTGCCGCCGGTGCCGGGCAAGGACCGCAAGGACTGCTTTGTCTATCGCACCATCGAAGACCTGGAAGCGATGCGCGAATGCGGTGCGCGCTCGAAGACCGGCGTAGTGGTCGGCGGTGGCCTGCTTGGCCTGGAGTGCGCCAAGGCGCTGCGCGACATGGACCTGCAAACGCACGTGGTCGAGTTTGCGCCGCGCCTGATGGCGGTGCAGGTCGACGAAGGCGGCGGCCGCATGCTGCGCCAGAAGATCCATGGCCTGGGCGTGACCGCGCACACCGGCAAGAACACGGTGGAGATCATCGACGGCGAAGACGGCACCCACCGCATGGTGTTTGCCGACGGCACCCACCTCGACACCGACATGATCGTGTTCTCGGCCGGTATCCGCCCGCGCGACGAACTGGCGCGCACCAGCGGCCTGGCGGTGGGCGAGCGCGGCGGCATCGTGGTGGACAACCAGTGCCTCACCTCGGATCCCGACATCTACGCCATCGGCGAATGCGCGCTGTGGCAAGGCAAGATCTACGGCCTGGTGGCGCCGGGCTATGACATGGCCCGCGTCGCCGCGCGCCACCTGCAGGGCGAAGCCGCCGAGTTTGCCGGCGCCGACATGAGCACCAAGCTCAAGCTGATGGGCGTGGACGTGGCCAGCATCGGCGACCCGCACGGCACCGTGCCGGGCGCGCGCTTCTACCAGTTCTGCGACGACCGCAAGGAGGTCTACAAGAAGCTGGTGGTGTCCGACTGCGGCAAGTACCTGCTGGGCGGCGTGCTGATCGGCGACGCCAGCGAGTACGGCACGCTGCTGCAGATGATGCTGAACAAGATCGAGCTGCCCGAGTCGCCCGAGTTCCTGATACTGCCCGACAGCAGCGGCAAGGCCAAGCCCGCGCTGGGCGCCGATGCCCTGCCCGACACCGCCCAGATCTGCTCGTGCAACAACGTCTCCAAGAGCGAGATCTGCGCGGCCGTGTGCGACGGCGCCACCAGCATCGGCGCGCTCAAGACCTGCACCAAGGCCGGCACCGCCTGCGGCGGCTGCGTGCCGCTGGTCACGCAGATCATGAAGGCCGAGATGAAGAAGCAGGGCATGGCCGTCAACAACCACCTCTGCGAGCACTTCCCGTACTCGCGCCAGGAGCTGTATCACCTGGTTCGCGTGGGCAAGTTCAAGACCTTCGATGCGCTGCTGGAAGCGCACGGCAAGGGCATGGGCTGCGACATCTGCAAGCCCGCGGTGGGCAGCATCCTGGCCTCGTGCTGGAACGAGTTCGTGCTCAAGGAAGAGCACGCCAGCCTGCAGGATTCCAACGACTACTACCTGGCCAACATCCAGAAGGACGGCACCTATTCGGTGGTGCCGCGCATGCCGGGCGGCGAAGTCACGCCCGAGGGCCTGATCGCGGTCGGCCAGGTGGCCAAGAAGTATGGTCTCTACACCAAGATCACCGGCGGCCAGCGCGTGGACCTGTTTGGTGCGCGCGCCGAGGAACTGCCCTTCATCTGGGAAGAACTGATCGCCGCCGGCTTTGAGTCCGGCCATGCCTACGGCAAGGCGCTGCGCACGGTGAAGTCGTGCGTGGGCTCCACCTGGTGCCGCTATGGCGTGGGCGATTCGGTGGGCCTGGCGATCGAGCTGGAGAACCGCTACAAGGGCCTGCGCGCGCCGCACAAGATCAAGTTCGGCGTGTCCGGCTGCACCCGCGAATGCGCCGAGGCGCAGGGCAAGGACGTTGGCGTGATCGCCACCGACAAGGGCTGGAACCTGTACGTGTGCGGCAACGGCGGCATGAAGCCGCGCCACGCCGAGCTGCTGGCCAGCGACCTGGACCACGACACCCTGGTGCGCTACATCGACCGCTTCCTGATGTTCTACGTGCGCACCGCCGACCGCCTGCAGCGCACCAGCGTCTGGCGCGACAACCTCGAAGGCGGCCTGGACTACCTCAAGGCCGTGGTGCTGGACGACAAGCTGGGCCTCGCCGCCGAACTGGAAGCCGAGATGCAGCATGTGGTCGACACCTACGAAGACGAGTGGAAGAAGGCCGTGACCGACCCCGAGACGCGCAAGCGCTTCCGCCATTTCGTCAACAGCGACCGCCGCGACGACAACGTCGCCTTTGTCGAAGAGCGCGGGCAGATCCGCCCGGCCACGCCGGAGGAACGGAAATTGCGTCGTTCTCGCCTGAGCCAGATTCCCGTGGTTGCCATGCCCGCAAAAGCAGCCTGACCGTGCCCGCAAACAAGGAGAACGTGATGAGCCATCCCCACCATCCTGAGACCTGGACCGCCGTCTGCACCGTACGCGATATCGTGCCCAATACTGGTGTGTGCGCGCTGGTCGACGACAAGCAGGTCGCCGTGTTCCGCATCGGCCGTGGCGACGAAGTCTACGCCATCGACAACTTCGATCCCAACTCGCAGGCCGCGGTGCTGTCGCGCGGGCTGGTCGGCAACCTCGGCGAGCGCCTGGTGGTGGCTTCGCCAATCTACAAGCATCACTTCGACCTGCGCACCGGCGAATGCCTGGAAGCGCCCGAGCAGTCCGTCAGTGCCTACGCCGCACGCGTCTATGACGGCAAGGTCTGGATTGCCGCCGGCGTGGCCGTGAGCGAGGCCGAGGAAGAACTCGCAGCCTGACACCGGCGCCCATTTGATGTTCCCCCTGTCCTCAAGCCACGCCAACGGAGATGCCGGCATGACGCCTTCCGCCACCCCCCAAGCCCGCCCGCGCCTGGTCGTCGTCGGCAACGGCATGGCCGGCATGCGCACTGTGGAAGAGCTGCTCAGGCTCGCCCCGGACCTGTACGACATCACGGTGTTCGGGGCCGAGCCGCACGGCAACTACAACCGCATCCTGCTATCGCCGGTGCTGGCCGGCGAGAAGACGGTAGCGGACATCATGCTGAACACGCGCGAGTGGTACGCCGAGCATGGCATCGAACTGCTTGCCGGCGACCCGGTGGTGGCCATCGACCGCCCGCGCCGCATCGTGCGCTCGGCCTCCGGCCGCGAAGTGCGCTACGACCGCCTGCTGCTGGCCACCGGCTCCAAGCCCTTCATCCTGCCGGTGCCGGGGCACCAGCTCGACGGCGTGATCGCCTTCCGCGATATCCAGGACGTGGAGACCATGCAGCAAGCCGCGCGCGACCACCGCCATGCGGTGGTGATCGGCGGCGGCCTGCTCGGCCTGGAGGCCGCCAACGGGCTGCTGCGCCAGGGCATGGACGTGACCGTGGTGCACCTGCCCGACAGCCTGATGGAGCGCCAGCTCGACAAGCCCGCTGCCACGCTGCTCCAGGGCGCGCTCGAACGCAAGGGCCTGCGCTTCCTGCTGGGCGCTCAGACCGCGGAGATTCTCGGCATCGACCGCGTCACCGGCGTGCGCTTCAAGGACGGCAGCGAGATCCCCGCCGACCTGGTGGTGATGACCGCCGGCGTGCGCCCCAATATCGAGCTGGCCGCCGGCGCCGGCCTGCACTGCGAGCGCGCCATCGTCGTCGACGACACGCTGCAGACCTATGATCCGCGCATCTACGCCGTGGGCGAGTGCGTGCAGCATCGCCAGGCCACCTTCGGCCTGGTGGCGCCGATCTGGGATCAGGCGCGCGTGTGCGCCGCGCACCTCGCCGGCGCCGGCCATCGCCACTACGTGCAGCAGGCCACCGCGACTAAACTGAAAGTGACCGGCGTCGACCTGTATTCCGCCGGCGACTTCATCGGCGCCGAAGGCAGTGAAGACCTGGTGCTGCGCGACCCGCGCCGCGGCGTCTACAAGCGCCTGGTGCTGCAGGACGGCTATCTGGTCGGCGCCGTGCTGTACGGCGACGTGCAGGACGGCCCCTGGTACTTCGACATGATCCAGCGCCGCACGCCGGTGGGCGCGCTGCGCCAGCGCCTGCTGTTCGGTCAGGCGCAGTGCGAAGCGCTCGCCGCATAAGCATCACCGTAAGCCATATAACGCCCCCGCACGGAGAACGCGTGAACCTGTCCGACATCCCGGTCGTCTCGGCGATCCTGACCACCACCACCGCCACCACCTGCCCGTACTGCGGCGTCGGCTGCGGCGTGCGCGCCACCGTGCGCGCCGACGGCCAGGTCGAGATCGCGGGCGACGCGCAGCACCCGTCCAATCACGGCCGGCTGTGCGTGAAAGGCTCGGCGCTCGGTGAAACCGTGGACCTGGAAGGCCGCCTGCTCCACCCCAAGGTGCGCGGCACCGATGGCTCCCTGCAGCAAGTCTCGTGGGACCATGCGCTGGACACCGTCGCGCAAGGCTTCTCGGACATCGTCCGCCGCCACGGCCCGGATTCGGTCGCGCTCTATGTCTCGGGCCAGCTGCTGACCGAGGACTACTACATCGCCAACAAGCTGATGAAGGGCTTCATCGGCAGCGCCAATATCGACACCAACTCGCGCCTGTGCATGTCGTCGGCAGTGGCCGGCCACAAGCGCGCCTTCGGCGAAGACCTGGTGCCGGGCAACTACGAAGACCTGGAACTGGCCGACCTGGTGGTGCTGGTGGGCTCCAACACCGCGTGGTGCCATCCGATCCTGTTCCAGCGCCTGTCCCGGGCCAAGGAAGCGCGCCCCGAGATGAAGATCGTGGCGATCGACCCGCGCCGCACCGCCACCTGCGAACTGGCCGACCTGCACCTGGCGATCCGCCCGGGCACCGACGTGTGGCTGTTCAACGGGCTGCTGAGCTACCTGGCGCGCGAAGGCCGCACCAACGCCGCCTTCGTCGCCGCCAGCACCGCGGGGCTGGATGAAGCCCTGCAGGCCGCGGACGCGGCCTGCGCCGATCCCGCTGCCGTGGCCCGCGCCTGCAAGCTGGACGTGCAGGACGTGCTGGCGTTCTACCAGCTGTTCGCGGATACGGAAAAGACCGTGACCGCCTTCTCGCAAGGCGTCAACCAGTCGTCGGCCGGCACCGACAAGGTCAACAGCATCATCAACTGCCACCTGCTGACCGGCCGCATCGGCGCCCCGGGCATGGGCCCGTTCTCTCTTACCGGCCAGCCCAATGCAATGGGCGGGCGCGAGGTCGGCGGCCTGGCCAACATGCTGGCCGCGCACATGGAACTGGCCAACCCGCTGCATCGCGACGTCGTGCAGAGCTTCTGGCAATCGCCGGTGGTGGCTGACCGCCCGGGCCTGAAGGCGGTGGAACTGTTCGAGGCGATCGAAGCCGGCCGCGTCAAGGCGGTCTGGGTGATCGCCACCAACCCGGTGGTAAGCCTGCCCGACGCCGACCAGGTGCGCCGCGCGCTGGCCAAGTGCGAACTGGTGGTCACCAGCGACATCATCGAGCGCACCGACACCAATGCTGCCGCGCACGTGCTGCTGCCCGCGCTGGGCTGGGGCGAGAAAGACGGCACCGTTACCAACTCGGAACGACGCATTTCCCGCCAGCGTGCCTTCCTGCCCGCGCCTGGCGAGGCGCGCGCCGACTGGCGGATCCTGTGCGACGTCGCGCGCCGCATGGGCTTTGACGGCTTCGACTATGCGGGCGTGCATGAGATTTTCGACGAGCACGCACGCCTGAGCGCCTGGCGCAACGATGCCGCACCGCGCGTGTTCGACATCGGCGGGCTGGCCGGCCTGGACCAGGAGCACTATGACGCGCTGGAGCCCGTGCAATGGCCGCTGCCAGCGGGCGCACCGGCTGGCGCCGGCACGCAGCGCCTGTTTGCCGACGGCCGCTACGCCCATGCCGACGGCCTGGCCCGCTTTGTCGCCACGCCGCCGCGCGCGCCGGCCCACGCGCCCGACGACGATTTCCCGCTGATCCTCAACACCGGCCGCGTGCGCGACCAGTGGCACACCATGACGCGCACCGGCAAGTCGGCCAAGCTGGCCGACCACCTGCCCGAACCCTTCGTCGACATGCACCCGCAGGACGCGCTGCTGTCCGGCGTGGGCGAAGGCAAGCTCGCGCGCGTCAGCACGCGCTGGGGCGCGATGGTGGCACGCGTGCGCCATGGCGGCGGCATCCCGCGCGGCAGCGTGTTCGTGCCGATCCACTGGAACGGCCAGTTCAGCTCCGACGCACGCGTCGGCGCGCTGGTCAATCCCGTGGTCGATCCCGTTTCCGGCGAGCCCGAATTCAAGCACACGCCAGTACGGGTGGAGCCATTCGGCGTGAACTGGCATGGTTTCGTGCTGAGCCGCAGCGCGCTGCCCGCGGAAGCGCTGACCTACTGGACGCGCGTGCAGGGCCGCCAGTTCCAGCGCTATGAATTCGCCGGCCGCGACACCGTGGCCGACCGCACCGCCTGGGCCCGCGCGCTGCTCGGCGTGACCGATCCGGAGGCCGACTGGCTCGAGTACGAGGACCGCACCGCCGGCGTCTACCATGCGGGCTATGTCGTCAACGACCGGCTGGAAGCGTGCGTCTACGTTTCGACGCGGCCCGAGTTGCCCTCACGCGCGTGGCTCGCCGGCCTGTTCGGCCGCGAGCGGCTGGAAGACGCCGACCGCATCGGCCTGCTGCTCGGCCAGCCGATGGAGAAAGGCGCCGACACCGGCCCGACCGTGTGCTCGTGCTTTGGCGTGGGCCGCAACACCATCTGCGACGCCGTGCGCAAACACGACCTGAAGACGCCCGCGGAGATCACCGCCTGCGTCAAGGCCGGCGGCAACTGCGGCTCGTGCGTGCCGGAACTGAAGAAGCTGCTGGTGGAAGTGCGCGTGGCCGAGGTCGCCTGACCAGTGCAGTGCCGAGGCAACCGGGCTACCAGCCAGCCGGCCTGATCTTCCATCACGGATTAGGCACCCTTCACGAGAACCAGATTGCGGTCGCGGCGGCATACCCCCATGCTAGCCGCGCAACCCCGACAAGCCGCCCCGGACTCACGGCGCGGCACCAATCTGGAGACAGCAATGAAGGATGCGAAGGATTTGCGCGCCGGGCCACGATGGCTGGCGGGCGTGATGGTGATGGCCTCGGCGCTGGCTGGCACAAGCGCCGCGGCAGCGGCTGACGCCTACCCCGGCAAGCCGATCACGCTGGTCGTCCCCTACTCCGCCGGCGGCCCGACCGACGTCGTGGCACGCACGCTGGCGCAGGCGATGTCGCAGGATCTCGGTCAGAGCGTGGTGGTGGAAAACCGCACCGGCGCCGGCGGCACCGTGGCTGCCGCCTTTGTCGCCCGCGCACAGGCGGACGGCTATACGCTGCTGATCCACCATAATGGCATGGCGACCGCGCCGGCACTGTACAAGAAGCTGTCGTACGCGCCGCTGAAGGATTTCGAGTATGTCGGCCAGGTCGCGGACGTGCCGATGACCCTGATGGGCCGCAAGGACCTGCCGGCCAAGACCGTGCCGGAACTGATCCGCTACGTGACGCAGAACAAGGACAAGGTGTCGCTGGCCAATGCCGGGCTGGGCGCCGTATCGCAACTATGCGGCGTGCTGTTCGAGCAATCGGTCCACGTCAAGCTCAATGCAATTCCTTACCAGGGCGCCGGCCCCGCGCTGACCGCACTGCTGGGCGGCCAGGTCGACCTGCTGTGCGACCAGACCACGGCCACGCTGCCCCATATCCAGGCCGACCGCGTGCGCCTGTTCGGCGTGACCACGCCGGCGCGGATCAAGGCGCTGCCCAGTGCGCCAACGCTGCAGGAAGGCGGTCTCAAGGGCTTTGACGTCAAGGTCTGGCACGGCATCTACGCGCCCAAGGGCACGCCGCCCGCTGCAGTGGCGCGGCTGACCAAGGCGCTGCAGAAGGGGCTGCAAGATCCCGTGGTGATCAAGAAACTCGATGGCCTGGGTGCGGAAATCGTGCCGGTCGACAAGCAGACGCCGGAAGGCCTGCGCACACTGCTCAAGGCTGAGAGCGACAAGTGGCAGCCGCTGCTGAAGTCGATGCAGATCGAGGCCGACTGACTTTCCGCCATGCCACCGGTGCCTGGGCACCGGTGGCCCCTGATTGCTGGCAATACGATAGAATCATCCCTGACTTCCCGGCGATCTTTCTGAATCGCCCCTTCTCGCAGTACCCGGTGCCGGCTCGCACCACCCATCTTGCCCGACTCAGCGGCGCATTCATTTTCCGGATTTACCCACTGTTAGGCGGCGATGCGCCCTTGTTACGTCGCGTTTCGCACGTCTTGGCCGGTATCGCCACGTCCCATCAATGTTGAAGCCCGAGGAGGCTACCCTATGCCATCTCCTTGCCTGCTGCCCGTGCTTGCCCTAGCCGTGTGCATGGTCGGCGCTGCTGAATTCATGTTGTCACCGATGCTGGCGCCGCTTGCAGACGCCTTTGCCACCACCCCGGCGCGCGCATCGGGACTCGTTTCTGCCTATGCCCTTTCCTATGCCTTGGCCGCGCCGTTGATGGGCTGGTTCTCCGATCGTGCCGGACGGCGCCGCGTGCTGCTGGCTGCATTGCTGTTGTTCGCACTCGATGGCATCGCCCTCACGCTCGTCCCTACGCTGCATGCCGCCATGGCATTGCGTATCCTCGGCGGGCTCGCCGCCGCGGCCACGATTCCCACCGTCTTCGCATTGATCGCAGATCTGGTTCCCCCGGCGCGGCAGGCTGGCGCCATGGGCGGCGTCATGCTAGGCATGACCGCCGGCATTGCCGCAGGCCCGGCAGTGGCCGGGATACTGGCCGATGGATTCGGCTGGCGCGCTCCCTTCCTTGTCACCGCAGGTGGTTGCCTGGCGGCCCTTCTTGCCGGCTGCCACGTACTTCCGCGCAATCTGCCGCGTAGCGGCGACTGCCAGGAAAAATCCAGGAACGTCCCAGCATCTTCAGGCATCCTGCTTCCATTGATCGCGAAAGGCGCCTGGAATGGAAGCGCCGTAGCGGCCTATGTACTAGCGGGGGAAGTGCTGCGGCTGCGTTACGGGCTCGGCGTGGCCGGCGTCGGCGCGGCACTTTCGGTGTTCGGCCTCGGCCTGGCCGTTGGCAATCTGCTGGCAGGGCGTGCCAGCCAGTGCTTCGCGCGCGAGGAAAGTGTTTTGATAGTGGCCACCGCGCTTGTCGCCGTGGCCCTGACCTTGTTCACGACAGGCGTCTTGGGGTTGCCCGGGTCGCTTGGCTGCCTGCTGGCGTGGGGCGCGGCACTCGGCATCGCGGCGCCATCTAGCACCGCCATCCTGGCTCGGCGGGCCGGCGCAGCAAAGGGGCAGATTCTGGCCGTCTCGGAAAGCATCAACAACCTGGCTGTGCTGATGCTGATGCCGGTTGCGGCCAGCTCACTGGCAGTGCACGGCACCGTGCCAGCCGCATTGCTGGTTGGAGGCTGCTGCCTGGCCGGCGTTGCGCTGGCTGTCGCGGACCGGCGGATGACGGCATGAGGGGCGCGGGCGTGATTTTCCGCCGCGCCAAAGCAAAAACCCCCAGCCTTTTGGGGCTGGGGGTTCTGCGGTATAAGAGCCTGGCGATGACCTACTTTCACACGGGAATCCGCACTATCATCGGCGCGGAGCTGTTTCACGGACCTGTT